>DATCPC010000143.1:0-21677 GCA_036564355.1 Gemmatimonadaceae bacterium | reverse complement strand
TTCTTCACCAGCGCATCGATGTTCTCGTCCGCCGCCGCGATCACCGCGAGCAGATCGCCCACCGGGCGCGTGTCACCCTCGGCCGCGAGACGCACGCGAAGCACGCCGTCGCCGCGCGCGGTCAGCTCCATCACCGCCTTGTCAGTCTCCACCTCCGCGAGGAGATCGCCCTTCGCGACGGTATCGCCCTCGTTCTTCAGCCATTTGACGACGCGTCCCTCCTCCATCGTGGGAGAGAGCGCCTCCATCGTGACCTTCGTTGCCATCACATCCTCCCGGTCGATCCGAAGCGGCTAGTCGAGATAGAGCACTTGCCGCGCTGCTGCGACGGTCTTCTGCGCGTCCGGCTTCGCGGCACGCTCGAGGTTCTTCGCGTACGGCATCGGCACGTCCACCTGATGCACGCGCAGCACCGGCGCATCGAGGTCATCGAAGCAGTCGCGCTGCACGTAGTCCACGATCTGCGCACCCATGCCGCAGATCTCCCAACCCTCCTCCACGACCACCGCGCGATTCGTCTTTTTCACCGACGCGACGATCGTCTCCGCGTCGAGCGGCCGCAGCGTGAGCAGATCGATCACCTCCGCGCGAATGCCATCCTTCGCGAGCAGCTCCGCCGCCTGCTGTGCGACGTTGATCATCTTGCCATACGAGATGATCGTGACGTGGTCACCCTCGCGCTTCACCTGCGCCTTGCCGAGCGGGATGGTGTAGTCGCCGTCGGGCACCTCGCCCTTGGCGTTGTAGAGCATCTCGCCCTCGAGCACCATCACCGGGTTGTCATCGCGGATCGCGCTCTTGAGCAGCCCCTTCGCATCGTACGGCGTGCCGGGAGCGACGACCTTGAGCCCGGGGATGTGCGCGAGCCACGACTCCCACGCCTGCGAGTGCTGCGCCGAGAGCTGCAGCGCGGCGCCATTCGGGCCTCGGAAGACGATCGGGATGTTGAACTGCCCGCCGGACATCGAGAGCATCTTCGCGGCGGCGTTCACGACCTGGTCGAGCGCGAGGAGCGCGAAGTTCCACGTCATGAATTCGATGACGGGGCGAAGCCCGACCATCGCGGCGCCGACACCCACGCCCGCGAATCCCAACTCGGTGATCGGCGTGTCGACCACGCGCATCTCGCCGAACTCCTGGAGCAGTCCCTTCGACACCTTGTACGCGCCCTGGTAGATCCCGACTTCCTCGCCCATGATGAAGACGCGGTCGTCGCGCTGCATCTCTTCGCGCAAAGCCTGATTGAGTGCGTCGCGATACGTGACGATCGCCATCTCAGCGCTCTCCCGCCGCGGCGCCCGTTGCCGTGTCGCTGGTCGTGTCGACGTAGACATCCTCCGTGAGCGCCTCGAGCGGCGGCTCCGGGCTCTCGTCGGCAAAGTTCCACGCATCCTCGACGATCGCGCGCACCTCGTCGTCGATCGCGGCCATCTTGTCGTCCGACCACTCGCCGCGCTGCTCCATCTGCGCGCGCAGCACCGCGATCGGATCGCGCTTCATGTATTCGTCGAGCTCCTCCTTGCTGCGATACGTGCCGCTCACCGCATCGGACATCGAGTGCCCCATGAAGCGATAGGTGCGGACCTCGATGAGCGTCGGCGTGTTCTCGCCCCGCGCGCGCGCCACGGCGCGCATGGTCGCCTCGCGCACCGCGATCACATCCTGTCCGTCGACGACCTCGTTCGGCATGTCGTACGAGCACGCGCGCTCGGCGATGTCGTTCACGGACGACGCGCGCTCGAGCGCCGTGCCCATCCCGTACCGGTTGTTCTCGACGAGATACACGACTGGCAGCTGCCAGAGCGCCGCCATGTTCAACGCCTCGTGAAAGGCGCCATTGTTCACCGCGGCCTCGCCGAAGAAGCAGAGGCACACCTGGTCGCCGCCGCGGTACTTGATCGCGAAGCCGACGCCCGTGGCCAGCGGGATGTGGCCGGCGACGATGCCGTGTCCGCCGAGAAAATTCGTGTTGCGGTCGAAGAGGTGCATCGAGCCGCCTTTCCCCTTCGAGCAGCCATCGATGCGGCCAAAGAGCTCCGCCATCACGGCGCGCGGAGTGATCCCGCGGGCGAGCGCCTGCCCGTGATCGCGATAGCTCGTGATGACGTAGTCGTCGGGGCGGAGCACCGAGATCGCGCCTGCGCCCACGGCCTCCTGCCCGATGTAGAGATGGCAGAAGCCGCCGATCTTGCCGAGCGCGTATGCCTCGGCCGCGCGCTCCTCGAATCGCCGCATGAGCAGCATCTCGCGGAGCAGCGACAGTCGGAGAGCGGGATCGTCGGAGCCTTCGGCCTTTTTCTTTGCCATTGATGAGTTCTCTTGAACGTTCTCTTGGGGTTTCTCTGGAGACACGGCGGGAACGGAAGCGGATGTGCGGACGCGGGCCATTAGACGCCTGCCGCCTGAACCTGCTCCCACGCGTGATAGCTCGAGCGCACGAGCGGGCCCGACTCGACATGCCGGTAGCCCATCTCGCGACCGGCGTCGCGGAGCTGCAGGAACTCGTCGGGGGTGTAGTAGCGGTCGAGCGGGTGGTGATTGGCGGACGGACGCAAGTACTGGCCGAGCGTGAGGATGTCGACGTCGACCTCGCGCAGCTCGCGCATGGTCTGGAGCACCTCGGGGATCGTCTCGCCCATGCCGAGTATGAGGCCGGTCTTGGTCGGGATGCCCGGCGCGATCCGCTTCGCCATGCGGAAGATCTCGAGCACGCGCTCGTAGCGCCCGCCGGGGCGGCAGCGCTTGAAGAGGCGCGGCACCGTCTCGGTGTTGTGGTTGTAGATCTCGGGCGCGGCATCGAGCACCGCACGAATCGACTCTTCGCGCCCCTGGAAGTCGGGGACGAGCACCTCAACGGAGCAGTCGGGAAGCTGCGCGTGGATCTGGCGGATCGTTTCGGCGAAGATGTACGCGCCGAAGTCGGGGAGATCGTCGCGGTCGACCGAGGTAATGACGGCGTGCTGGAGCTTCAGCTCGGCGATGGCCGCGCCGACGCGCGCGGGCTCCTCGATGTCGTACTCGGGGGGGCGGCCGTGGGCGATCGCGCAGTAGGCGCAATTGCGGGTACAGACGTCGCCCAGAATCATGAAGGTGGCGGTGCCGTGCTCCCAGCATTCGCCGATGTTGGGGCAGTGGGCCTCGGCGCAGACGGAATGCAGGCGAAGGTCCTGCATGAGCTGCTGCATGCGGAGATAGTTCGGACCGCCGGGGGCCCGTACCTTCAGCCAGGCCGGCTTGCGCTCGGGGAGCGCGGGGGCTTTGTGTCTGCCCATGATCTGGTATAACGAATCGTGCATGCGCCTCTGATCGCGACCGGCGCGCGCGGGAGCCGCACGCGTCACGCCCAAGCTATGTGCATGACCTGGCGAGTGATAGTCATGCTAACCAGCTAGCAAAATATAGTCGGTTAGTCGACTCCGGCGAAGCGTGCGATCGAGAACGGAGACAGGTCGTAGTCGCTCTGCGCACCCACCGCAAGGGCGCCAATCGCCTGGCCAGTGACGGGCGCCAGGAGGATGCCGTTTCTCCCGTGTCCGCAGGCGTAGAGCAGGTTGGAGATGTCCGGGTCGGCGCCGAGGATTGGCAGGCTGTCGGGGGTCATGGGCCGCAATCCCGCCCAGTGCGAGACGAGGTTCGCGGAGGCCGACGCCGGGGAGATGCGGCGGGCCACTGCCTCGAGCGCCGCGAGCCCTGCCGGCGTCGTGCTGTTGTCAAACCCGACGTCCTCCATAGTGGCGCCGATGATCGTGCGCTCGAAGGGATGGGGCGCGTCCGGGTAGCGTCGCGGGACGAGATAGCCGCCGCCGCCGTAGATCACGTGATGCGAGAGCGCCCTCTCCAGCATGATGAGCTGTCCGCGCACGGGTCGAACGGGAAGCGGACGCGGAAGTCCCGAAAGCTGCGCCGCCCAGGCGCCTGTGGCGACGACCAGCGTTCCGCCCTCCACGACATCACCGTCCTCGAGAATGACTCTGGGCCGCAATGCGGTGACATTGACCGAGCGGATCGCCGACCGAATTACCTCGATTGAGCTACGTGACTGCACACGGCGGTTCATGGCGACGATGAGGACGAGATTGTCGACGGCCCCATCGTTGGGGTGGAGGATGGCACCAGCGAATTCGCCGAGCGCGGGCTCGAGCTCGCGGAGCGCTCGGGCGTCGATCCACTCGCTTCCCGCGGGGCGACGAACGGGCTCCCGGTCGTCGATCAGCTCGAGGATCCCGTTTCGGTCGAAGGGAACATCGATCCCCGTTTCGTCGTAGAGCGCGCGCAGGAACGAGGGGTAGAGATCGCGCCCTCCGATCGCGAACTCGCGCACGGCGCTACTCGGGAGCTCCTCGCTCTCGGCGCCGGGTGCCAGCATGCCGGCGCCGGCAGGCGACGCCTCCCCGAAGCGCTGCTCCCCAACGAGGATCACCGACGCTCCGCGATGGGCCGCCTCCGCCGCCACGGCGAGGCCGATCAGCCCACCGCCGAGCACGACGACGTCCGCGGTCCTCACCGAGTCGGCGCTCCCCCGCGCCGGCCCTGAAACCTCCCGCGGTGGCTGGGCGTATTGTAAGCAGAATCGAAGAGCAATCGCCTCGAAGGGGAGAACCGGGTCATGCTACGCACCGTTTTCGCAGTCGGCCTCATGGCCATTCTTGGGCTGATCGCCCTGAAGTTCATTTTCGGGATTTTCGGCTTTCTATTCGCCGTGCTCTTCGGGCTCTTCTTTATCGCCCTCAAGATCGCGTGCATCGGCTTCGTCGTGTATCTCGTGATCCGCGTTTTGAGCCCCGATACCGCGCGACGCATCCGCCAGAAGTGGTCGGGGGCCTGAGCGCTTTCTAGCCGCGCGCGTCGATCATCGAGAGCACGCTCCACGCGAGCATCGGCACCATGAGCTCATGGTGCCCCGTGATCTCGTAGCCTGTACCGCCCTCTACCGTTGGTCGCTGCACGACGTTCACGTGCGGCCGGTAGTGCCGAAGCATGTCGAGATCGGCTGCCGTAAACCCGGTGGGCCTTCCATCGTTGAGATTGCGCGCGATGGTGAGCGCCTTGAGAAACACTTCCGGAAGTACCACGGCGCTTCCGAGGTTCAGCACCACCCCTCCATCGTGCACGGACGGCAGGCTCGCCGCGAAGCGCCGAAAGTCGCGGTGGCTGGTGTCCCCGATCGCCGCGCCGCTCGACGCGGGGTGCTGGTGGATGATTTCCGCGCCGATGGCCGCGTGCACCGTGAGCGGAACCCCGAGATCATCGGCGCGCTTGAGCAGTGACAGCTCCGGATGCGCAAGATCCTTTTCGTTCAGCGCGCGCGCAAGCGACTCGCCCATCCCCCATCGCTCGTTCTGGCCGCGAATGAACGCCTCGTTCATCTCACGCCCCGTCTCCTCCGCCATGCCGAACGTCCCCTCGCGGAGCCCTGCCTGCACGTCCTCCGATGTGCCGCCCCAGCGACTGATCTCGTAGTCGTGAATCGCCGCGGCGCCGTTCATCGCGAGGTGCGTGATGATTCCGCGGCGCATGAAGTCGATGAGGATCGGCGCAAGGCCGGTCTTCACGATGTGTCCACCGACCATCACGACGACGCCGCGTTTTCCCGCCGCGCGAGCGATCTCGCGCGCGAGCGCCAGAAAGTCGCGCGCGGCCAGGACGTCTGGCAGTGAGCCGAGGAAGGCGGCGAACGAACGGTCGTCCGCGGGCGGAGTCGCGAACTCCTCGGCGCGCACTTTGTTGGGGCGTCGCGCGATCGGAACGGTGCGCACTGCGGAGAGATCGGCTTCGGGCTTGCTCAGCCCGGAGGGATCGTTGGCGGAGTGTACGATTTTAAAAAGAGGTCGAGGGTTTTCAGCACCGGCATCTTCGCTCTGAGCTGTACCATGATACGCCGATCGTCGTCGGTCACCCAGATCAGCGCCTCGCCGCCTTCGGCGAAGAGCCCGCCGGACTTGATGATCGGCTGGAGTACGATCGTATTGAACGTGCCCGCATCGACGGTGATCTTCTCGCGCCGCAGCACTTTCACGATGACGGGATTCTTCTCAGGCCGAAAGTAGCGGCTGTACGTGTAGGTCTCGCCGATGACCAGCGGGACGGTGCGCACGAAGTAGAAGAAGGACGCGTCGTCGAGCGGATCGTGCACGCTCTCCTTCTGTTCGAATCCGCGCTGATGGAGCTTGGCGCTGTCCGGGTAGATCTCGAAGTAGCGCTCCTTGTGGTAGTTCCCCTCGTTGATCCGCTGGTAGAAGCGATGCGACGTGGCGGAGGCTGGCTCGAACCAGCTCTCCAGGCGGTCGTTCACCTTGAAGAAGAGGAAGCCGCCCTTGATGTCGAAGATCGAGTGAAAGGTATCGTGTCCCTCGATCGCCTCTCCGGCGATGATCGACATGGTGCCCGTGCCGACCTTGGCGCCGCCGACGGCGAGATCGTACACGAGCTTTTCGCCCACGCCATACGGGCGCACCACGCGTGCGGGCTGCGCGTTCTCGGTGATCGGCGAGGCTGGCGTATCCTGCTGCGCATGGGCCGCGCGCATGGCGGTCGAGAGCACTGCCATGATCCCGACGGCGCGGAAGATCCGCGCGCGGTTGATCACGTAGGCGCCGGAGCGCTCAACGCGCGGTGGGCAACGCCGAATCGATAGAGGGCGAGCGCATCGGGGAACCAGCGTACGCGCGTCTCGCGCGGACGCAAATCGTAGCGAGGCTCCAGGGGAACCGTCTCGACTCTACGGCAGAACTTCGCGGCCTTCACGAGGAGCTCGACGTTCGCGGCCCAACCGGCGCCCTGCACGATCGGCGCGTCGCCCGCCTGCTTGATGACGTCGCGAATCACGGCGATGCGATAGAGGCGGAGTGTGCCGAGTGGATCGGCCACGCCGTCGACGCGGATGTAGCGGCGCATGAGCCACGGCGCGATGCGGCGCAGCCGGCGGATCTCCCTCGGCGCCGTGGCCGCTGCGGGACCCGCCTCCGCGACGACGCAGTCGACACCGCCGTCGAAGCGCTTCGCGAGCTCGGGCAAATCTTCCGGACGATCGGTGAGATCGCCCTGCATCACGATCATGGCGTCGCGGCGCGGGTAGCGCGTCGCCTTGGCGGCGGCGCGCGCGAGCGTGTCGAGCGCGGCGCCGTAGCCGCGCCGCGTTTCGTTGCGCAGCACGGTGAGCGGGAGCACTTTCTCGTACCGCCGCAGGGTTTCCTCTGTGCCATCGGTGCTGCCATCGTCGAGCGCGATGATCTCGTACTCGCGAGGGTGCGCCTCGAACACGGTTCGGATGCGCCACAGAAGCAACCCGACCGTGGGCGCTTCATCGAATGCGGGAATGCAGATGTACAGCATGTTGATGAATGATACCCGTTTCGGGAACGTGGTTCCGCATTGAAGCGCCAATGGGAGCACAAGTAACGGAAGATGGCCACGCTCTCGTCCAAAGGGAAAGCCCGGCGTTGCCGCAGCGGCTTCGTCGCGTTAGGCTGTACGCAGCGTTGCCGCGTCGTGTGGCGCATCCCTCTTCCGTTGGAGCTTCTCATGCGTCGCCGCGCGGTGCTGCTGCTGGCCCTGGCCGCAGGTTGCGCATCGCCGCCGCGCACCGAGAAAAGTTCCGCCCCCGCCCCGGCGCCGCCACCGACGATGGCGGAGGACCTGCGCCGCGATCTGTTCGCATTTGCGGACGATTCGATGCTCGGTCGCAGCGCGGAGACGCCGAATGGCGCGCGGGCCGCACGATTTATCGCCGCGCAATTGAAGGCGGCCGGGATCGCACCTGCGGGCGACAGCGGTGGATACCTCCAGCGCGTGCCGCTATCGCGCACTTTCGTCCGGTCGGCCCGCTTTACCGTGACGTCGCTGGCCATGCACGCGAGTCTGCCCATCGGATCGCATCTCATTCCGGTGCCCTCGCTCGGGGAAGGGATGCCGCTTCCCGTGCTCGAGGCGGCGGGCGATCTGGTGTTCGCGGGTTACGGGCTGTCGGCACCGGGATACGGACGCAACGATCTCGCGGGCTTGTCGCTCGCGGACAAGGTGGTCGTGTTCGTCAACGACGCGCCGTCGGGGCTTGACTCGGCGCACAGAAGCGCGTTGCGCGATCCGCGCTCGCTCGGCGACCGGCTGGGCTCGATCATCGAGCGTCGCCCGGCGGCGGTCATCGTGCTGTTCACGGGCCGGCAGGCGGGCGAGCTGCCCGCGCTCGCGGCCGGGCTCAGCGACTCATCGCTGCGGCTCCAGCCTACGCTCGATGGACCGCGCGAGCTGCCGATGGTCATCTTCGGAACCGTGCGCGACGCGGGCCCGCTCCTCCCCGCTGGGTGGCCGCACAACGATCGCCCGCGCGTGCTCGACGGACGCTCGTTCGCTGCGAAGGTGGATCTCGTGCAGGACGTCGTGCCGGCGTACAACGTCGTCGCCGTGATTCCCGGATCCGACTCCGCGCTCTCACATACCTACGTGGCGTTCGGCGCGCATCTCGACCACATCGGAATTCTGCCCGCGGAGCACGGCGATTCGATTGCGAACGGCGCCGACGACGACGGCTCCGGCAGCATGTCGCTCATCGAGATCGCGAAACGGGCGCAAAGGGCTCCGCGCACTAAGCGCTCGCTGCTTTTTGTGTGGCACACCGGCGAGGAGCTCGGATTGTTCGGCTCCGAGTGGTTCACGTCGCATCCCACCGTGGTGCTGGACTCGATCGTCGCGCAGCTGAACGCGGACATGATCGGGCGCAACGATCCCGACTCGCTGTATCTCATCGGTCCGCGGTCGGCGCCGAACGGGCAGAGCACCGTGCTCGGCGCGATCGTCGATTCGGTGAACAGCGCATCCCCGCGTCCGTTCCTCATCAATCGTGACTGGGACGCGCCGTCGCATCCGGAGCAGCTGTACTATCGGAGCGATCACTACAACTATGCGAAGCACGGCGTTCCGATCGTGTTCTTCACGACGGGGCTGCACCCCGACTACCACAGGGTCACCGACTCGCCCGACAAGATTGACTACGACAAGCTCGCGCGTGTCGCGGCCTTGATCATGCATATCGGGACCGCAGTGGCGAACTCCCCAACGCGACCGCTGCCGCCCTCGCTGCTGCGCTGAAACGCCTGAGCGAGTAACGCGAGGCTAGTCGAGTCGTCACCCAACAGAGGGGCGAATCACGAGCGCCACCGCGGTGTATAGCCTTCGATGCTCAGGGGGAAAACGCATGCTGCTCGGCAACGTACGGGCGTCGCTCACGAGAGACGATGCTCAGCTGGCCATTCGACTGCTCGCGCATGGCGAAGCGCGCGAGCAGGATGCTGCCGAGGTGCGCCTCCGCGAGGAGGGGATCGACTCGCTCCTCGACGATCCACGCCTGCTGCCCGCGATCATCGAGTCGCGCATCGGCATGCAGGTTTCGGTGCGCCTCTTCTGGTACGTCGTCGTACGTCGCGCGCTGCGCCGCGTGGGCGAGGAGGATCGTGCACTTGCGGACTATGTTGCGGCGATCCTGCTGCACTTCGGTGCACGCGGACGTGCCGAACGAGTCTCCGAAACGGACGACCAGCTGTTCAACACGCTCGCGGAGCTCATGGGCGAAGTGGACACGCCCGATGCGCGCCGAAGCTTTCTCGTGCGCCAGCATCTCGGCAACTACGCGCTGTGGTCCTGCGGAATGTTTCCGGACCGCATCGAGCACAAGCGCTGGCGTCGCGGCGGTCCGGATCTCGACTACTTCGAGGAGATGGGGCGCCGGGGCTTCATGCTCGCGGCGGAGCACCGCCTCGCGCAGGAGCACGGGCTCGACGGGCTGCTGCGGGTTGCGTCCGGCCGCTTCGCCGCGCTGCGGCTTGCGCTGAACGAGGTGAGCGACACGCTGATGTTCCCGAACGGAAATTCACCCGAGCGCCTGATGCGTCAGGTCCGCACGGAGGCGGCGTGGCGCTGGGCGTCCTAGTACTCGAGGGCGTGTGGCGCGCTTGCGCCTTCGTGTAGCGGTTCCCTATCGTACGCGATGCAACGGCGCAGCGAAGCAATCTTCAGAGTGCAGGGTGACGGGGCGTCGGCAACGGGTGACAATCCGTCATGCTGAACGATCAGTCGTCGCGCGCGCGTGCGCGGCTCATGCGCGAAGCGCTCGTGGATGCGAAGGTGGGGCTCTCACAGAGCCGCGCGGCTCGGGACGCAGTCGCCGCGCAACTCGAGCGCGAGCGCGCGGAGCTCGCGACCGTGCGCCGCCGCGGGCAGCTCGCGGCCGGGATCAACGATGCCGAAACGGTGCGGCTTGCTGCGGAATTCGAGCGCAAGCACTCCGGGCGCATCGATGTGCTCGAGCGCAAGCACGCGGCGCTCGTAGAGGAAGTTGTGCTCGTCGAGCGAGAAACCGCCGAGATGACGGCGCAGCTCAAGCGGCTGACTGGCGGCGAGGATCCCGTCGCGCCGGCGAGCGGCGCAGCGGATGACCCGCTCGCTTCCGATCTTTCCGAGCTCGATGCACTTCGCCGAACCGCGGATCGCTCCGCGCGCGATGCCGATGCGGACGCCCGACTGGCGGAATTGAAGCGCCGGATGGGCAAGTAGCCACTACACCGGTGCCTCTCGCAGCAGTGCGTTCCCGCCTCGCGAAGCATTTCGGCAGCGCGCCGAGTGCCCCGGCGCTGGCAGTCGCGTTCGCGCTCAGCGTCGCGCTCAGCGTCGCGCTCTCGTCGCGCGCGCACGCGCAGGCGGGGAACGCGGTCAAGTGCGAGGGCCAGATCATCAGCGACATCCAGGTCCAGACGCGGCCGCCGTACTATCCGCGGCACGGCAAGTGGTGGGAGTCGCCCATCGGGATTCTGAGCTCGATCCACACGAACACGAAACCGGAAATCGTGCGGCGGTTTCTCATCGTCGAGCCCGGCCAGGCATGCGACGACCGGCGCCGAAGTGAATCGGAGCGCCTGCTGCGCGCGCAGCCGTTCATCGCGAGTGCGTCCGTCAAGGCGTACGACGACGGCAATGGCGGCGTGATCATCGTCGCGCAAACGACGGACGAGCTGACGACCATCCTCGACGCCGGCACGTCGCCGACGAGTCCGTATCTCTCCACGATCACCCTCGGCGAGGGCAATTTCAGGGGCGATGCGAAGTACGTCTCCGCGCATTGGGCGCACGGGAAGTATCGCGACTACTTCGGGGCGAACTACACCGACTACCAGTTCCTGGGACGTCCGTGGCATCTCGATCTGCAGGGGCTGCGAGGCGACGCGGGCATCAGCAGCTGGCTCGTGGGCGCGGAACATCCCTATCTCACGGACGAGCAGCGATTCGCGTGGCGCGCGGTCGCGCTCGATCACCAGGATCTCTACTCGTTCCGCCGCACGAACGACACCAGCGCGGTCATCGACTTCTCGCGCAAGTTCGTGGATGTCGGCGGCCTGGTGCGTCTCGGTCAGCCCGGGCGGCTCAGCCTCTTCGGCATGAGTATCTCGAGCGAGGACGACACGCCCGCGTTGCCACCGGAGCCCACTCCGGGCGTGCCGTACGACACCCTCATGACCATTCTCGGGCGTCACAAGAACGCGCGACTCAACCTTCTGTGGGGCATTCGCAGCATCGACTTCGTTCGCGTCGAGCGCTTCGACGCGCTCACTGCCGCGCAGGACGTGCAGGCGGGCTTTCAGCTCGGCACGATACTGGGCCGCAGCCTCGAGGTGCTCGGGTCCACGGATGACGACATCTTCCTCGCGTCAACGCTGTACGCCGGCGCCGGCGACAGGCACACCTTCGCGTATCTGCAGTCGACGGTGGAAGGCCGGAACAACTATTCCAACGACAAATGGGATGGGATCGTCGGCAGCGCGCACATCCAGATGTATCAGCGACTCATGGGATCCCATACGCTCGTCGGCAGCGTCGACTGGGCCGGGATATGGAAACAGCGCGTTCCCGTTCAACTGCCGCTCGGCGAGCTCGGCGGCGGCGTGCGCGGCTATCACTCGTCGCCGGACGCCGGCAACATCCGCTTCGTGAGCAGACTCGAGGACCGGTGGTATCTCGGAAAGCTGCGCGACCAGGCCGACATCGGGATGGCCGTCTTCGGCGACGCGGGGCGAGTCTGGGAGGGCGACGCGCCACTCGGCTATGGCGACACCAGTCCGCTCAAGTTCGGTGCGGGCCTCGGCGTGCTCGTCGCCGTGCCGCCCGGGTCGAAGGTGACCTATCGTCTCGACATCGCGCGCGCACTGTCGCGCGATCTGCGGGCGCGCTGGGAGTTCCGGGTGAGCTTCACGAACGCTGCCCGCCTCGTCTACCGCGAGCCGCGCGACGTGCGCTCGGGCCGCGAGCTGGTCACGCCGGGCTCCGTGTTCACCTGGCCGTGATCCGCGGTATGGTCAGGTGCTCACCGTCGATGTGAGACGCTTGAGCAGCGGCACGAAGAAGATCATGAGCAGCGATGCCGCGAGCGCCGCGACGAGAAAGATCGTGTAGAAGCCGTGATTCGTGACGGCCACGTGCTGCAGCATCCCGACGAACCCTCCCCGGAGAGCCGGCGGCGGCTCGCCCGGCGTCGGAGTCAGCTCCGCGATCGTTCCCGCGATCTTGTTCGCCGCGCCGTTCGCGAGAAACCACACTCCCATCAGAAGCGACGCGAAGCGCACCGGCGCGACCTTGGTGACGTACGACAGGCCCACGGGCGACAGGCACAGCTCGCCCCAGGTGTGGAAGGTGAAGGCCGCGACCAGCCACATCGGATTCACGAGCACGCCGGTGTCCGCGCGCTTTCCTCCAATCACCATGAACACGAAGCCCAAGCCGAGCAGCGCGAGGCCGATGACCATCTTGAGCGCGGTGGAGGGCTCCTTCCCGATCTTCGCCAGCTTCACCCAGATCCACGCGAACAGCGGCGCGAAGATGACGATGACCGCCGGATTGACGTTCTGGAACCACGCGGCGGGAATGTGAAACGATCCGAGCTGCAGGTTGGTGTTGTTCGCTGCGAACAGATTCATCGAGCTTCCGGCCTGCTCGTAGCATGCCCAGAACACGACGACGAAAAAGGCGACGATGAAAATCGCGATGACGCGTTTCCGCTCCTCGCCGTGCGATCCGAGAATCGTCAGCGCGAGTGAAGCGCCGATGGTTGCAGCGACGAACGCGCCCAGCGCATCGAAGCCGCCGAACAGCACGCTGACCGCGATCCCCGCCACGGCGCCGATCACCGCGTGCACGGCCGCCTTGCTGTCCGCGGCGACGATCGGAGCGCCCACGGCCGGAATCTGCTTCGTGGCGCGGACGCCGATGCCGGGGAGATACTTGTCGCGGAAGGCGACGTACACGATCAGGCCGAGCACCATGCCGATGCCCGCGGCCGCGAATCCCCAATGCCAGCCGCGATCACCGAAGCGCGTCTGGTCGGCGAGATAGCCGCACACGAGGCCGCCGAGGAACGCGCCCGTGTTGATGCCCACGTAGAAGATCGTGAAGCCGGCGTCGCGACGGGAATCGCCATCCGCGTAGATCTGGCCAACCATCGTCGACACGTTCGGCTTGAAGAAGCCCGTGCCGATGATGATCAGCGTCAGCCCGGTGTAGAACATCGTCATCGACGGAACGGCGAGGCAGAAATGGCCGGAGGCGATGACGAGCCCGCCGATCACCAGCGATCGTCGCGTGCCGATGATGCGGTCGGCGAGATAGCCGCCGATGAGCGGCGTGAGGAACACCAGCATCGTGTACGTGCCGTACAGATTGGCCGCCCGCGCGGTGTTCCAGTGGAGCGCCTGCGTGAGATACAGAATGAGGATCGCCCGCATTCCGTAATACGAGAAGCGCTCCCACATCTCGCTGATGAAGAGCAGGCCGAGTCCGCGTGGATGGCCGAAGAGCGCTGTGTCGTCGAGCGCGGGTGGGCGATCGCCGGCGGTAGAGAGAATGTCGACAGCGGCGGACACGATGCTCCTGCGCTAGGGCTGGAGAAGAATGGAGCCTGTCACGCAATCGCGCGAATGGGCACGATGCGCTCCGGCGGCTTCGTGGCGCCGGCGGCCTGCTGCTCCGTCCACGTGATGCGCGTCGGCAGCTGCTTGATACACGCGGCCCAGTGATCCGGCTCCTTGAGCTCGAGCGGCGGCACGATCACCGAGCACGACGCGTCCTTTTGCGGGTGCTGGCAACGCGGATGGAACGGGCATCCAGCGGGCGGATGCGCGGGGGACGGAACGTCGCCGCGAAGCACGATGCGCTCGCGCTTCGCTTCCGGATCGGGCACCGGAATCGCGGACAGAAGCGCCTGGGTGTACGGCATCAGCGGCAGCGCGTAGAGATCGTCCGCGTTTGCGAGCTCCACGATCCGGCCCAGGTACATGACGGCGACGCGATCGGCGATGTGCTCCACCACCGACAGATCGTGCGCGATGAAGAGATAGGCGAGTCCGTGCGCGCGCTGCAGATCCTGCAGCAGGTTGATCACCTGCGCCTGCACCGACACATCGAGCGCGGACACGGGCTCATCGCACACGATGAACCTGGGCTCCACCGCGAGCGCGCGCGCGATGCCGACGCGCTGTCGTTGTCCGCCCGAGAACTCGTGCGGATAACGCGTTGCATGCTCGGCGCGCAACCCGACTTCCTCGAGCAGCTGGCGCACGCGTGCATCGGCCGCACTTCCCTCGGCCAGCTTGTGGATCGTCAGTCCCTCCCGCACCGATGCCCCCACCGTCATGCGCGGGTTGAGTGAGCTGAACGGATCCTGGAAGACGATCTGCATCTGGCGCCTGAGCTTTCTGAGCGGCTCCTTCTCGAGGGCGCGCACGTCGACGCCGTCGAACAGAATCTCTCCCGACGTGGGCTCGATCAGGCGGAGGATCGCGCGGCCGGCGGTCGTCTTGCCGCAGCCGGATTCTCCCACGAGGCCGAGCGTCTCGCCGGACGCCACATCGAACGACACTCCATCCACCGCGCGCACCGCGCCAATCACACGGCGCATCACTCCGCCGGTGATCGGGAAGTGCTTCGTGAGATCCCGCACCGACAGGAGTGGCCCGGCGGCGGCCACGCGCTCGCTCACGCGCCGGCCCCCACTCGAGCCGCGAGCGGGACGTGCGGCGTGTTGCGCCGCTCGGGCTCCACTGCGAGATGGCAGCGCGACACGTGACCCACGCCGATCTCGTACAGTGGCGGATGCTCTCGCTCGCACCGCTCCCACGCGTAGGGACAGCGCTCGTGGAAGCGGCAGCCAGCGGGCCACTCGTACGGTGACGGCACCGCCCCCGGGATCACCGTGAGTCGCTCGCGCTTCGTTCCCGCGCGAGGCATCGCGGCCATCAGCCCCTCGGTGTACGGATGGTGAGGAGTCGCGAACAGGTCGCGCACACCCGCCTGCTCGACGATCTCGCCCGCGTACATCACGATCACGCGCGACGTCGACTCGGCCACCACGCCAAGGTCGTGCGTGATGAGGAGCACCGACATCGCCGTGCGCCCGCGCAGCTCGGCCAGCAGCTCCAGAATCTGCGCCTGGATCGTGACGTCGAGCGCGGTCGTCGGCTCGTCGGCGATGAGAAGCGACGGCGAGAGCATGAGCGCCATGCCGATCATCACACGCTGCCGCATGCCGCCCGAGAGCTGGTGCGGGTAGGAGCGGGCGCGCTGCGCGGGATCGGGGATGCCGACGATCCCCAGCATCTCGACCGCGCGCGCCCACGCTTCGCGACGGCTGATCTTCGAGTGCACCCGCGGCACCTCGGCCAGCTGGTCCCCCACGGTGAAGACGGGGTTGAGCGCGGTCATGGGCTCCTGAAAGATCATCGCGATGCGATTGCCCCGAATCTTCCGCATCGATTCCTCGTCGAGCGACAACAGATCCGTGCGCTCGAACTCGATCTTCGACCCGGGCTCGATGCTGCCGGGACGCTGGATGAGCCGCAGCAGCGAGAGCGACGTGACCGACTTCCCGCACCCGGACTCGCCGACGACGCCCACCGATTCGTTCGGGGCGATGTCGAAGGAGACGCCATCCACTGCGCGGGCAACTCCTGCGCTCGTGCGGAAGTAGGTGCGGAGGTCCTGAACGGAGAGGAGCGGCTCTGTCATCACCGGTCAACCTGACGCGGGTCCATCGCATCGCGCAAGCCGTCGCCGGCCAGATTGTATGCCAACGATGTGATCACGAGCGCGAGTCCGGGAAAGAGTGCGACCCACCATGCCGACGCGATGTACGGCGTTCCTTCACGAATGATATTCCCGAGACTCGGCGTCGGATCGGGGATGCCGATGCCGAGAAACGAGAGCGCGGCCTCGTTGATGATGACTCCGGCCACGCCGAGCGTCGCGGCGACGATCACCGGTGTCAGAACATTCGGCAGGATGTGACGGCGCACGATCGCCAGGTCGCGCGCGCCGAGCGCGCGCGCCGCGGCAACGACGTCCCTCTCCTTGATCGACAGCACCTCGGCGCGCACCAGCCGGCTCGTGGGAAACCATGCGGTGAGCCCGAGGATGAACACCAGAGCACCGAGGCTGAGCGGAGCCCACAGCGTTCCGACGGCGATGAGAAGCACGATACGAGGAATCGCCAGGAATGCATCGACGAGACGCATCATGACTGCGTCGAGCGTGCCGCCGCTGAAGCCAGCGATGAGTCCGTACGCCGTCCCGACGGCCACGGAGATCACGGTCGCCAGCAGCGCGATCGTGAGCGAGAGCCGCGCTCCGTACAGCACGCGGCTGAAGACGTCTCGTCCCGCGTAGTCGGTGCCGAAGAGCAGCTCGCGCGACGGGGGATGATTCACGAGGGCCTGGGCGAGGATCTCGATCGGATCGTGCGTGGCCAGCCACGGCGCGAGCAACGAAACGACGTACAGCGCGAGAAGCGCGAACAGCGCGAGGACCGCCGATGGATGCGTGGCGTAGCGCGCCACCGCGGCTCGTCGCCGGCTCGCGCTCGCTTCCGGATGCGCGTAGCGCCAGAAGGCCATGCACAGCGCGACGACCAGCGCCGCCGCGCTTAGCCAGCGAAGTACGATCACCTACGCGGCGCGCACGCGCGGATCGGCGAGCGCGTAGAGCAGGTCCGCGGCGATGGTGCCCAACACCACGACCGTGCTCGTGATGAGCACGGACGAGGTGACGAGCGCGTAATCCCTGCTACTCACCGCGATGGCCGTGACGTACCCCATTCCAGGCCATGAGAATATGAGCTCGACGAGCACGGCGCCGCCAAGGAGGGTGGGCAGCGTCAGTCCGGCGAGCGTGATGATCGGGAGGAGCGCATTGCGCAGGATGTGGTGTCGCGCGATCACGTTCTCGGCCACGCCCTTGGCGCGCGCGGTGACCACGAACTCGAGACGCGCGGCGTCGAGCATCGCCGCCCGCTGAAAGCGCGCGACCCCCGCGCAGGTCATGAGCACGAGTGTCGTCACGGGGAGCACGAGATGCCGGGCGTGGTCGACGACGTGCGCCCACCATCCGTTGGTTGGCGCCCCGATGACGTCCTCGATTCCGCTGATCGGAAAAATCGGAATCCAGTAAGCGAAGAGAAGCGCGAGCATCAGCGCGAGCCAGAAGTCGGGCATCGAGTAGAACACGAGCGTGATCCCTCGGCTTCCCCAATCGGCAAAGGTGCCGCGGCGCCGCGCTTCGAGCACGCCGAGTGCGATTCCCACGCCGAAGCTGAAAATCAGACCGAGCACCATGAGCTCGACGGTGCGCGGCACGTAGTCGACGAGTATGTCCCGCACGGGCCGCTGCTGCGAGATCGAGTAGCCGAGGTCGCCGCTGGCGAGCGATCGCAGGTAGCAGACATACTGCGCGGCCAGCGGCCGGTCGAGGCAGTAGATGTGCCGCCAGTGCGCGATGACCTCGGGTGCGACGCGCCTCTCGTTCTGGTACGAGAACGGATCGCCAGGCGCGAGATGGAGCAGCGCGAACGTCAGCGTCGCGACAATCCAGACGACGGCGAGCCCCTGAAGGAGGCGGCCTGCGAGCAGCCGCCTCATAGGCTAATGAGCGCCTGCCGCGAGCGCGACGCTCGCGCTCTTGGGCGCGGGACCATCGCCAATCGTCCAGTCGGCGAGATGGACGAACCACATGTCGGCGCGCATCGGGGCCGGGTGGACGTTCGTGCTCATCCCCGCCACCGCGGGCGCCTCGTACAGCCAGATGGCCGGCGCGTCCGCGATGAGAGTTGCGTACGCCCGTCTGTACTGTGCGACTGCAGCCTTCGGATCCATGTTCGCCACCGCCGAATCGATGACTGCGTCGAATGCAACATTCGAGTAATAGCCGGTGTTACTGGCTCCGCCGCCGCGCGCGGCAGTGGTGCTCCACTCCTGCCGAATACCGGAAGGAGTTGGGTCGAGGCTCATTCCCTCGAACGATGTATCGAAGTCCCGCGCCTGAGTCTGCGAGCTAAGCGTCGGGAAATCCACGCGCTCGATGTCCATGCGAGCGCCCACACGCTTGAGCATATCCTGGAGCAACACGGCCATCTGCTGTCGCTGCGTGCTCGTAGTGGGAACCAGAATCGAAAACTGCAACGGCACGCCGCCCTTGTGCCGAATGCCGTCCTTGCCCATCGCCCACCCTTTGCGCCCGAGAATCGCCGCCGCGCTGTCGGGCGCGTACGGCAGGCGCGGGAGCATCGAATCGTATGTACTCAGATTGGACGAGAACGGACCTGAAGCCAGGAGCGTGACCGAGTCGTACACCGTACTGACTGCGCGCCGTCGATCGATGGCCATCGAAAGCGCACGGCGCACGTCGCGGTCGCCCAGCACCGGATGCGGCTCGTGGCCTTTGCGCGCGCGCTCGTTGAAGCGCACGAAGTACACGCGCATCGATGGGTATCGAACCGCCTTCAGCTCGGGATGCTTCGCGATCTGCTCGATGTCCTGTTTGCCGAGGGTCTCGAGGAAATTCGCCTCGCCCGTCAACAGTCGGAGCATCGACGCATCGGGGCTGGCCGCGATGCTCCAGATGAGGCGATCGATCTTCGGGCGACCGCGATGGAACGTGCTGTCGGCCACGACCTCGATCGTGCTTCCGCTCACCCAGCGCACGAACTCGTATGGCCCGCTGCCGGTGGGACTGCGCGCAAACGATGAGGTTCGCAACGCCGAGTCGGGGATGTTTTGCAGCAGATGCGCGGGGAGCACGCGTAGTTGCGTCGCCGCGTTGAAGAACTGCTCCGGTGAGCGCGCGTGAAACCAGAACACGGGGGTCACGCTGTCGCGCGCGGTCACGGAATCGATGTCCGCCAGGAATGGTGCGATGGGCGACCCGACATTCTTCGAGACGTTAACGCGATAGCTGTAGAGCACATCGACCGCTCGCAGCGGAACGCCGTCGTGCCAGTGCGCCTTCGGATCGAGATGAAACGCGATCGAGAGCGAATCGGGCGCCCACGTCCACGAATCCGCGAGGGACGATCGATAGCCAGCGTCGCCGATCACGTGCATCGAATCGTCGATTTCGGCGAGCTTCTCGAAGAGAACCGAATGCAGCTGCGCCGCGGTTTCGTTGGTGCTGAAGGGAGGCAGCATGTTGTCCGCGTCGGCCGGCAGCGTCATGACCAGCGTCGTGGCGTGCGCGCTCGCGGCGCGCCGACCATCTCCGCGACACGCGGCAAGGAGCAGAAGGGCGAGGACGGGGGCGGGGATGCGGCGAAGGTTGCGCATATCGTTGTCTCGAAACTAAGGCAGGTCCGGGCCATTCGAGTGCGGGCGCCACCCGGAGCTCACGGCCGCCGCGCAGAGAGATTTCCCCTCTGCAGGGACGATCGACAGCGGTGGACGATTCATGCTACGCGACGGCTACGTGGTTGCGGCCACGTCGCTTAGTCGCCGATGTGCTCCCGATATTCGAGCGCGCCGAGGAGCTCGTCGCGCTCGGGAAGAGACTTCGGGCGCAGGCGAATGAGCCATCCCTCGCCGTAGGGATCCGAGTTGACGAGCGTCGGCTCCTTGGCGAGTCGAAGATTCGTTTCCAGCACGGCGCCGCCGAGCGGAGAGAAGAGCTCCGTCACCGCCTCGGCGGCCTCGATGGTGCCGAAGACGTCGAGTCGCGTGAAGCTCTCGTCGATTGCAGGAAGCTCGACGAAGATCATGTCGCCGAGCTCCGCCTGTCCGTAGTCCGTGAGCCCGATGGTGACGACGTCGTCCGTCCACTCGACCCAGAGATGCTCCTCGGAATAGAGAAGCTCATCGGGGACGTCGCTCACTGCCGATCAGCTCGGGGAATGCAGGGCGCGCCAGACTTCGTCGACGCGTTTCTCCAGCGCCGCGAGATCGCCATCGTTCTCGATTATGTAGTCCGCGCGGGCGCGTTTGAGCTCGGCCGGCATCTGCGCGGCGATCATGTTCATGGCCTCGGTTTGTCCGAGCGCGCGCTCGCGCGTGAGCCGCTCGAGTCGCAGCGGGCGCGGGGAGTCGACGAGAACGATGCGGTCGAAGTCATCGACGAGCCGGCGCTCGAAGAGCAGGGGAATGTCGCACACGACGGTCTCGTCGCCGCGCTCGCGCGCCTCGTTGATGAGGTCGTCGCGAAGGCGCGAGACTTCGGGGTGCACGATGGAGTTCAGGGCCTCGAGCTCGGTGGGCTCCTGAAAGACGATCTGGCGAAGTGCCACACGGTCGAGTCCGCCATCGGCCTTGAGAATGTCATCTCCCCAGCGCTCGACGATTTTTCGATGGCCATCGCTGCCAACGGCGACGGCGTCGCGAGCGAGCTCATCGGCATCGATGATCGTTGCACCGCGCTCCGCGAGCATTTGCGCGACTGTGGACTTGCCGGAGGCGATGTTGCCTGTGAGTCCGATCAAAATCATACAGCTAGGATAGGGTAGAGAAGCCTCCCTACGCAATAGAACAAATCACAGCAATGATACTTGGTCCTCGTCACGGCGGGGTAAGTCGTGGCAATGCCTGCAGCGCGCCTCGTACGACTCGCGCCCCCCAACCATGATCGTCGGCGAGTCGTAGCGGGCTGGGCGGCCATCGATGAGCCGCTGATTGCGGCTCGCCGGTCCCCCGCACACAACGCAAATCGCGTGGAGCTTGTCGACGAGGTCGGCCACGGCCATGAGCTGCGGCATTGGACCGAACGGCTCGCCGCGGAAGTCGGTGTCCGTGCCCGCGAGAATCACGCGCACGCCCCGCGATGCCAGCGTCCCGACGAGGGGGATGATCCCCGCGTCGAGAAACTGCGCTTCGTCTATCGCCACGACATCCACGTCGTCGCGAAGACTCTGCGAGATCTGGAGCGACGAATCGACGGGAATCGCTTCTACGACGCGCCCATCGTGGCTCGAGATGGAAAAGACGCCGCCGTAGCGGTCATCGAGATGCGACTTGAAGATCTGCACGCTCTTCTTCGCGATGATCGACCGGCGCACGCGGCGGATGAGCTCTTCGCTCTTCCCGCTGAACATGACACCGGTGACGACTTCCACCCATCCCCGTCGCGCCCCGAAAAAAACCGGGTCCATCGCCGCCTACGAGGGGCGGCGCGACCGGGGCGGCCCATCGCGACGCGGGGCGTCGCGGCGCGGCCCTGACGACGGCCGATCTCCACGCGGGCTCGGCGCACCACGATCCGACCGTGGCGCGTAGCTGCGCGGGCCGCGTTCGGAGGACGGGCTGCGCTCGGGGCGTGTGCCACGATCGGAGCGCTCGAAGCGCGGACTCGAGCTCCGGTCGCTGCGATCTCCTCGATCGCCTCGTTCGGTGCGGCTC
>DATCPC010000115.1:0-2509 GCA_036564355.1 Gemmatimonadaceae bacterium | reverse complement strand
GGGTTCGGCGGACAGATGGTCGGCAAGAGCAGCGCGATGGACACGGTGCGGCAGATGATCGCGCGCATCGCACCTACGGACGCGCGCGTACTCATCATGGGAGAATCGGGCACCGGGAAGGAGCTTGTTGCGAGCGCGATCCACGATGGGAGCGCGCGACGCGAAAAGCCGTTCGTGCGCGTGAACTGCGCGGCCATTCCGCGCGATCTCGTGGAGAGCGAGATGTTCGGCCACGAGCGGGGCGCGTTCACCGGCGCGACGCAGACTCGCATCGGCCGGTTCGAGCTGGCGCATCGCGGAACCCTGTTCCTCGATGAAGTGGGGGACCTCGGCCCCGACGCACAGGCAAAGCTGCTGCGCGCGATCGAGGCGAAGGAAATCCAGCGCGTGGGCGGCAACAGAGTCATTCGCACTGATGTGCGCATCATTTCGGCGACGAACCACGATCTCCAGCGTGCGGTGCGGGCGGGAACCTTTCGCGAGGATCTCTACTTCAGGCTGCAGGTGATCCCGCTGGAGATCCCTCCACTCCGGGAGCGCGGCGACGACATTTTCGAGCTGGTCGAGCATTTCTCCGAGCAGTTCCTGCAGCGAAGCGGCCAGGCGAAACCGCGCTGGAGGAGCGACGCGCTCCAGCTGCTTCGCGATTACCCGTGGCCCGGAAACGTTCGCGAGCTCGCGAACATCGTGGAGCGGCTGGCGATTTTGCGTCCCGGCACGGAAATCACCGGCCCGCACGTGGAGGATGTTCTCATCGTCGATCGCGACGAAGAAGCTGCGCCCCCGACCACACCTACTCATGCCCAGAAACAGGTCGGTGATGCGCGTGAGCCCGCTGCGCGCGGTTCGAGCTCGCTGACCGACAAGCTGGACAGCTTCGAGCGAACGGTGATCGCGCGAGCGCTCGCAGAGGCAGGTGGAAACGTCGCCGATGCCGCACGGAGACTGCAGACCGACAGGCCAAATCTTTACCGGCGCATGAAGCGACTCGGAATCAACGCGACGAGGGTATAAGGCCGACATGACAAATACAGCCAGGACGATGCGAGCGGTATGTGTGCTCCTCGCGTGCGCCGCTCCCGCTCTCTCGCGCGCGCAGGGCGTCGACACAGTCCAGACCGATACGGCCGCCGAGCGGCTCGGACTGTGGGCGAGGACCAGCCGCGCCAGCGGTCTCGTACTCACCTCCGGAAAAACGTACAACCGCGTCGAAGGACTGCCCATCTACATCGGGCCCGTTTTCCACGACAGCGCCGGCGCCGCCGACCTGAATGCGTCGGTGATGGGCATCATCCGGAGCGCGGACACCTTCCACTGGGATAGTCAGAATCTCGGCCATCGGATTGCCGCGGAAATGCGCGTCGGGCACGGACGGGGCTACGGACTCGGCGTCTCGTCGTACGACGTGATGACGCCCGTGGAGCCGTGGCAGCTTCCGGATCCGGACGCGGCGCTCGCCGCGTTCTTCTGGCATCGTGACTTCCATGATCACTTTAATCGTCACGGCGCCAAGGCGACCGCGACGTTCAACATGAGCGCGCACAGCAGCTTCTCCGCGGACTGGAGCGATGAGCGTTGGAGCTCCGCGCGCGCGCGAAGCGTGTTCTCGATTTTCGGAAATGGCAAAGCGTGGCGCGCGAATCCGCTGGTGGACGCGGGGCGATTCCACCTGGGCGTCCTGCGCGCCAACATCGACACCCGGAACGACGAGTACAATCCGTCGACCGGTTGGCTGATCCTCGCCGAATACGAGCGCGGAACAGGAAGACTCGTAGATGTGGGACCGACGTCTCCGCTGGCGCGCCCGACTGTTTCGCCGCAGGTGACGTACGGACGCGCGCTCGTCGATCTGCGCCGCTACAACCGCCTTTCGCCGACGACGTGGGTAAACGCGAGGTTCGTGCTCGGGGGCTGGCTGAATGGCGATGACCTTCCGCTCGAGCGGCGATTCTCCGTCGGCGGGGTCGGGACGGTGCCGGGATTCGATTTCCGGAAGTACGAGCCGGGAACGGTCGACGTGTCGCAATGCAGCAACGGAGGTGCGCCGCCACCCGGCAATCCCGCGCAGTGCGAGCGCGTCGCGCTGGCGCAGCTGGAGTACCGGAACGAGCTGCACTCGTCGCTGTTCGATTTTCTGAATGCGAGGCCGATCCGGCTCCGCGGCATCGGCTTCACCGTGCAGCCGACGGTTGTCGCGTTCGTCGATGCGGGGCGAGGCTGGCTGGTGGGCCAGCCGTCGGGAACGCTCGTGTACTCGAGCAACAGCTTTCCGCGGTTCGGGACATTCAGAACCGACGTAGGACTCGGCCTGGATCTCGGCATCATCGGCGTGTACGTCGCGAAGGCGGTGTCGAGCTCGAAGGAACCGGCGAACGTGTTTCTGCGGGTGCACCGGCGTTTCTAGCGATGCCGACACCGGAGATCCGGGCTGGTCGCGCGATGGAGCCTGGGCGATGCTGAAGCTCACGCTCGTCGCCGCCGGCGTTTTCGCCATCGCCCCACCGCTGGT
>DATCPC010000110.1:0-4857 GCA_036564355.1 Gemmatimonadaceae bacterium | reverse complement strand
GAGCCGCTCCGATGTTGGGTTTGGCCCGCGCTGAGCACGCACTGGGAAACCGCGCTGAGAGCAGCCGCCTTTACCGCGAGCTCGTAAGCATCTGGCACAGTGCCGACGAAGACTTGCCCGAGCTCGCCGAGGCGAAGAGCAGGAGCAAGTGATGAGCTCGGCACCCGCAGCGGTTACATAATTCGATATGCCTGAAGAGATCGAAATCGACACAGACTCGCTGCGGGACAAGATCGACGAGCAGCGAGAGAAGCGCGGAGGATCCTTTCTGCGCTGGATCTCTCTGACAACGGCGATCCTGGCGGCGCTGGCGGCGATTGCCTCACTCAAGGCGGGAGCAACGGTGAACGAGGCTCTCGTTTTGAAAACCGATGCAACCCGCTTGCAGGCACAGGCATCGGATCAGTGGGCGTATTACCAGGCGAAGGGAATAAAGGGCGCGGTCGCCCAGAGCGCGATAAATGCCTGGGAAGCCGCCGGGAAGTCAGCTCCTTCGCAACTTTCGGCAGAAACCGTGAGGTACGTCGCGCAGCAGGATTCCATCAGCCGAAAGGCAACTGAGCTGGAACATCAAAGAGATGAGAAGTCGCGCGAGGCGGAGGTTCTACTCGCTCAGCACCACGTCTATGCGGCGGCGGTCGCGCTCCTGCAGATATCTATCGCGCTCGGCGCAATTGCTGCACTAACCGGTTCCCGACTTGTCTGGCTCGGATCGGTGGGCCTGGGGGTGATCGCCGCGATTTTGTTGGCGATTCCCTTGCTGCGCGGGTAGCTCGCTTCTAGACCATCGTCTCCGCCCGGTCCGCCGGTGCTTGCACAGCGGGTAGGCTAAAGGAGAATGTGCTGCCGTGGTCTACCTTGCTCTCGACCCAAACCTTTCCACCCTGCGCTTCGACAAGCTCCTTGACGATGGCGAGCCCAAGGCCCACACCGCGCCGGTCACTCTTCCGCGCCTGCCAGAAATTGTCAAAGAGGTGCGACATGCTCTCGGAGGGAATTCCCGGCCCGTCGTCCGTAACCTGAAACAAAACCTGCGCGTCCTGCGGCCGGGCGAGGAGTTTCACTGAGCCCTGTTCCGGGGTGAACTTGATCGCGTTTCCGACCAGGTTGCCGACGATCTGTGAGACGCGAGTCGGATCGGCCCTCACCATAGCGCCATTCTGCGCCGCCGTCTCGAAGCGAACGCGATGTCTGTCGGCGAGCGGACGAAACATCTCTTCCGCCTGTTTGATGATCGAGTCGACGCTCACGTCCTCGACGTCCAGCGACAGACGTCCTGCCTGCAGACGCACGGTGTCGAGCAGATCCTCTATGAGTCGGTTCATCTCCTTTGCCGCACGTATGGCGATACCGAGCAGCTCACTTCGTCGCGCATGCGGCAGCTCCTCATCGATCATCAGCTCCGCGGTCATTTGGATGAGATTCAGCGGATTGCGAAGATCGTGCGCGACGACGCCGAGCACATCCTCGCGCGCGCGAGCGAGCACTTCAGCTTCGCGTCGCCTCTCACGCTCCGCGTTGTACGTTCTGGCACGATGCATCGCGGAGGCAGACGCCTGGGCGAGGAGCAGAGTGAACGCGCGATCGGAGGCGCCGAACGCAGACGGATCGCAGAAGCTGAGCGCGAGACTTCCTACCTTTTCACCTTCGTGAATCAAGGGAGTCGCAACATGCGCCTGCGTATCGCTCACCACGCCAAACTCAGTGAACGACCACGCGTACCGCTTGCGATATTCCTCGGCAGATCCGATCCAGATCGCTTCACCGCGGAGGAATGCGTCCATGAGCGGAACTTCGCTGTTGACCGTGAGCGCGTAAGCGCGCGCTTCGAGCTCGGGGCTGTAGCCGCGGACACCGACCACCGAGATGCGATCGCCATCGGCACACGCCAGGACTCCACGCGCGGCTTCGACTACGCCCAGTCCCTTTCCAAGCACGACACCCGCGACTTCCTCAACTGATTGCGCTTCGAGTAGCGCGCTGGTGACGTCGAGCAGTCTGGTCGCCCGGGTGGCGGAGCGACTGACCTCGGTGTTGAGTCGCTCGAGGTCCGCGGCGTGGGAATCGGCGAGTGCACGCGCCCGCCGCAATGCTTCCATCGTGACGGCGATTGTCACCGCGACGACGATGAACGCGACCACCGCGAACGTTCCATTCCTCGGTTCGGGCCCGATCCAGCTGGGCCCAAGAAGGCTGATCCGGATCAGCGCCAGCGACATCGCCGTCGCCAGAATGCTCGGCCCCAGTCCGCCGAACCAGGCCGAGATCGCGACGGCGGGAATGAAGAACATGATGCTGGGTGTCGGCCAGTCTTGCCTGAGTGCGACCGTAGCGGCATGCGCCAACAGCGTCGTCCCAACAGCGAGCAAATAACCCGAGCCGGTAGTCCACAGAAGCCTGGAGCGCTGTTGAGATCCGAACAAGGTCCGTCCCGGTGTGGCGGAGGCGCGATGCCGATCGCATCGCGTGTGACGACGCTCTACTGATTGCAAGCTAGTAGCAGAGCCCCTGCCTCGCTATTTCCCTCGCTGTTCGTCGCTCGCTAGCAGGCTCGCCAGGTGGTCGAGCACCTGCGCGAGATCGGGCTTCATCTCGAGCACAGGCAATACCGGGTCGGTGCCGAACCGCTCCATCCGCTCCGGCGCGTTCCTGATAGTGAACGCTTTCGGATCGAGGGTGTCATTCACCTCATCCCACACGAGGGGCATCGAGACCGTGGCGCCGGGAAGCGGACGCGCGCTGAATGGCGCGACAATGGTCTGGCCGTGCCGGTTCTGGAGATAGTCGAGATAGACTTTGTCGCCGCGCTTCGTCACGTGACGCGTGATCGTGGCGATGTCGTCCAGGTCGCGGAGCACGACGCGCGCGAGCAGCTCGCCCAACATTCGCGACTGCTCGTAAGTGCACTGACGCCCAAGCGGCAACATTATGTGCAACCCGGTCTTCCCCGTCGTCTTCACATAATTCGAAAGCCCGACTGATTCACAGACGCGGTGCAGTACCAACGCGGTGCGAATCACGTCGGAGAAAGGCGCCTCCTTTGGATCGAGATCGATCACACACCAGTCCGGAAGCTCCAGTGATCCTTCGCGACTTGCCCACATGTGGATGGGGATCGAGCCCATGTTCGCGATGTAGAGCAGCGCCTCCTCACAATCGCAGATGAAGTAGCGGATCTCGCGCTGGGTCTCCTCGCTCCAGATAGGAATCGTACGGATCCACTCCGGAACGAACACCGGCGCATCCTTCTGATAGAAAGACTTCCCGTCAATTCCGTCGGGGAAGCGCGTCAGCACCACCGGACGATTGGCGAGATAAGGCAACAGCCACTTCGACACCGCGCGGTAATACTCGACGAGATCGCCCTTCGTGTACTTCTCCGCCGGCCAGTAGATCTTTTTCAGGTTCGAGAAGTTGATAGTCTTCTGAACAGGAGCTTTCGCGGGAGGCGCAGGCGGTTCGTGCGACGGTTCCGCGACACCATGACCGCCAGGTTCCGCGTCAGCTGTGGCGCTCTCGGTCGGTGAGCCCCAGCCCTGACGCTCGCATTCGTGCGATCGCTTGTCGGTTCTCAGTCGGAGAAACGCCGCGTGCCGAAGCAGTCCCTCAGGCGTGAACTCGCGGTAGCGCACCTCGCACACGTGCACCGCGTCCACCCACGTCGTCGTAGTCGTCTCGGGAATCTCTTCGCTCTTGAGCGGCTCCTTGCCCGGCTCGAATACCGGCCCCGCGCACAAGGGATCAGCGCGCACGATCGGATCGAGCAATCCGTGCAGCTCTTTCAAGAGTCCATCGTTGAATCCCGTTCCAACCCTTCCCGCATACACGAGCGTTCCATTCACCCAATCGGCGAGTTGTAGCGCGCCCAGGTGCGAACGACTTCCTTTCGGCTTCGTGAATCCGACGATGACGAAATCGCCCGTCCTCTCCGCTTTGATCTTGAGCCAATCTCCCGAGCGACCATTGCGATATGGCGAAGCTGATTTCTTCGCCACGATTCCTTCGAGACCCATCGCCGTCACCTGCTCGAGGAATGCCTCGCCCTCCGTCTCGATGTGATCGAGATAGCGCAGAATGCCGAGCGAGGGGACTACGTCCTTGAGGAGCTCCTTGCGGCGCACGAGCGGGAGCGGGCGCACGTCGAAATCCTCGAAGCCGAGCAGATCGAACGCATAGAACGTCGCCGGGAATTCCACCACCGCTCGGCGAATCTCCATCGGCGACGAGAGACGTCCGCGCTGCTGCAATCGCGAGAAGCTCGGAATTCCCTTCGCATCGAGGCACACCACTTCGCCATCGATGATGCAATCATCGAACGGCAGCGACTTGACCGCCCGCGCGATCTCCGGAAAGACGCTGGTGTAGTCGTTCCCGTTCCGGGTGAGGAGCAGCGCTTCGCCGTGCGACTTGCTCGCGATCAATCGGTATCCATCGAGCTTGAGCTCGAACAGCCAGCCATCCCGGGTGAACGCGGTCTCGCAAGTCTCACAGTGCATGGGTTCCACGGATTTCGCATCGACACGAACGCGCTCCGCTTTCTCTTCGCCTTCGAGCGCCTTGCGAATCTGCGCGCTCGGACTCTCACCCGATTTTATTTCCTCGACGGTGAGACCCGAGAACACCGACTCCTCGGGAAAGGCATCGCCCTCCCCCGGCGGCTTCATCCAGGCGTCGCGCTCCTTGATCAGCAGCCAGTCCTTCTCGGATTTCTTGATCTTCACCAGTGTCCACTTTCCGTGGAGCTTGTAGCCCCTGAGCTCGAAGAGGAGCTTCCCTTTCTCCAGCCCTTCGCGCCACGGTTCGAGCGGCACCCACTCGCCACGATCCCACACGATCACTCCGCCGGCGCCGTAGTTT
>DATCPC010000076.1:0-2968 GCA_036564355.1 Gemmatimonadaceae bacterium | reverse complement strand
GCCGTAACCCCTCCGCGAAGGGCGTCTTCCCTGGCCGCCGGGTCACGCGCTACGAGCGAGCGCGGAGGTCGCGCATGGCGAGAGAACGGAAGCGGTGGACACTTGAGCAAGGTCGGAGTGCGATCGAGTCGCTGGCTCGTTCCGGACTGAGCGCGAGCACCTTCGCGCGGCGTGAAGGGATCTCGAGAGCGCGGCTCTCGTACTGGAAGGGGCGCGTGGAGGATCGGGACGGCGCGGCCTTCGTCGCGGTGTCGCTTCCGCCCGCAAGCCGAGGACAGATCGAAATTTCTCATGGGGAGGTCGTGCTCCGCGTTCGGGAAGATCTCGACGTGGAGCACCTGGCCCGCATCGTCGTTGCGCTGGGGGCGCGGGCTCGAGGATGCTGACCCTGCCGCCGGGCGCACGCGTTTTCGTGGCGACGGCTCGCGTGGACGGCCGCAAAGGAATCGACGGCCTGTCCACCTTGGTGCGCTCACAGCTCGCCGAGGATCCTCTCTGCGGATCGATGTACGTTTTTTTCTCGCGCCGCTGCGATCGCGTGCGGGTGCTGTATTGGGATCGCGACGGATACGTCCTGATCACAAAACGGCTTGAAAAAGGCACATTTCATGTGCCCTGGAGCTCGGAGCAAGGACGGGTGGTGATCGAGGCTGCGGAGCTTCTGCTCGTGCTCGAAGGGATCGACTTGTCGGGCTCGGTGCGTCGCGCTCGCTGGGCCCCACGCGCCCGCGTCGCGTGAGATTCTCGGACGTGTGAAATAATCGGTAACGAAGATCGCGCGCGGTGAATTTTGCGTGCACGTCGTGCGTCCAAGAAGATGCGATGTCGAAGACGATCACGAGCGCGATGGCTCCCGACCTCGACGGCGTCCGCCGCTTCATCACGGACATGATCGCGCGCGGTGCGATCGTGGCGCTGATCGCCTCGGTGATCGCGCTGCTGACTCGGATGCGCGATCTCAACACCGAGCTGATGGCCAGGCTCGCGAGCAAGTCGCGAAAGCACCCACCGAGCGAGACGATGCGTCGGCTTCAGCTCGAGCTGCCGCTCGGGTCCGCCGCGAACGACACCGCGACGCCCGCGAGGCCGGCGCGCGAGAAGAAGAAGCGCGGCCCGAAAAATCCCGACGCGCATGGCCGCCCGGGGCTGCCGGAGCATCTGCCGCGCGTCCCGGTCGTGCACGCCGTGGCGCAAGCCGAGCGCGTGTGCCCGGACTGCGAGGTCGAAGCGAAAACCATCGGCTTCAAGGTGACCGAGAAGCTCGACATCGTGCCCGCGCACTTCGTGGTCATCCAGGTGAAACGCGAGACCGTCGCGTGCCAGTCCTGTCATGACTACGTGCGCACCGCGCCGAAGGGCGACGAGGTGCTCGACCGCGGCATCCTCGGCAATGAGCTGCTCGTCCAGGCGCTCGTGGACCACTACGCCGACGCCGTGCCGTGGGAGCGCATGGAGAGGAGCGCTCGCGAAAAGGACGTGCCGCTGTCGGCCAACACGCTCGCGTCGAGCGTCGGGCGCGTCATCGATCTCTTCGAGCCGGTTGTCCGCCAGATCGCAGAGGCTTGCTTCGCGTCGAGCTACACCGCCCTCGACGCGACGCGCATGCCGGTGCTCGACGCTGGGCATCCGCTCGGCATTCGCAGCGGATCGCTGTGGCTCATCGAAGGCGATCATCGGTACTCGTACTTCGTTTACGCGCCGAGCGGGCACGCCGCGCACATCGACAAGCTCCTCACTGGCCGCACGCTCGCGAGCGTGATGTGCGACGGATCAGCGACCAACAATTGCGTGGAGCGCGCGGGCGCAAAGCGCGGCGGCTGCAACGCCCACGGGCGCCGAGGAATCGTCGAAGCGCTCCGACTCGGGGACGCTCGCGCCTTCCGGGGCATCGAGCTCTACGCCCACATCTTCCATGTCGACGCGGAGTCCAAGCGGCTCGGCGAGAACGCGAGCGAGCGCTTCCTTCGCAGAAAGCGCGACAGCGCGCCGTGGGTTGAAGAGCTGCGGCTCTGGGTCGAGGAGAAACGCATGGAGGTCGAGCCGCAGAGCAGACTCGGAAAGGCACTCGGATACATCCATCGGCAGTGGATGCGGCTCACCGCCTTCATGCGCGATCCGATCATGGAGATGACGAACAACGAAGTCGAGGGCGGCCTCAGAACCTGGGTCCTCGACCGAAAGACCTGGCTCTTCGTCGGTCACGATCTCAGCGCGAGGCGCGCGGCCGACGCGCTCACGATCCTCACGACCTGCAAGAAGATGGGGATCGAGCCGCGACGCTACTTGCGTGAGACCCTCGCGAAGCTCCTCGCCGGCGAGAAGGATCTCACGGCACTCTTGCCCGACACCTACGCGCAGGCGCTCGCCGCTGCGTAGCGCCGAACTTGCCCATGTCCGTCACGTAGACTCGGGGAGCTCCTTCGGGCCGTCGCTCTCGTCGGCCTCGCTGACGTCTCCGTGAATCGCCTCGCGAACCACCCGCTCGGTGACCTCCCGCAGGTGGTTTCCGAGCTCTTCGGCGAGCGCGAGGTACTCCGGCCACAGCGTCTCGTGGTGGAACGACCTGGGTGCGACGATCTGCACGGTGCTGTGGCGCTGCCGATATTTGCGGTAGGGCGTGAGCCCGTACCGACGGCACAGTGCCACGAACAGCATCCGCTTCCATGGATCCGGAAGCGCGTAGAGAATCTCGATCTCCGGCTCCCGCCCACGCATCTCCGCGAGTCGCGAACGAATCCGCTCTGCGGCCAGCCGCGTGGCCTCCCGCTCTCCGTCGCTCGCGGTGCCCGCGTGCAGCGCTTCGATCTTGCGCAGCTTCTCCTGGAGCGTCGTCTCGTCCATCGACGCCTCCCATCGTAACCCAAGCCTCGCTGTCGACGGGAGCACTACGAACATCGCTGCTCGCCCGCCCGCGGTACGAGCAACCGTCGCGGTCAAGAGGTCAAGACGCCGGTCGCGGAGGGCTTAC
>DATCPC010000037.1:0-1805 GCA_036564355.1 Gemmatimonadaceae bacterium | reverse complement strand
CTCCTCCGTCTGAGCTCGCAAGAGCTCGATGATGCGGACGCGAGTCGGATCACCAATGGCCTTGAATACGAGAGCGCGGTCCTCAACGGAGGGGACCGTATCGGCGTTTAATCGATTGGACATTGGAGAAGCTTGCGCCCTGCCACCGGCTGCATCAAGTAGTTGTATAGTTATAGTAGTACTTGAATAGCGGGTTATTTACCCTAATTTTTGTATTCCAGCCTTCGCGCATCGATTGGCTTGCCTGCACCATACCGCCGGAACCGTGATATTTCTACGCTCATCGATTGAACCTCCGGCCTCAGCCCCCAGAGCCCCCAGAGCCCGCGCAGACGGATGGAAGCCAAGTGGTCGCCTTGGTCGCCACGGCGGCCAAGGCGGCATAGTAAGCGGCGGAGCCACGGCGGCGACCGCGGTGCTGTTTGCACTCGCGGCACTGCCGCTTCCCGCGCAAGGCATCGCGGCTCGTGCGGGTATTGACAGCGCAGATCGGGCGGACTCTGCCCTGATCGTGGACACCGTGCTCTCGCTCGATGAGGCGCTCGACCGGGCGCGCCATGTGAGCCCGGACGTGGCCCGCGGGAACGGCGCCGTTCGCTCGGCCCGTTCCGGTGAGCACGTCTCGGTCGGTGCGTATCTCCCAAACCTTTCGTTCGAGTCGGGCGCGGCGCGCGCGGGCGATGCCATCGGCGCCGCGCCCATCGCGCCGACCTACGCCGGCAACGCCTACAGTGCGGGGCTGATCGCGTCGATCAACGTGTACACCGGCGGACGACTCGGCGCCGAGCGAAGGCAGGCGCGTGCGGTGCGCGAGGCGGCGAAGGCGAATCTCGTCGCGACCAACTACGATCTGCGCTTCAACGTCGACACGACCTTCCTCGGCGTGCTCCGAGCTGAGGCGCTCGCGAAGGTCGCGGAGGCGCGGCTGGTCCGGGCGAGGGGGGCCGAGCGTGATGCGGCGTCGCGGTTGGCGGCGGGGACGACGACGCGCTCCGATGATCTGCGTGCGTCGCTCGAGGTGACGAGCTCGGAGCAGGCGCTGCTCGAGGCGCGGTCGGCGCACGTAGCCGCATCGGTGGCCCTGGGGCGACTCACGGGACTGGGCGGGCGTGTCGGTGCGCGCGAGGACGACTCGTCGATCGTGCGACCGCTTTCGGTGCCGGAGGACTCCGTGCTCGCGGAGATCGAGCGCACGTCGCCCGATGTGAAGGCGGCGGAGGCGACGGCAGTGGCGACGAGCGCGGGCGTCTCCTCCGCGAAGTCGCGCTATCAGCCGTACATCAGCGCCGCCGGCGGCTATTCGTATCTGCACCAGACACCGGAGGTTCTGAACGATGGCGGGACCTGGGTCGCGAGAATCGGACTGAGCTATCCGCTCTTCGATGGCTTCGTACGCGACGAGGAGGTGACGCGCGCGCGCGCAGACGAAGCGACGGCGCGCGTCTCGAATGCCGACACCCACCGCGCGGTGCGCGCGAGCGCGATTCGCCTGTTGACGAATCTCGCCGTCGAGCAGCGTCGCATGACGCTCGCGGAGCAGGCGGTTGCGCTCGCGCGCGAGGATCTACGCGTGCAGGACGCGCGTTACAGGGAGGGCGCGACGACGCAGCTCGAGCGAAGTGCTGGCGGACGTTCCCGAGGGAGCGCGGCTGGTCCTCAACCCGTCGGACGATGTGGTGGAGGGGCTCAAGGTGCACGTGATCGGCAACGTGGACAGCAAGGACAAGTAGCCGGACGGCAGAGGCTGCCCGTGACCGGCGACCGTCCGGGCACTCCCGCGAGGGCCGAATGGCCCTCTCCAAACG
>DATCPC010000033.1:0-11393 GCA_036564355.1 Gemmatimonadaceae bacterium | reverse complement strand
CCTCGATGTGAGCGGCGAGCCGTCATGGCCCGCACACACATGGGACGCCGGCGTGCGCCGCACTTGCACACGCCGCCTGAGGGGTGCGCGAGGCTGGCTCTAGACCGCCGCCCCGAGCGACGTCAGCGCGTCCCGAAGATCGTTGAGCAGCGCTTCCGGGTGCTCGTGCCCCTCGTACACCACCTCGGCAGCCGCGCTTCGCATCCACTCCTGGCGGTCCCCATCGGCGTCGTTTCGCGTGATCGCGACCGTTCGCGTGTTCTCGAAGCGATGGTCTCCGGTGACGAAGTCGACGATCTGCGACACTTCCCGCTCCGGCATCTCCACGTCGAGGAAAAGGAGATCTGCCGGCTCCTTCTGGAGCATGTCGATGCATGACGCAGCGGTATCGCACGTGCGCACGCGCAGGCCCAGCGAGCGAAGGAGATCGGCGAGGAGGGTGCGTGCATCGTAGTCGTCGTCGACCACGAGCGCGCTCTGCATCACCTTCCGTTCACGCAGCCGCTCGAGCACGTCGATCAGCACGCGTCTGTCCACCGGCTTCACGAGGTAATCGGTGACGCCGAGCGAGAAGCCCAGCGAACGCTCGGACACGATCGACATGACGATCACGGGAATGCGGCAGAGCTCCGGATCCGCTTTCACCTCGCGCAGCACCTGCCACCCGTCCTTCTCCGGCATCATGATGTCGAGGGTGATCGCGAACGGCTTGAGGATGCGCGCGAGCTCCATGCCGCGGTCGCCGTTGAGCGCGCCGACCACTCGAAAGTGCGCGGGCGCGAGCGAGTCGCGCAGCAGCGCGATCACTTCCGGATCGTCGTCGATCGCGACGAGGATCGGATCGTTCGAGAGCGCGGTGTCACCCGGAATCGCGCCGGACTCGCCGACGAGCGCCTCTCCCTCGGGCCGGATTGGAAAGCGCATGCAGAACGCGGTGCCGCGCCCCGGCTCGCTCTTCACGGTCACGTCGCCACCGAGCAGCTGGACCGTGCGCTTCACGATCGCGAGGCCGAGCCCGATCCCCTGGAAGCGGCGCGTGTTGCCGGCCTCCACCTGCTGAAAGTCGTCAAAGATGACGTCGAGATTCTCGGGGGCGATGCCGATCCCCGTGTCGCGCACGTACGTGACCATCGTGTCCCCGTCGCCCTCCTCGACGGAGAGCTCCACCTCGCCTCCCTCGGGGGTGAACTTCACGGCATTGGATGCAAGGTTGAGCACCACCTGCTTGTACTTGCCGCGATCGAGGCGCGCGCGCCGCCTGATTTTCGTGCGCACGGATACCCGAAGATTCTTGTCGCGCGCGAAGGCGCCGATCGCCTCCTTTACCTCCGCGAGCACCGCGCTCGGGTCGAACTCATCGACGCGCAACTCGGCGCGTCCGGACTCGATCTTTGCGAGGTCGAGCACGTCGTCGATGAGCAGTTGCAGGTCCTTCGAGCGGCGCACGATCGCCTGCACCGCGCGCTCCTGTTGCTCGCTCACCGTGCCGTACACACCGTCGCGGAGCAGCCCCGCGTAGCCGAGCACCGCGTTGAGCGGCGTGCGGAGCTCGTGCGACATGGTCGCGAGGAAACGCGCCTTGGCCTCGCTCGCCTCGAACAGCGCCCGCGCGCGCTGCGCGAGCTGCTCGTTGGCGGTGAGGAGCTCCTGGCCGATCCGCGCGTATTCGTCCGTCTGCGCCTCAGCCCGCTCGTGCGCCGCGGCGATTGCGTCCCGCTGTTCGTCGAACTCGCGCGGTTGGCCCACGAGCCACCGGGTGTCGCCGTCGACGATGACATAAAATGTGCGTGGCTTGGAGCTCGCTCCCGCGAAGGCGAGCTGGACCACGCTGTTTTCGCCGGCGCCATCTCCGAGGATCGACTCGATCGTTTCCTCGAAGCCTTTAGCCAGGCTATCGGTAATGGAACGACCATTTAGAGAATGGTCCAGGCCAAGCTCGCGCTCGAGAGCGCCGTTGCTCTCGCAGATCGTCGCCTTTTCGTCGATCCCCAGCACGGGGAATGGAAGTCCAGAAATAAAATGCACGGCGGCGCCACAGGCTCGGATGAAATAGTCTATCTCGTTGTAAAATATCGACTTGGTTCACTATGATCGTTAGTGCAATTCATGCGCCCACGAGACGTGGCGCAATGGTGCCGGCGCGTTAGCTTGACCCAACTCCAACTCGACTTTCGAATGCCTCATTTGGGTAGACGAGCTCTGCTGCTAACGATGTTCTCGCTCGCGATCACGGCACCCCTCGCGGCGCAGGAACGGCCGGCGCCGCCCGCCGCCATCTCCGCGCCGATCTCCGGCGTCGGCTACCACATCGCGATCGACAGCGCCGACGCCGCGCAGCGAAGAATTCGGGTCGCGATGACCTTCACCGTGGCCTCGGCCGATCCGGTATTGCTGGCGCTGCCGGCGTGGACACCGGGCGCGTATGAGCTGAGCTACTGGGCGAGAAACGTGTCCGCGTTCGCGGCGGCGAGCGGCGGCAAGGCGCTGGCGTGGGACAAGGCCGACTACCAGACGTGGCGAATCCGGCCCGCGGGCGCGGGCGCGGTGTCGATTTCGTTCGAGTACAGAAACGACTCGCTCGACAACTCGAATTCGTGGAGCCAGCCGGACTTCGCGCTCCTGAACGGCGCCAACCTCTTCCCGTATGCAGCCGGTCAGCCGTTCGAGTTCGCGAGCACCGTGGAGCTCAGCGTGCCCTCCGGATGGCGATTGGCTACTGGAATGGCGCCGGGCGCCCACAACACCTTCACCGCGCCGAATTACCACGACCTGGTCGACATGCCCTTCGTCGCTGGCCGCTTCGACTTCGACAGCACGCGCGTGGGTGACGGGTGGCTGCGATTCGCGAGCTATCCGGCGTCCGTGGAGAGCGCGGCTCGTCGCGCCGGCACCCTCGCCGATCTTTCTAAGATCATCGGCGTCGAGGCGGCGGTGTTCGGCGAAACACCGTGGAAGACGTACACGGTCATGCAGATCGCCGACTCCGCGTTCGGCGCCATCGTCGGGCTCGAGCACCAGAACTCGCACGTCGATCTCACGAACGTGCTCGCGATCGGGCAGCCGGTGCTGACGTCGGTGTATGCGCACGAGATCTTTCACGCGTGGAACGTAAAGCGGCTACGGCCCGCGGACATGTGGCCATATCAGTACGCGCACGAGCAGCCGACGCCGTGGCTGTGGGTGAGCGAGGGGGTGACCGACTACTACGCCGATCTCGCGCTCGTGCGAAGTGGCGTGAGCGACACGAGCGCCTTCTTCGCGACGACCGCCGGTAAGATCAGTGAGATCGGCGCGCTTCCGCCGTTCGGACTCGACGACGCCTCGCTCTCCGCGTGGATCAAGCCGACCGATGGCACGGCGGACGCGTACTACCCAAAAGGCTCGCTCGCCGGCATGCAGCTCGACATCCTCATTCGCGACGCGAGCGACAACCATCGATCGCTCGACGACGTCATGCGCGCGCTCTATCACGACGCGTACAAGGCGGGCAAGGGATTTACCGCCGACCAGTGGTGGAAGGCGGTGCAGACCGCCGCCAACGGAAAGTCATTCGGAGACTTCGCTGCGCGCTATGTCGACGGGCGCGATCCGTACCCCTGGCAAACGGTGCTTCCGCTCGCCGGCCTGCAGCTGCTCTCCGACTCGGTGCGTATCCCGGTGCTCGGCGTCACCATGGGCCAGGATGACAACGGGATGCGCGTCACGGCCGTCGCTCCCGGCTCCACGGCGGAGCAGGCAGGCGTGCAGGCCGGCGATGATCTCGTGTCGGTGGGCGACATTCCGGGAGACGCGCCGTCCCTCGCGCAGCACCTGCGCGCGAAGTACGGCGATGCGAAGAGCGCGATGATCCCCATCACCGTCATTCGGGCCGGCAAGCAGATGTCACTCGTCGCGCCGCTGCAGTTCATCTGGCGCGCGCAGCTGCGAATAGTGCCGCTGCCGGGTGCGTCCGCGAAGGCCGTGCGTGTGCGGACCGGCATCCTTCACGGAAGCACCAGCTGACGTCGCGCTCGGCCTAGCGGGTGCTCGGTTCGATTTGACGATACCAGTTCACCATCGATGCATCGCGCGCCGCCGGCGCCGCGTCCTGCATGCGCAGCATCTGCTCGATCTCGCTCGCCTCGCGCGGGCCGCGTGAGAACCACTCGTGGCGCGCGCGAATAGCGGTTGCAACGGGTACTGGCGTGATCGCACATTCTCGTCGATCATAGTTCCACTCACTCAACCCTTGGGAGCCCGACCGTGACCGAGCCTACGCTCACTCCTGGAGTGCCCAGCGCGTCGCTCTGGGAAGATTTCATCGACATCTTCACCTCGCCGTCGACGGTGTTCAGGCGTCGTGAGCACTCGGGGTTCGGACTTCAGCTGCTCGTGCTGACGGTGATCTTCGCGATTCTGGTTCTCGGAACGAAGTCGCTCCTGCTGCCGGCGATCGACGCCGACATCGCGCGACAGTTGCATGCGCACCCAGAAATGACGGCCGAGCAGGTGGAGAAAGGCCGTGCCATGGGCGAGTTTTTCGGACCGATCGCCATCATCGTGCTCTTGCCGTTGACGGCGGTGCTCATCGGTCTCGCGCTCTGGATGGTCGGGAAGATCTTCGAGTCCAGCCAGACGGCCTCGCAGGGAATGATGGTCGCGACGTACGCGTTCTTCCCGAAGCTTCTGTCTCCGATCGCGAGCGCGATCATCGCATTCCTCTCCAACCCCGATCGTCTGAACGGAATGTCGCGAGTGACCGTGGGGCTTGGCGCCTTTCTCGATCCGGACAAGACGTCGCCGGTGCTCATGGCGCTTCTCGTGCGCGTCGACGTCTTCACGCTCTGGGAGACCGTACTCCTCGCGATCGGGCTCCAGATCACGGGCAAGGTCTCCAAGTCGGACTCCTATCTCGCGGCGGCGATCGTGTGGTGCATCGGCGCGCTTCCCGGAGTGCTCGGCGCCCTGCGCAGCTGATTCGGCGGGCGCGGTCTACTTGAACAGCAGCTTCGCGATCGTCTGGAGCTGCATGTTGGACGTTCCCTCGTAGATCGTTCCGATCTTCGCGTCGCGATAGAACTTCTCCACGGGATAATCCTTCGTGTAGCCGTACCCGCCGTGGAGCTCGACGCAGAGCGACGTCACACGCTCGCACACCTGCGAGGCGAAGAGCTTCGCCATTGCCGCCTCGCGTGTGAAGGGCTGGCCGCTGTCCTTGATCCGCGTGGCGTTGTAGACGAGGAGTCGCGCGGCCTCGAGCTCCGTGGCGGCCTGCGCGAGCTGGAACTGAATTCCCTGGAAATCCGCGAGCCGCGTGGCGAACTGCTTGCGCTCCTTCACGTACGCCAGCGTCGCATCGAGCGCCCCGCGCGCGATGCCGATCATCTGCGCGCCGATCCCGATGCGGCCCACGTTGAGCGTCTCGATGGCGATCTTGTAGCCCTGGCCGACTTCCCCGAGCACGTTCGCGGCGGGAACGACGCAGCCATCGAAGAGCAGCTCCGTGGTGCTCGAGGCGCGGATACCGAGCTTGTCCTCCTTCTTGCCCACGGTGAAGCCGGGCGTGTCGCGCTCGACGATGAAGGCGGTGATTCCCTTGTATCCTGCCTCAGGGTTCGCGGTGACGAAGACGACAAAGATTCCCGCCTCCGCGCCGTTCGTGATCCACAGCTTGCGGCCGGTGAGCGCCCAGCCGCCGTCGTGCTTCTCGGCGCGAGTGGCGAGGCCGAAGGCGTCGGAGCCGGACCCCGCCTCCGAGAGTGCGTACGCACCGATGGTCTTCGATGCGAGTTGCGGAAGATACTTTTCGCGCTGCGCGTCGGTGCCGTACCGGGAGATCGGGTAGTTCACCAGCGTGTTCTGCACGTCGACCATGATCGCGGCGGACGCGTCGACGCGGCTGATCTCCTCCACGGCGAGCGTGACCATCATCAGCGAGCCGGCGGCGCCGCCGTACTTCTCCGGCACCTCGATCCCCATGAGGCCGAGGGCGAAGAGTGAGGGAATCAGGGTGGGATCGATGCGCGCCGCGCGCTCCATCGCCTGCGCGCGCGGCCGAACCTCCTGCTCCGCGAACTCCGCCACGGCGTCGCGGAATGCGCTCTCCTCTTCCGACAGCGCGCTGAGCGGGCCGTGCGCGGGGGATACGTCGGTAGTCATGGAGACAATGTTACGTCGGGGGCTTCGGGTGCGCAGCCGTGCCGCGATCAGCCCGAATTGCTCTCCGCGAGGCGCAGATTCGCGAGCGCGTCGCGCTCCGCGCAGCCATCGCCGCAGTAGCGCTCCGGCGTGCCGGCGGGGCGCGCACAGCGGTGCGGCTCCGCGCTCGCCACGGGCGCGACGCCCGCTTTCGCGAGCACGACGGCCGCCAGCTGCTCGTTCACGCCAAACGCCGTCGTCACGTGCACCGGAATTCCGGGATGCTCGGCCGAGATCTCTGCGACCATCCGCGGGATGTCGCGTGTGGAGTGCTTTCCGGGCGAGAGCATGTACGGGAAGGCGACGATCTCGGTGGCGCCGGCGGCCACGCACGCGGCGAATCCGTCGGCGATGGTCGGCGCCGCGAGCTCCATGTGCGCCACGCGCACGATCACCCCATCGCCCGCCATGCGCTGTACGAGCTCGCCGACGCACTCCAGCATGTGGTTCGCCGCTTCTTGCATCGAACCGTGATCGATGATCAGGATGCCCTTCATCGCGACTCCTCGTCTCAGCCGGGGTGTGCGCAAATATAGCGAGCTCCCTCGCGCACGCTCAGCTCTCGAGCACCCTCACCGCGAGCTCGACCTTGCCGAACGGGGCAGACACCTGCGCGCCTTGCACGGAGCCGCGCACGCGCTCGAGCATCTCGCGGGCGATCGCGATCCCCTCCGCCACCGCGTGCTCCTTCGACTTCTCGCTCGCGGCGCGCATCCGCGCGAGTACGGCTTCGGGCACGACGACTCCCGGCACCTCGTTCGCGAGAAACTCGGCGTTGCGCGCCGAGACCAGCGGCCAGATACCGGCCACGATCGGAATGCGCACGTGCGCGATCGACTGAAGAAACTTCTCGAGCTGCGCGACGTCGAACACAGGCTGCGTGATGGCGTATTCCGCGCCGGCGTCCACCTTCCATTCGAAGCGGCGCAGCTCGTACGACGGATCGATCGCCGCGGGATTCACGCCGACACCGATCGTGAACGCCGTCTTGCTTCCCAGCGAATTGCCGCCGGGATCGAGCCCCTTGTTGAGGCGGCTCACCAGATTCGTCAGCCCGATGGCATCGATGTCGAACACCGCGGTGGCATCGGGATACGGTCCCATCTTCGGCGGGTCGCCGGTGATGATCAGCAGGTTGCGCAGTCCCATTGCGGAAGCGCCGAGCAGATCGCTGAGCATCCCGAGGAGGTTGCGGTCGCGGCAACAGTAGTGCGTGACGGTCTCCATGCCGATGCGCTGCTCGATGAGGAGACTCGTCATGAGCGCACCCATGCGGCTCTGCGCGCGCGGGCCGTCGGGCACGTTCACCGCATCCACGCCGGCGACCTTGAGCGCGGACACCCCCTCGAGCATCGATGTCGCATCGACGCCGCGGGGCGGCACGATCTCCACTGATGTAACGAACTCGTTGCGCGCGATCTTTCCCGCCCAGTGCGAGCGCCGCGCGAAGGGCATCTCCTCGACGCCCACCGCCGCCGGCGCCTGATCGCCGCTCGCGTCGTCCAGCCCGAGCGTGTGCGGCAATTGGTAGCGCGCGCTCGGCTTGCGCTGGTTGCGCGGCATCAGCGGGCGAATGCCATCGACCAGCGACTTGATGTGCTCGGGCGTCGTCCCGCAGCAGCCGCCGATCAGCTTCGCCCCCGCCTGGATCAAGTGGCGCGCGTAGCTCGCCATGTATTCGGGGCTCGCCATGTACATCGTGCGCCCCGAGACATCGCGCGGCATGCCGGCGTTGGGCTGGGCGCTCAGCTTCCGCTTCGTCACCGCAGCCATGCGCTCCACCGCCTCGAGAATGGCCTGCGGGCCCACCGAGCAGTTGAGCCCAATCACATCGGCTCCCCACTCGTCGAGCGCGCGCGCGACATCTTCGGGCGTTGCCCCGAACGGCGTGAGCCCGTCCTGGCCGATCGTCATCTGCGCGATGACTGGCGTCGACAGCGAGACCTCGCGCGCCGCGGCGAGCGCCTGCTCGATCTCGCCGAGGTCGCCGAACGTTTCGAGGAGAAAGCAGTCGGCGCCGCCGTCCAACAGCGCCTGCAGCTGCTCGCGGAAGTGTCCGCGCGCTTCCTCACGGCTCGTGGCGCCGAACGGCTCGATCCGGACCCCGAGCGGTCCGACGGCGCCGGCGACGAGCACGTTCGCACCGGCCGCCTCGCGCGCGATCTCGGCCGCGCGGCGGTTGAACTCCGCGACGTGATTCTCCAGCCCGTACTGCGCGAGCTTGAGTCGATTCGCGCCGAAGCTGTTCGTCTCGAGCAGCTCCGCGCCCGCTTTCACGTACGCCCGATGCACGTCGAGCACGAGCTCCGGCGAGCGCACGTTGAGCTCGTCGTAGCACTGGTTGATGAAGACGCCGCGCGCGTAGAGCATCGTGCCCATTGCGCCATCGGCCACCATGATGCGCTCGGGGTCCGCGATCTCGCGCACATCCGGGCGCTCCGTCACGCGAATGCCGTTGGCAATCGTCACGCGGCCTCCGTCTCGGCCGCCGCGCCGCGCACCGCGTAATACTTCGCCTGCGGATGATGCACGACGATCGCCGCCGTCGACTGCTCGGGGGTCAGCTGGAACGCGGACGTGAGCTCGATGCCGAGCGCCTCGGTTGCGGGGAGGAGCTTGAACAGCTGCGCGTGTCCCTCGAGATCCGGGCACGCGGGATAGCCCCACGAATAGCGTTTCCCCTGGCTCGCGGGAATTCCGAGCTCGCGGCGAATCATCTGGTGCACCCACTCCGCCGTCGCCTCCGCGGCCTCGACGCCGAGCCCGTGCAGGTAGTACGCCTCGGAGAACTCGCCCTTCTCCTGCAGCGCCTCGAACCGTCGCGTCGCCTCATCGCCCACGGTGACGATCTGAAAGGCCGCGACATCCACATCTCCCGACTCGACCGAGCGAAAATAGTCGGCGAGACAGAGATGCTCGCGCCCTTCCTGGCGCGGGAAGGGGAAGCGCGTGAGCTCGCGAAGCGATCCGCCGTCGCTCTGCATCGCGGCCGGGTCATACACGATGAGGTCGTTGCCGCTCGACTGCACGGGGAAGTAGCCGTACACGGTCTGCGGCGCGAGCCACCGCTCGCGCGCGGCGCTCTCTGAAAGTCGCGCGAGCGTGGGCTGAAATTCCTCGCGCACGGCTTTCTCCCATGCGGGACCCGAGCCGCGTCCGCCCCACTGCAGACGGAACAGCTCCTCGATGTCGAGGAGCGCGAGCACCTCGGCGATCGGGATGTCGCGGCGCACATGCGCCCCCCAGAATGGAGGCTTGGGCACCGGATTGTTCGCGACGACCGCGCTTCGCGCGCCGGCGCTGTCGCCGTGTGAGATGTCCTTGCCCACCGCCGTGCGCAGGAACACGTCGCGGCGCGCGCTCTCGATCAGCTCGACCAACATCGGGCCGCGCTTGTCGTCGTCGATGAGCGATTCCATCGTGTCGAGCCCTTCGAATGCGTCCTTGCAGTAGAAAACGCCCGGCGCGTATGCGCGCTCGTTCTCGAGAAACATCGCGCGCCGCCCGAAGCGCCGGTTGATCGCCGCGCCGCCAATGAGCACGGGGAAATCGAGCCCGCGCCGGTCGAGCTCCTGCACGCAGATCGGCATCTGCTTCGACGTCGACACGAGCAGCGCCGAAAGGCCGATCGCGGTCGCGCCAACCTCGATCGCCTTATCGATGATCGTGTTCACCGGCACCTGCTTCCCGAGGTCGAACACGGTGTAGCCGTTGTTCGACAGGATCGTGTTGACGAGCGACTTGCCGATGTCGTGCACGTCGCCGTACACGGTCGCGAGCACGACCTTGCCCTTGGTGTACCCCTCCTTGCGCTCGAGAAACTTCTCGAGATGCGCCACGGCCTTCTTCATCACCTCGGCGCTCTGCAACACGAAGGGAAGAATGAGATCGCCCGCGCCGAAGCGGTCGCCCACTTCCTTCATTGCGGGCAGCAACACCTCGTTGAGCACGCGCACGGGATTCTCGCGCACGCCCGCCGCGTCGAGCGCCGCCTCGACGCCGTCCTTCTTGCGATAGAGCACGTGCCAACGCACGCGCTCATCCGGCTCCATCGTCGTCGCATCCGCCGCCCCGCTCGCGGCATCGGATGCGGCATTCGGCCCGCGCGCGGCGAAGTGCTCGATGAATCGCTGCAGCGAATCGGGTCGCCGATTGAACACCATGTCATCCGCGAGCGCGCGCTCGTCCGGCGGGATCTCGACGTACGGGGTCACGTGCGCGGGATTCACAATCGCCATGTCGAGGCCGGCGGACACGCAGTGGTGCAGAAAGACCGAGTTGAGCACCGAGCGCGCGTGCAGGTCGAGCCCGAAGCTGACGTTGCTCACGCCGAGGCTCGTGAAGACGCCGGAGAGCTCGCGCTTGATCAGCTTGATGCCATCGATGGTCTGGCGCGCCGAGTCGAGCCACTCCGCCTCGCCGGTCGCGAGCGTGAAGGTGAGCGCGTCGAAGATGATGTCCTCCGGCGCGAGCCCGAACTCCGACGTCGCGATGCCGTGAATCCGCCGCGCGATCTCGAGCTTTCGTTCGGCGGTCTTCGCCATCCCGACTTCATCGATCGTGAGCGCGACCACCGCGGCGCCGTGCGCCTTCACCACAGGGAGCACACTGTCGATGCGCGTGCGGCCGTTCTCCATGTTGATCGAGTTCACGATCGCGCGCCCAGGCACGTGCTCGAGGGCGGCCTTGATGACGTCCAGCTCCGTGGAGTCGATCATGATCGGCGACTCGACGCTCATCGAGAGCAGGCGCACGACCTCCGACATCTGCGCCGCCTCGTCCGCGCGCTCGGTCACCGCGACGCAGACATCGAGCACGTGCGCGCCCGCGTCCACCTGCTCGCGCGCGACCTGCACGATCCCCTCGTAATCCTCGGCGAGCAGCAGCCGCTTCACCTTGCGCGATCCCTGCGCGTTCACGCGCTCGCCGATGAGCAGCGGCGGCGGATCCTGGTGGAGCGTGATCGCGCGCATCGCCGACGACACGCGCGGGATGTGCGTCTCGGGGCGCTCGGCCACCTCGTGCTTCGCTTCGACCTGTTTCACCGCCGCTACTATTGCACTCAGGTGCTGGGGGGTTGTGCCGCAGCAGCCGCCCACGATGCGCACGCCAAAGTCGTGCACGAACTCGGCGAGCGCCGCCGCCATTGGTGCCGGCTCGAGCGGGTATACCGCCTCGCCGATGCCGGTGTTGAGCGGCAGCCCCGCGTTGGGGAT
>DATCPC010000250.1:0-7979 GCA_036564355.1 Gemmatimonadaceae bacterium | reverse complement strand
GATCGAACGAACGCTGGGTACTCCGATTCCCCGCATCTCGGTACCGGGATACGATTTCGGCACGGTGGCAGCCGACGCAGTGGTGGCGTAGGCGCTCACCATCGCGCACGACCGAGCCGCGCGACGTACACGGTTTCGGCGGCGGCGCCGCGGCTCAACACGATGGTGGAATTTGTCGCGCCGTAGCCGCGTCCGCTCGCGCCATAGACGACTGCATTGCGAGACGCCGTGAACGCGACGCCCATCTCGGCGCGCAGCGGCCGCACCAGCAGCGTGTCCGAGCCGGCGAAAATGCGGAGCAGCCCTGCGGTGCTGTCCATGGCGACGGAGACGCGTTCCGACCGCGATTGCGCCGCGCCGCGCGCGGCACTGAGCGCGCTCACGAGCTGAATGCGTGCGTTGCGCACGGCAGACCGGTCGAGCGCCGACAGCGTTCGCGGACCGATGATCGTAAATAGAATCGTCATCACCGCGATCACGACGAGCTGTTCGAGCAACGAATACCCCTTTCGCATAGATTCCCTTCGCACGGTGAGCGCGATATATAGAATCCGGCGGCGAGCCTGCCGCACCGAATCATCCCTGCACCGAGCGTTCTCTTTCCCTCTCTGATGCGCATCGCAATCTCCACCGGCGGCGGCGACGCGCCGGGACTCAATGCAGTGATTCGTGCCGCCGTCCTCTCCGCGCTCGATCGCGGCTGGGACGTCCTCGGCATCAAGCGCGGCTACGCCGGCCTCCTCGGCGAGGACGACGTGATCGCCCTCAATCGCGAGGTCGTGAGCGGCATCGGTCACCTCGGTGGCACGATCCTCCGCACGACGAATCGAGGCAACCCGTTCCATTTTCCCGAGCGCCAGCCCGATGGCTCGATCGTCGAGATCGATCGTTCCGATGAGCTCATCGACCGCGCCAACGAGCTCGGCATCGACGCGATCCTCACGATCGGCGGCGACGGCTCGCTCGCGATTGCGCAGAGGCTGTTCGAGAAGGGAGTGAAGATCGTTGCGGTTCCGAAGACCATCGACAACGACGTGAGCCTGACGATCACGACCTTCGGCTTCGATACCGCGGTGTCGACGGCCATGGAGGCGATCGACAAGCTGCACACCACCGCGGAGAGCCACGACCGCGTCATCGTGCTCGAGGTGATGGGACGCGACGCGGGCTTCATCGCGCTGCACAGCGGGCTCGCGGGCACCGCCGATGTGATTCTCATTCCGGAAATTCCGTACAACATCGAGCGCGTGTGCGACAAGATCCGGCAGCGCGATCGCGCGGGACGGCACTTCTCGATCGTGGTCGCGGCCGAGGGTGCGTACCCGCTCGGCGGCAAGGAGTCCACGATCGGCGGCTCGCTACCGGGCGAAGCGAGACGCGTTGGCGGAATCGCGGAGGCGCTGGCGCAGGCGATTCAGGCGCGCACGGGGAAAGAGTGTCGCTCACTCACGCTCGGCCATCTGCAGCGCGGCGGCATGCCAACGGGATACGATCGTCTGCTCGCCACGCGTTTCGGCGGCGCGGCCGTGCGCGCGATCGCGGAGGAGCGTTGGGGAGAGATGGTCGCGCTGCAATCGCCGCACATCGTCTGTGTGCCGATCGCGGAGGTGCTGCAAGTTCCGAAGCGCGTGGAGCTCGATCACGACGTGATGCTCACCGCGCGCGCGACGGGCATCTCGTTCGGTGACTGAGCACGAGGGCGTGCGTGTGACGAGCATCACCACGTCGTCACGATCGCGTTGCGAGGGGTTATATCTCGGAACCCAATTCGCCCCGGGTGTACTTGCTGGCGCGACTTGTGTATTGCAATCGAGAGAGCACGAGCCGGCGATTCCGATCCTGATGCGCAGTGCGCAGTGCGAGGTGCAATGCAGGCAACGTCAAACGAAGACACGAGCGGGAAGATCAGCGAGCGAGAACGTGCACAGCGTCGCGCCATCGAGCACCTGGAGCTTTCGGATCGCTCCGCGGGCGCGCGCGTGACGGAAGTCGTTCGCGATCGGCTCGCCGATGGATCGCAGCGAATCGTGATTACGAATTCCGATCGCGAGGTGCCGCGTGAGCTCGTCGATCATGCCTTCGAGGCGCTTCGCTATTCCGGACTCGTGTGCGCTGCCGATGCCAATGGCGAGATCGCGTTGCTCGGCATGAGCCAGCCGCTCGATGAATTGTTCGCGATGATTCCGTTCGGTTCGGTCGGCGCGCTCGAGGGGCTTCTCACGGCGGCGCGCGAGCATCACGTGTCGGTCATGCTCCTGCCGCCGGCCAGGTCGAGGGCGCCGTAGAGGGTTGCGAACCAAGGCGGAAACGCGTCTCGTGCTACAAGCCGCTAACTTCGTTTGTGCCGATGCTGCTGCCGCCCGCCGAGCCTATCGGGCGGGCACCTTCGCAAACCGCGTCCCGCGCGCTGGACGCCGGTGTCTCGCCCGGAGGACAGGACTATCCGCCTCGAATTGTCGGTGTCGGTCAACTCATTCGTGTTAAGCGACTTATGCGATGTCTGCCAGAGTCGATTCGTGGCACTCCCCCTGCCTTTACCGGGTGTGCTACACGACTCTGGGAGCTCCATGAAGTATCTCGCAGTACTCTTTGCCGGCTTCGCGATGTCGACCGCCGCGCTGCAGGCACAGACGTCACCCTCGGGCGTGCCGGAGAGCCATCGTCCGCCAGCCGGCATGTGCCGCATCTGGATCGACGGCGTCCCGCCTGCACATCAGCCGGCACCAACCGATTGCGCGACCGCTATTCGCAAGCGGCCGATGAACGCGCGCGTTGTCTTCGGAAGCGACGCCCCCGCGGGCGGTGCGCGCACGTTCGCGCCGGCGCAGCCCAGGCAGTCGAACCTCGTCGCGCCATCCGCCCCGTCGCGCGATGATCAGGCGCGCAGCGCACAGCAGCAGAGAGAGGAGCAGGACCGCCAGCGCGCGACGCAGCTGCGCGAAGAGCAGGAACGGCAGCGCGTCGAGGCGCAGCGCCAGCACGACGAGCAGGAGAGGCGTGCCGCGCATCCGACTCCGCCTCCCACGCAGCACAGCCAGGAGCGCACCGCGCCGCCGCCGCGCCCCCGCGTGGAGAAAGCGCCGCGCCCGCCACGCCAGTCGTTTTCTGCGCACCGGCCGAGGTAGCTGAGCGAATTGCGTCACGTTCGCGATCACTATCTTCCGCCCGATCGCGAAGCCTTCGCGGCCGCGGAGCCATCGACCGGCCGCATCATCGTCATCGCCCCGACGCGCGCCGCGTGCGAAACGATCGAGCTCGCGGTACGACTGCACCTCGACACGCTGCTGCAGCGCGAGCACGGCGAAGAGATCCTCGAGCTCGCGGGTGCGGGGAAGGGTTTCGGCATCGTCGCCGGCACGGGAACCGGGAAAACGCTCGCGATCCGCCCCATCGCCGAGACCATTCTCGGCACGACCGATCTTCGTGTAGGCGTCGTCAACCGCGAGCGCGAGGCCACGCCCGAGACGCCGAGCTGGAACGTCGTCATCGTGACGACGGGCATCGCGCGGCGCTGGTTCCAGGATGGCGACATCTTTTCGCGCGACACACTCATCGTCGACGAGATCCACCAGACGTCGGCGGAGCTGGAGCTCTGTCTCGCGCTCGGCAAGCGCGTGGGCTCGCGCTTCATCTGGCTGTCGGCCACCGTCGACCCGACGTTTTATGCGCGCTATCTCGGTTCCGCCGCGGTGCTCGAGACGCAGGCCTTCGATCCCGAGAAGGCCGCGCAGGTGGCGATCGTGAACCGCAAGCCGCTCGATTTTCTCGACGAGACGTTCCTGCGCGATGTGCAGAAGGAGAAGCGCGGCGTCGGAGTGTTCCTTCCGACGCGGGCGGCGGTGGAAGACGTCGCGGGCTTCGTCGAGCGGCGCTTTCCGAGAATTCACGCCGCGTTCTATCACGGTGGCGAACCAATCCGGATCATCCGCCCGTTTCTCGAAGGCGACGTGCGCAAGCCGTATCTGCTGAGCATGACTGCGGCGGGGCAGAGCGCGCTCAACGTGCACGGACTCGACACGGTCGTGATCGAGGATATGCGCTTCACGAATCTCATCGAGGGCGGAAAGAACGTGCTCTCGCGCGTGCACCTCGGCGCGAACGAGATCTTGCAGATGGCCGGGCGCGTGCACGGGCGCGTGGAGGGCGGGCGCGTGTTCATCCTCAGCGACCGCGACATCCGCTTCAAGGCGTTGCGGCCGACGGAGCCGGAGTTCCAGCTCGCGGGCGACTCGGAGCGCGTCGCGCTCACCTGCGCGGGACTCGGCGTTCGGGCCGACGAGCTCGAGCTACCGGTGCCGCTCGACCGCACCTCGTATCGCAACGCGGTGCAGAAGCTCGAGGCGCGCGGAATCATCGAGAACGGACGACTGTCGCAGTACGGCGCGGCCGTGGAGGCACTCCCGGTGGATCGCGCGTGGGCGGAGCTGCTCGTGCACGCGAGCGAGGAGCTCGTGCCGTACGTCTCGATCATGGCGTCGATCGAGTCGCTGCACCGCATGACGCGCGAGGAGCGCAATCTGCGCGGGCTCCTGGTGCCGGGGAGCGACAATCTCACCGCCTACAATCTCTTCGCGGACGCGTACGCCGCGCACGGCTATCGCGGCGAGGTGTACGGGCTTCCGCGCTATCTGTTCGGCGAAGGGATCGAGGAGTGGGGCGAGGAGCGCGGCGCGCTGGTGAAGACGGTCGAAGATGCCGCGCTCGGCATGGCGAGCATCTATCGCAGCCTCGAGCTCGATTTGCCGGACACGCTGCCGATCGCGGGGGAGCGCATCGCGCGCCTGTTCGCGGACCTGCTCGCGCGCATCATGCCGTTCGATCTCGTGATCGAGGAGCGCACGGCGAGCGGGGAAGAGGCGCGCGTCTCGAAGACGAGCGTGTGCTCGAGCTACGGTGCGATCGCGGGCGAGCTACGCTACTTCGCGGACAGAATGGGAATTCCGCGCGCGGCGATCGAGGGCACCCAGATCCCGTACGATCTGATCAAGCAGTACGCGACGCACGATCCGCCGGAGCTCGTATTCGACCCGCATCGCAAGCGGTCGCCGCTCGTGCTCCGCAGCCAGATCACGTATTTCGGATTCGAGCTCGGACGCGAGGAGGTGCCGGTCGAGACCTTCCCGCCGGAGCTGGCGGCGCGGGCGCGGGAGCTCATCGCGGAGTCGCTCGCGCGCTTCGAGGCGCGGCATCCGGCGGTAAAGCGCAATCGGGCGGCGATCGAGGAGATTCGCGACGTCTATCGCCGCAGCGGGGGCGAGACGCCGCGGCTGTCGCTGGCCGAGCTCACGGCGGTGTACGCGAAGATGCTCGAGAGTGCGCACTCCGTGGACGACTTTCGCGCGGCCCCGCTCGTCATCGATCCGGATACGATCGTTCCTCCCTCGGTACGGCGGCGTTTCCTGGCGCTCCCGGGCACGGCGAAAATCCGCGACCACGACGTGTCGATCGAGTACGATGTAGAAGACGGCGTGGGCGGTGTCGTTCGGCTGCGACTGCCGGAGAAAATGGCGCGCACACTGCACGAGAGCGAGCTACCGGTGCTCGATCGTCCGCTGCGGTTCTCGGTGCACCGTGGTGCGCGTGGATCGCTGCGCGCGGCGTCGCTCGAGGAGCTGCAGGGGTTGCTGGAGCGTCCGTGGATGCCGGACGAGATCGAGCGCGAGCGCGCACCGGAACGTCCGCGCGATTCGCGACCGCCGCCGCGTGGCGAGCGAAAGACCGGCGGAGCTCAGCGTGGCGGCGCGGGCAGCGGGAAGCGCAGCGGCGCCAAGCGCCGTGGGGGCGGAGGCCCGGGACGACGACGACCGCGCTGAGCTGGCGCGCACGCTGTCGAATCGCAAGGGCGTAGCGACAGCGAGAAGCTACGCCGGGATCTCGTACCTCTCTTCGCGATATTTTTCGAATCCCCGCGCCAGATAATTCGGCAGCGCAGAGGGATTGTCGAGCGTGCACGTGTGCAGCCACACGCGCGAGGCGCCAAGGGCCCACGCGCGATCGGCGGCGGCCGCGAGCAACTGCTTGCCAAGGCCGCGTCCGATGAACTCGCGCATCAGGCCGAAGTACGCGATCTCCACCGAGCCGTCGCTCTCCGCGTTGAGCTCGAAGTATCCGCCGGGGATGCCGTCGACGTAGAGCACCCAGATCGAGACTTCCGGCTTGGCGAGGTGCGCCGCGCACTGCTCGTCCGTCCAGATGAGCCTGTCGCGCCACCGATAATCGCGACCAACTTCGGTGTAGAGCGAGCGAAAGAGGGATATCGGACAGGGGTGGGCATGCACAATGCGGACGCCATCGGCCAATTGTTCGCTGCGGATTGAATGTCGGGACGAAAGCTGGAGATAGCTCCGCGTGACGGTGATGGTGTGCATGCCGAGGATAATTTAGCGCGAAACTCCTGACGTGACGATGCGTATTGCTATTAGGACTGATGGGTCAGACTTTACCGTCACCGGGTACCTACCCGAACGGTCAGGTACTAACTAGTCGATGTTAACTCAATGTGTCATCATGTGTTAGGATGTATTCAAGCGTTTACTTGACACATGGACTGAGCAGTCTTATACTCTACCACATGAAAGATCGACGTACTCAGATCGTGGAGGCCGCAACAGTGGTCATGCGGCGACAAGGATTCGGAGACACCTCCATCGACGAGGTGGTCCGCGAGTCCGGGCTGTGTGGCAAGGGCCATTTCTACCACTACTTCAAGTCGAAGGAAGAGTTGGGATACGCGGTGCTCAAGCTGCAGTTCGATGACTTCGCCGAGCGCGGGCTCGTGGCGCTTCGTGAGCCGACGGTAGAGCCGATCGAGCGACTCACGCGCTTCATCGACGCAGTCATCTCGGCGCAGTCGCCGGATGGTTGCACGTCGGGAACGCCGTGTGGGGCGCTCGCCACCGAGATGGCCTCTCAGCACGAGGGATTCCGGCAGCTCGTGGATGCGCTCTTCCAGCGCTGGGCCGATCAGATCGAAGCCGTGCTGTGGGAAGCGCGGCCGCGACTCAGCGATGATGCTGACACCGCGCGACTCGCGTGGTTCGTCGTGGCGACGCTCGCAGGTGCGCGGTTCATGTCCCGTGTGAAAGGCGATGCGGCCAGCGCGGCAGGGATCGCGACGGAGCTCAAGCGGTCGGTGCGTTCGTACGCGCGGGAGCGCGAGCCGGCAGCAGTGGATGGGGTGGGGGTATCGACTCAATGAACACGCAGCCTGTGGGGGAAGGAATGCCGACGACTTTGGCGGCGCCCGTCGTTGCGGAGCGCACTCGCGTGGGTTCGACCGAGGATCGGGCGAAACGCCGCGCGCAGTTTGAAGATGAAGCGCTCACGCACCTCGATGCGCTGTACAGCTTTGCGCTCAAGCTCACGCACGAGCGCGATGAAGCAGAAGACCTTGTTTCCGAGACGATGCTCCGCGCCTTCGACCGGTGGGAGCAGTATCAGCTCGGGACGAACGTTCGTGCGTGGCTCTTCACGATTCTCTATCACGCGTTCGTGAGCCGGAAGCGGCGCATCGACGCGCGGGAAGTGCGCATCCCGGAAGACGAGGATGGCCGCGGCGCGTACGAGATCGTCGGCGAGGCGGATCCGGAGGGGAAGTTCTACGACTCGTTCATGGACGACGAGATCACGCGTGCGATCGACGCCCTGCCCGAGGACTACCGGCTCGCCGTGGTGCTCAGCGACGTACAGGGGCTGCGCTACGCGGAGATCGCGAACATCCTCGGCATTCCCGAAGGCACGGTGAAGTCGCGCCTCTTCCGTGGCCGCCGCGTGCTTCAGAAGAAGCTCGCCGGCTACGCGGTGGAAATGGGCTACATCAAGCCTCGGCCGGCAGTCGCGAGTTAGAGGCAAGTCGAGCGACGAACGAGAGCGAGCGCGGATTCCGCGCTCGTTTTTTTTGTCGACGGCCGCCGAGCGTCGTGCGAAAAACGCGGGCGTCGGCTGCTGATCGGCCTCTAGCTCACGACGCGCGCTCGGCG
>DATCPC010000225.1:0-5047 GCA_036564355.1 Gemmatimonadaceae bacterium | reverse complement strand
GCGCACGAGCGGGGCCGCCGCACCGGCGATGATCGGCAGCGAGAGCCCAGCCCTCGAGGCGATCAGCCGCGCGTTGCGCGTGGTGCGATCGACATCCGAATTTCCGTGCACCGTCGTGATCGCCACGATGCGAAGCTCGGGCAGCTTCGCCGCGAGCGCGATTGCCACGGCATCGTCGATTCCCGGATCGGTGTCGATCAGAATGGAAGTCGGCATGGACCGTGAAGATGGACGCGCATCGCCCCGCGCGCCATTCGTCGCGGCGACTTCTTTCTCAGGTCGTTAGCTTCTGTTTATGGTCGAACTGCTGCTCGCGCTCCAGCTCCACACGATTACGATCGATCAACGCCTTGCAGCCGACGCGCACGTCCGCCTGGGCGACACGGTCGTCGTCTCCGCGACGCCGGGCTCGGGGGGCGACTCGGTGATAGTCGCCGCGCTCATCGGCCGGCGCGCCGACCCGAGCGAGATCGCCCGCAGCGACTACCGCGTGCACCTCCACCTCGACCAGCTCCAGCGACTGATCGGGTACGGCGATCGCGTCGACCGGTTCGCCGTGGCCACGCGCGGCGACTCCGCCGCCGACGCGGCCGTGCGCTCGATCAACGATGCCGCATTCGGATTCCGCGCCTATCGCTCGCGCGACATCGCGGTCGAGACCTCCGAGACCTTCGCGGTCGTCAGCCGCTTCCATCGCGCCATCGGCGTGATCACGATCGTCGCGAGCGCGGTCTTTCTCCTCTGCATCCTCCTGCTCAAGGTCGACGAGCGGCGCCGCGATGTCGCCGCGCTTCGCCTCCTCGGGATCTCGCGCCGAACGGTGATGCTCACCGTCGTGCTCGAGGCCGCCTTCGTCTCCGTAATCGGTAGCGGCGTCGGCGTCGTGATCGGGTGGGTGACCTCGCTCGCTGTGAACTGGCACTATCAGGCGCGCTACCAGACGCCGCTCAACTTCGCGCTCGTCACGGGCGACATCGTGGTCTTTGCGGTGTCGCTCTCGCTCGTGCTCGGAGTCATGGCGGGCGCGCTCGCGGCGCGGCGCCTCGTTCGAACGCACCCGCTCGTCCTGCTGGGACGCTGATGCGGTTGGTGCTCGCGCTCGCCTCGCTGCGGCGCAATCGCGCGCGCACGATCCTCGCCGTGCTCGGCGTCGCCATCGCGGCCGCGATGCTGCTCGACATGGTGATGCTCTCGACCGGGATGCGCGAGTCGTTCCGCCTCCTGCTCCTGAGCCGGGGATTCCAGATGCGCCTCACGCCGCGCGGCACGCTTCCATTCGACACCGAGGCGTCGATCGCCAACGCAGCCGACGTCACGGCGCAACTTCGCGCGCGACCGGAGATCGATCTCGTGAGCCCCGTGCTCGGCGCGTCCGTGCACGTGCTCCGCGGCGACTCCTCGATCACCACCTTCGCGCTCGGCGTCGACCCGCAGGCGCAGGGCGACTATCAGCTCGCCAGCGGTCGCGATGCGACGGAGGCAAACTCCATCGTCGCCAACGGCGACTTCCTGCGCGCCGCTGGCGCCCGCGTCGGCGACACGCTGCGCGTCGCCGCCGGCTTCGACTCGCAGCTCCGCACGCACTCCGGCGAGCGCGCGCTCGTCGTCGCGGGGCGCGCGCGCTTCCTCTATCTCGCGTCCGGCCAGCTCGCGGTCGCGATCCCCCTGCGCACACTGCAGCAGATGACCGGTGCCGCCCGCGAGGATCGCGTCTCGCTCGTCATGGTGCGGCTTCGCGATTCGAGCAAGATCGTCGACATCAAGAAATGGATGCGTACAGCACTTCCCACCATCGACGTCATCTCCACCGCCGACGCCATGGCGCGCGTCGACGAGCGGCTCGGCTACTTCCGGCAGCTCAGCGCCATCCTCGGCGCCGTAAGTCTCGTCGTCGGCTTCCTGCTCGTCACGACGCTCGTCACCGTATCCGTAAACGAGCGCGTGGGGGAGATCGTGGTCATGCGAGCGATCGGCGTGTCGCGCGTGCACGTCGTGCAGCAGATCGTGCTGGAAGGGACAGCGCTGAGTGTCACCGGCGCCGTGCTCGGCACCGGTCTCGGACTCGTTACGGCGCGTTACCTGAACACGATCCTGTCGCGCTTCCCCGGGCTCCCGGCCGCCATCGATTTTTTCCTCTTCCAGCCGCGTGCCGCGTGGACCGCGATAGGCCTTCTCACCGGGTGCGGCGTGCTGGCCGGGCTCTACCCAGCGTGGCGTGCAGCCTCGCTTCCGCTGGCGAGCACGCTCCGCGAGGAGGCCGTCGCATGACGGTTCTCGTTCGGGCCCGCGATGTGCGTCGTGATTATCCACTGGAGCGCGAGGCCGTGCACGCGCTGCGCGGGGTCTCGCTCGACATCGAGAAGGGGGACTATCTCGCGATCGTCGGACCGTCCGGATGTGGGAAATCTTCGCTTCTTAATCTGCTCGGCGCGATCGATGCCCCAACATCGGGTACGGTCGAGATCGAGGGGCGCAGTGTCGGCACGCTCGGCGATCGCGAGGTCACGGAATTCCGGCTCAGGCATATCGGATTTGTATTCCAGCGCTTCTATCTCTTGCCGATTCTCACGGCGAGGGAGAATGTCGAGTTGCCGATGGCCGAAGCGGGCGTTTCGGCGGCCGAGCGGCGAGAACGCTCCACGGAGCTAATGCAGTACGTCGATCTGGGAGAGCGGACGCGTCACCGGCCGGCGCAACTGTCGGGCGGGGAGCAGCAGCGGGTTGCGATCGCGCGTGCGCTCGCGAATCGCCCGTCGCTGCTGTTGGCGGATGAGCCAACGGGCGAGCTGGATGCGAGAACCGGCCACGAGATCATTTCGCTCTTCGGCCGGCTGAACGCCGACGGAACGACCGTCGTCGTAGTGACGCATGACGAAAGTCTTGCGCGCGCGGCGCGTCGTATCGTGCACATGCGGGACGGGGAAATCGTTCACGATGAGGTTCCAGGTGGATGAGCGGGTGATGAAGGTTCGAATCATGCCTGCCGCCGACGTTCCCGGCGTCGCTACCTCGCGCCGGTGGCCGCTGTCGACGCTCGTGGCGTATCTGTTCGACGGTCGCAGCGGCGACGAGGTGCGCGAGCTGCTCGCCAGTGGCGAGGGTGACGCGCACGGCACGATCGTTTCGTTTGCGCCCGTGACGATCACCGCCCAGGAGCTCGGCGCGATCGAGTCTCGTTTCCCCAAACCGAACGCCGCGGCCGCACTCGCGTACGAGCGCGCGACGTTCGTCGAGCTCGACATGCCCGCGCTGCAGCCCACCCTCAGCGTCCCCATTCGCGGCGACCAGCCGCTCGTCGAAGGGATCGCGCAGCGCGCGGCGTATCTCTCCTTCGACTACGGGCCGTGGGCCGATGTGTACGTGAGCACGCTCACGCGCGAGGAGGCCGCCGAGCTGCTCGCGGATCCCGCGCGACGCGTGCACGACGCGGGCGAAGCGGAGCTCGCGAAGCGCATCATCGGCGAGGACGATGCCGCGCTGCGCTTCGCCGTCCCCCGCGCCGACAGCCCGCCACCCTGGCGCGAGCCGCGCGTGTGATCGCGCTCCTCGCGCTGCGGAATCTCGCGCATCGTCCGCTCCGCTCGCTCTTCTTGCTCTTCGGGTATTCTCTTGGCGTCGGCGTCATGATCGTGCTGCTCGCCATCGGGCAGGCGATGCTCACGCAGGCCCGCGACGAAAAGCTCGTGGGCGGCGGGCAGGTGACCGTGCTTCCAGAGGGAATGAATATCGAGGTGATGAAGACGGGCGGCGTGGGCGGTCTCTTCTTCTCGATCGCCAACGCGCGCTTCATCTATCGTCAGCTTCTCGCGTCGCCGCGACTCGCGCGCGAGGTCGCCACCGTCGCGCCGCAGATCGACGGGAAGCTGCTCTACTTCCGCGCGAACGGAGCGGAGCGCAGCGTGCGCGCGGCGGGAGAGATCCCGTCGCACAGCGCCGCGGTCGACGCGCTACCACCGATCGTAAGTGGCGCCTGGCGCGATGACGCCGGCGACCGGCGGTGGGCGACACCCACACCGCAGGAGCTCTACGCGAGCATCGATCATTTCCACCTGCCGCCGAAAAATGTCGAGCACCGCGACAGCTGGGCCGAGTGGCACTATTTCAACGTGCTCTCCGCTGATGGGAAGCGGTGGGCGTTCATCTCCTTCATCGTCGCGGGCGATGTGCGTAGTCGAAAGTGGGGAGGGCAGGTGGCGGTGAGCGTGCGGGAGCAGGGCGGTCGCACGCGCCGCTTCACGTCGAATGTCCGCAGGGAGCAGGTGCACTTCTCCACCGACAGCGCCGATCTCGAGATTGGCACCTCGCAGGTGCACCTGCTCCCGGACGGCCGGTACGCGCTCACCGCGAGCGCCGCCGAGAATGGGTCTGGCGCGCCGCTCAGGCTCGATCTCACCGTGACCCCCGCGACGGACATCTTTTTCCCCGGCGGGTCGATAGCCGAGTGCGCGGACACGGATGAGAGCTGCCCATTCGCATCGGGGTACGCGGTGCCCGGGCTTCGCGCGAGCGCCACGGGCTCGCTCTGCATTTCCGATTCGTGCGAGCGCTTCGACAGCGCGCAGTCGTACCACGATCACAACTGGGGCGTGTGGCACGGCGTGTCGTGGGACTGGGGCGCGACGCGAGCGGGCGAGTACACGCTGCTCTACGGCCGCGTCGCGCCGCCGGACAGCGCGGGCACGACGCAGCCCTTCTTCGTCTACCTCACCGACTCGCTCGGCTTCCGCGCGCTCTTCCGCCCGCACGAGATCGCGTACGACGATGGCCGCACGATCGTCGTGAATGGCCGCGAGGTGAAGGTGCCGTCGCACGCGGTGATGCAGGACGCGCGCGGCGCCGACACCCTGCGCGTTGAGATCGACATCGAGGACGCGATCGGCAGCGACACGCGCACGCCGCTCATCGAGCGCGGCGATGCGGCGGACGCGCGGCGAATTCTCCGCCCGTACTTCATCCAGATGAAAGGTCGTGCGCGCATCAGTGGACGCGTGGGCGGCGCGCCGGTCGCGGGGGAAGGCACGGGGTTCTTCGAGACGTACCGCTAGGT
>DATCPC010000209.1:0-19278 GCA_036564355.1 Gemmatimonadaceae bacterium | reverse complement strand
CATCGAGCTGCCGACGAGCTCTAGTCCGTCGAGCACGAGATGGTACATGTACGGCGAAGGATTCAGCGCGCGCAGCGCGCGATAGAGCGCGGCGGGGTCGAAGTCCAGCGGCACCTCGATTCGTCGTGCGAGAAGTGCCTGGAAGCAGTCGCCGGCGAAGATGTATTCGCGGATGCGCTCGACATCCTGCTCGAACTTCGCGCGCGAGTACTCGAAGGTGCCCGTGGCTGGCGGCGCTGCGCGATCGAGATCGAGCGGCGCGAGGTTCCCCGGTGCGCGGAGGCGCGCGATCGTCGCATCGATGTCGCGCAGCGCGTCGTCGTGTGCGCGACGGAGCTCGGCGTCTGCCGCCCCCATGCTCACGGGCACTCCCACCACGACGCGTGCCTGCGAGCGCAGCGCGTCGATGATCACCAGCGCGTGCGTGAACACGAACAGCGCGTCCGGCGCGGCGATCACGCGCGGAGGAGCGTTGGGCAGTCGCTCGATGTGCCGCGCGATGTCGTAAGAGAAAAACCCGACGCCGCCGCTCCAGAACGCACCGAGCTCCGGCACGTCGACGGGCTCGTGCTGCGCGATCAGCGCCTGCAAATCGGCAAGCGGATCGGCGGGCGTGCGCGCGCCGTGCCAACCCTTTTCCGGTGTCCAGTCCTCTGCGACACCGTCGGTCAGCCTCCACGCGCCGCGCGGTTCCGTTCCCATGAACGTATAGCGCGCCCAGGTCTCGCCTCCCGCCGGCGCGGACTCGAGCAGAAACGCGAACGGTCCGCGTCGCAGCTTCGCGAACGCGGACACCGGCGTCTCACCATCGAGGAGGCAATCGCGCCACACGGGCACGAGCCCGCCGCGCGCCGCGAGCGCCTTGAATCGATCGAACGTCGTCATTGCATTCTCGCCCGTGCCTCGCGCGCTTGCCGCGCCCCGCACGCACGATGACATTTTCCAACCATGAGCAGAGTCCTCGCGGTCCTGCGGGCCGCGCGTTGGGCCGCGTTGTGCTGCGCGCTCGCGCAGCCGGTGCGTGCGCAAGCGTGGAACGACGCGCGCGCGAGAGAGCTGGTGGAGCGTGCAACGGAGCGCCGCGCGCAGCAGCTGGCCGACACCGCGCTGCGCGATTACCATGCGACCGCGCACGGCTACCTCACATTTCTCGCGCAGGTCGGTGAAAACTTCCCCGATCCGCCCAAGGTCGTCCGCTCCGACGAGCTCGCGCTCGAAGTGTACTGGCGGGCGCCCAACCTGAGCAAGCAGCGCATCGTCGGCCGGCGCGACACGCTCGCGCTCCCCACGAACATCGCGTACCATCAGGACCACCTCGGCATCGTCCAGAACAACTTTCCGAGCATCATTCGCCTCGGCGACGGCGACGAGGTGCGCGACGTCCCGCATCCGCTGTCGGCCGAGGGGATCGGCGACTACGACTTCGCGATCGTGGACTCGCTGAGCATTCGGCTTCCCGATCGCGCCGTGGAGGTGTACGAGCTCCGCGTCCGGCCAAAGGATCCGGAACAGCCACGACTGGTCGGTGCGCTCTACATCGACCGTGCGTCCGGGGATGTCGTGCGGATGGCGTTCACCTTCACCCATCCGGCGTATCTCGACAAGGAGCTCGAGGACATCTCGATCGTGCTCGAGAACGCGCTGGTGCAGGGGCGCTTCTGGCTTCCCTTGCACCAGGAGGTCGAGATCCGGCGCACGGGGAAGTGGCTCGACTTTCCGGCACGCGGAATCATCTGGGGCCGCTGGGAGATCTCGGGCTACGAGATCAACAGCGGACTCTCGCCAACGATCTTCGCGGGCGGCCCCGAGATCACGAGCGCGCGCCCGCGCGAGCTTGCGCAGCACGAGTGGCACGGTCGCATTCTCGACTCGCTCCCCTCCGACGTGCGCGCCGCGAGCGACGACGACGTGCGGAAGGTGCAGGATGAAGCGCGTGCGCTGGTGCGGCAACAGTCGCTCGCGCGCGCAGCGGGCGCGTCGCTGTCGGCGAGGAAGGCGTCGGATTTCGTGCGCGTGAATCGCGTCGAGGGGCTGGCCCTCGGTGCCGGCGCCGCCCTCCGCGCGGGAGGCGGAATCGTCACGTCGCTGCGCGCCCGCTATGGCTTCTCCGACCACGTGCTAAAGGGTCGGCTCGGTGTCGCGCTTCGTCGGGGCGACGGAAGCGGCATCGAGCTCTTCGGAATGCGCGACTATCACGATGGGGGAGACGTCGCGGAGCGATCGACTGCGGTGAACAGCATCGCCGCTCAGGAATTCGGGAGCGATGCGACCGATCTTTACGATGTACGCGGCGCCGGAATCGCCGCGGAGCTTGGCCTTCACGCGGGATTGCGCTGGCGCCTCGAAGGCTCGTGGGAGCGGCAGGACTCGCTTCGCATCCACACCACGCCGGCGTGGGGGAGCTTCGAGCGCACGATCCCCGCCCGGTCGCTGCACGAGGAGCGGCTGATGCTGGGCTTCATCCATCAATCGCCGGTGAAGCTCGGCGGGCTCGAGACGCGATTCTCCGGGCAGCTGCGCGCAGGACTCACACAACCGCTCGCCGGCGCCCCGGACGGCGATGGGCAGTTCGCGCGCGCAATGATCACGGCGCACGGCGAGCGCGCGCTCGGCGGCTGGCTTCTCGTGCTCGAGAGCACCGTCGCGGGGATCCTCGCACCGCCAGACGCGCCTCCGCAGGAGCTCGTGTACCTGGGAGGACCTGTCACCGGTCCCGGGTACGACTATCATCAGTTCGCGGGGCGCGAGGGCGGCAGCGCGCGCATCGAGTGGCGCACGCGCGTGCCGTTCTTCGGATTGTCGCTCGGGCCGTACGGCCGCGCACCTGCGAGCGCGACACTGGCGCCGTTCGCGACGGTCATCTACTCCGCGAACTCGCCCGCCTTCGCTCCCATGCCCGCCGGATGGTATCCGTCGGTGGGCATCGGGGCTCTCGTCCTGTTCGACATCGTGCGCGTAGATGTGGCGCGCGGACTGCGCCGGGGACGGTGGACGTTCTCGCTCGACGTGACGCGCGATCTCTGGCCGATATTATGATACCGCTCAGGTCGGCCCGGCTCCGCAGGCGGTCACGATCGTCTTCGCGTCCTGCTTCGCGGCATCTCTCGCAGGCTCGTCGGTTGGCGTCGTGCCGCGGCGAGTCTGGTAGTGCGAACGCGTTCCGGCGCGCACCTCGATCTTCGTGGTCCCCTTCTCGGCCTTCGTCGTCGCGGAAATCACGTCGAAGCGGCGGAACTCGTCCACGTAGCGCACATCGCTCGTGTCGTTGCGCGTCGCCTCGACGCCTCGCTTGTGATCCACCACGCGCACGTCGTAGCCGAGCGCCTTCGCCTGCTCGGCCATGCAGTTGACCGTGACGGCGACTGTCTGATCCGACGCGCCGGTGACGGTTGGCCACGTCGACTGGAAGCCGCCGCAGGCAGCGAGCAACAGGATGCCGGCGAGAGAAGCGACAACGGAGATCTTGCGAATCATGATGTGCTCGACAATGAGGGAAACATGGATGCTGCGGTTCGGCCGCCGGAACGTTGGCTAAGAAGGTAACGCGCGCCTCTCACTTGAACAGGATCGCCGCCTCGACGTTGCGCAGCGTCACGCTGCTGACCGGCGCGCCGAAGGTGCCGTCGCGGTGCAGTGGTCGCATTGGGGCAGGAAGAGGAACGACGACGCCGGTGGAATCGGCGTAGATCTGCGGCCGCCAGTCCGACTGTGGACGGATGACCACGTACGCATGATCGAAGTCGCGCGCGTAGATCCGATATTTCTGGCCGGCGGCGTCGGTGCCGGTCGCGACCGAGTGCCGCGCCTCGCGCGGGTGTCCGACATCGGCCTCGACGGCCGGCATCCAGACAGTATCGGGGCGCACGTTCCACATGTTCTGCTGGTCGAGCGTGAGGCGCGTGGGATCCGCCGGCACCGCCATGTAGTAGCTCGCGAGCTGCACGATCTGCCCGCGCTCGAGCCGCGATGAGTACATCCCGCCCTGAAAGGAGGGGAACGATTTCGACGTCACCCAATCGGTGTAGCTCCACAGCGTGACGAACTCCGTGTAGACGTTCAGCGCGAGCAGATTATCGATCTGGGTCCACCGGGCTGGGAGGCGGTCGGTGAACGGAAAGTTGGTGCGCTCGAGATGCGCGCCGCCCCCCGCGACGACGAGGGCAGAATCGGGCGGCGTCCAGTACTCGCCAACGTTGATCAGCAGAAATCCTGGTTTGATCGCCTCGTGCACCTTCGCGATGAGCTCCGTCTCCGATGCCATGTACAAAGCTATTGTCGCGAACTCATCGGTGGCCTTCGACACTCCGCTCATCCCGCCGCCGAATTCGTCGAGAAAAACGCCGTCCTCGTTCTGTGCGACTCGCTGGAGCCGATCGATCTGATAGGCGCGCTGGCCTGGGTCGCCGGGATTGATCGCAAATCGCATCGAATCCCAGATCTTCACCTGCACGCGATGGGCGGCATCGTGACCGCCGCGATGCAGGAAGGCGTTTTCGATATCGTACCGCGGGTGCGACCCGTACCAGCGCTGCATGTCGGAGAAGTAGCCGCTGGCGATGTCGTCCGTGCTGGCTTTCTGGCCTGGCAGCGGCACCGTGAACTGCAGCGCGTATGGAAAATGGAGAATCGTCGGGTCGACTGACCTCCACTGATCGCGCGCGCCACTCATCACTCCGTCGATGCGCGCGCCGAGGAATGCGAGCGCTGCACCGTGGTCCGCGGGCGAGGCGTAACGGGAATAAAAGTCGGTGTAGAAGAGGCTGATGTGCGAGAAGTGCGGCGAGCGCGCGGCGCGCTTCCCGTTCGCAGAGGCCGCAGCGAGACGCGGCGCCGGCGCCACCGCCTCGACTCGCTGGGGAGCAGGCGCGGGCCGTTGCTGCTGCGGCGCGGAGGTCCCTCCCTTCGCGGGCGCAATCGCGGGAGCGGGCGAAACGGGCGCAGTAACCGCGCGCGCCGATGCAGCTTGGTTGTCGCCGGAAGGTCCGCTACGAACAACGGTCACGCGCGTGCTCGCGAAGGTCGTCCCGATGCTCGCGGTGATGCCGGTGACGCCCGGAGCGCGCGCCGTCACGGCTCCCGTGCGATCGACATGCGCAATCGCGTCGTTGTCGCTCGACCAGGCTGCCGTCGCGGGCGCATCCCGCGAGGCACCGCTCACCGTTGCGTGAAGCGTGGTCGTGTCACCGACGTTGAGCTCGACCGCCGAAGGTTGAGCCGATATTCGCAGCGCCTCCTGCGCGCGCCCGCGACGACACGCGACGCAGGTGATCAGCACGATCGCCGCGGCGGTGCGCCATTGCGCGGCGCTCATCGTTCGATCACTGCGTGTTGCTCCGTTCGCGGGCGGTGGGAAGACAATCGTTCTGCGTCGGAGCGGTTGGCTTGACGCGAACACTCTTCGCCGGAATACCGACGTACACGTGGTGCGGTCGCATATCGCGCGTCGCCACGGCCATCGCGCCCACCATTGCGTCGCAGCCGACGTGTACGCCGGCCAGGATCGTCGCGTGATACGTGATGCGCACGCCATCCTCGAGCTGGGTGGTCGCGTCCGTCACATCGCGCTGATCGACGATGCTGTGGGTGTGCGAATAAATGTTTGCGTAGTCGGAAATCGACACCTTGTTTCCCAGAACGAGTCCGCCCCGATCGTCGAGCAACACGTTACGATGGACGACGACGTCGTCACCCACCTCCATGTTGTACCCGAAAGAGAACTCGACGTGCTGGAACGACTTGAATCGCTCGCCGCACCGCTTGAAAATGTGCTTCGCGAGCGCGCGGCGAAGGCGAACCCCCGCCTCGACGTTCTGACCGCCGATCACCGTGCGATCGTAGCTGTACCAGAGCCAGAGCAGCGGCTTCACGCGCTGAAATTTTTCGTCATCGCACTCGGCGTAATACTCCGGCTCGAGCGTCACGTTGCGCGGGTCGAGCGACATGAGCGCCGCACGCGTCGCGAAGGGGAGCGACTGGTCGTGCACCGCGGTTTCCCACGAGCTCGCATACGCAGGAAAGGTCAGCGAACAAAGGGTGCGCCGGCAGATTTCCGCGCGGTCCGCGTTCGGCGCGGCGAGCTCGTGCTCGAGCTGCTCGATCCACGCGTCGATCACCGGTAACACAGACTGCGACGGAAGCTTGCGAAGTGGATAGATAGCCATGGACGGCTGAGAGTTGATGGTTGCTCGAACGGCACTCAGCCCAAAGTTACCAGCGCCGCGAGCCCCTTACACCTCGGCTACCGGCGGCTCCGCGCTTACGGGCGCCGCACGCCAGGACGGCTCGCCCACGAGCTCGACAACCGCCTCCGCCAGCTCATCGCGTCCGACCCTGGTTACGGTACTGAATGGGATCACCTGTGCCTCCTCGAGCCCCAGCGCGCCCGTGAGCGAGATGATCCGCTGCTTGAGCTCCGTGGCGCGCAGCTTGTCGATCTTCGTGAGCACCACCACGGTCGGCGCGCCAATCTCGGCGAGGAACTCGAGCATCAGCAGATCGTCGGGAGTGGGCGGATGCCGCGAGTCGATGAGCTGCACGACACCGCGCAGCGGCGCACTGATGCGCAAATATCCCTCGATGAGCGGCCGCCACACCTCGCGCGTCGTCTTCGCGACGCGCGCGAAGCCGTATCCCGGAAGGTCGGCGAGCACGAACTCATGGTTGACGCGAAAAAAATTGATCTCGCGCGTCTTCCCCGGCGTTTTGCTCACGCGCGCGAGCGCCTTGCGACGCACCAGTGCGTTGAGGAGCGACGACTTCCCGACGTTCGAGCGGCCGCTGAACGCCACCTCGGGCAGCGTGAGGTCAGGCGGCCGCCATCCCGTTGGCGACGCCATCCCGCCGAGAAACTCGATGTCGCGGATGATCAGCGGGTCTATGGTGTTTGCCGCGGCGCTCGCCGCGGCGGTGGCCCCGCTCTGAGTCCTGGAGCTGGCCCGATCACCCGCTGCGCCCTTCGCGACCGGCCGCGACATGCGCCCCGCCTTCGAGCGTTTCTTCGCGCCCGTCAATGCGTGACCGTCGCCGCGATCTCCGCCTGCGCCACCACGACCGTGGCCCGGAGCGCGTGCGCGAGCACCTGGTCCATCGTCGACACCGCGTGAAAGACCAGCCCCTCGCGAATGTCGACAGGGATCTCCTCGATCTCGCGCGCGTTTCCCTCGGGGATGATGATGTGCGTGATCTCCGCGCGGCGTGCCGCGACGAGCTTCTCCTTGAGTCCCCCGATCGGTAGAACTCGTCCGCGCAACGTGACTTCGCCGGTCATCGCGGTGTCGCCGCGCACCGGCACACCGGTGAGCGCACTCACGAGCGCCGCGGCGATCGCGATGCCGGCCGACGGCCCGTCCTTCGGCGTGGCGCCCGCGGGAAGGTGCACGTGGATGTCGCGCGTCTTCGGAAATTCGGGATCGATGCCGAGGATGCTCGCGCGCGAGCGGGCGTACGTCATCGCCGCGTTGGCGGATTCCTTGAGCACGTCGCCGAGCGTGCCGGTGAGCTGCAGACGCCCGCGCCCGCGCACTACTGCGACCTCGATCTCGAGCAGGTCGCCGCCCACCGACGTATACGCGAGCCCCGTCGCGACGCCGATCTTGTCCTCGAGCGTCTGCTCCTCGGCCTCGAAAGGCGGAACGCCGAGGAGCTCTTTCAGATCCGCGAAGGCAACGTGCATCGGCTCCGGAACTACCTGCTTCGCGGCCGCCGCGCGGCGCGCGAGCTTGCGCGCGATGCGCGCGATGCGTCGCTCGAGCTCGCGCACGCCGGCCTCCCGCGTGTAGAGCCGCGTCACCGCCGGGATCACGTCCGCGTCGAACGTGACGACCTTCGGATCGAGCCCGTGCGCCGCGAGCTGCCGCGGCACGAGGAACTGTCGCGCGATCGCATGCTTCTCGTGATCGACGTATCCCGGCAAGCGGATGATCTCCATCCGATCGCGCAGCGGCTCCGGAATCTGCGCGAGCGAGTTCGCGGTCGTGACGAACAGCACCTGCGAGAGATCGTAGTCCACCTCGAGGTAGTGATCGTTGAACGCCAGATTCTGTTCCGGATCGAGCACTTCGAGCAGCGCCGATGACGGATCGCCACGCCAGTCCTGTCCCATCTTGTCGACTTCGTCGAGCAGGATCACCGGATTCACGACCTCCGCGCGGCGCATCGCCTGGATGACGCGCCCCGGCAGCGAGCCGATGTAGGTGCGGCGATGTCCTCGGATCTCGGCCTCGTCGCGCACGCCGCCGAGCGACATGCGCACGAACGTGCGTCCCAGCGCGCGCGCGATCGAGCGACCGAGCGATGTCTTGCCCACTCCCGGCGCGCCGACGAGGCAGAGGATCGGCCCCTCGAGCTTGCCGACGAGCGCGAGCACCGCGATGTAGTCGAGGATTCTGTCCTTGACGTCGGTGAGGCCGAAGTGATCCTCATCGAGCACGGCCTGCGCGCGGGCGACGTCGACGACGTCGTCGCTGCGCTCCGTCCACGGCAGCGCGACGATCCAGTCGAGATAGTTTCGCGCGACCGTCGATTCGGGGGAGAGCGGCGCGGTACGCCGAAGCTTTCGCATCTCGCGGTCCGCGCGCTCGCGCACCGCGGGAGGCAGCTGCTTCTTCTCGAGGGCAGCCGTCAATTCCTCGAAACCATCGCCCTCGTCCTGGCCCAGCTCGCGGTGGATCGCCTTGAGCTGTTCCTGGAGATAGAACTCGCGCTGGTTCTGGAAGAGCGAGCCGCGCACTTCACCCTCGATCTTGCGCTCGAGGCGCAGGATCTCGATCTCGGACGTGAGCGTGTCCGCAAGCTGCGAGAAGAGCGCGCCGATGTTCGCGGCCTGGAGGTACTCCTGCCGTTGATCGAGGCGCACCAGCATGTGCGCGGCCATGGCGAACGCCTGCTTCTCGCGCGCCTCGGTACCCTGCACCAGCGAGACGACCTCGGCCGGCAGCCGGCGGTGGAGAGCGACGTATTCCTCGAACAGCGTGACGACGCGCCGCGCCATCGCGCGCTCGTCGGCGCCGCCGGCGGGCTCATCGAGCGCGAAGGGTGTGATGATCGCGCGCAGCACCTTCTCGGTGGGGGCATAGCGAGTCACCTTCGCCCGTGCGACGCCCTCCACGAGCACCTTCGTGGTGCCGTTCGGAAGTCGTGCAATCTGCAGCACGCGCCCCGCGACGCCCACCCGGAAGAGATCGGCAGCGGCCGGATCCTGCGTGTCAGCGGTCCGTTGGGCGACGAGGAAGATCCACCGGTCCCCGGCCAGCGCCGCTTCGACCGCGGCGAGCGACGCTGCCCGTCCGACGAGCAGCGGGATCACCATGTACGGGAAAATGACGACGTCCCGAAGCGGCAGCACGGGAAGTCGCTCCTCCAGCTCGAAGCGTTCTTCGTCGCGGGTCAGAGTGATCGTCATGTCTGCAATATACGAGGGATTCGCCGAATCGCGGGGCGAAGCCGCAGCCAGCGCTGTCCACCCCCGAGATAGCCCGGGATGAAACCATGTCGAGCGCTACTCGTAAATCTCATCATGATCGATGAGGCGAGAGCATCGAGCTCTTCGTGACCTCTCGTCGCCGGCGTTGCCGCTCGCACTCTCATATTCGAAGAGGGATTTTCATGTTCCGACTATTCCTGACCGTCAATTCTCGCGGAGCGATGTCGGTTTTCGCGGCCCTCGCGCTGTGCGGCGGTACGGCAGTGTTCGCGCAGAGCAGTGGCAACATCGAGCTCCATGCCAACAGGAACGTCACCGCCGCCAGCATCGGCCTCCCCGAGTATCCCGGCGCCCGGTCATTCCACGGCGCGCACGAAGACTCCACCGCCGACCTGGGACTCACCTTCGGCGATTTTCATTTCAGGCTTCTCGTCACCAAGTACGTTACGCGCGCTTCCGCCGCGCAGGTGCTCGAGTTCTACCGCAAGCCTCTCGCGCGTTACGGAGAGGTGCTCGAGTGCGATCACGGCTTGGCGGTTGGCTCCCTCAAGGTCGCGAGCAGTGGACTCACCTGCTCCGACACGCAAGGACATCATGCGCATTCGAGCGGCGAGTCGAGGGACTCCCACGAATTGCGCAGCGGCACTCCGCGCCGATTCCGCATGGTTGGGATCGACGACGGACAAGCCGACGAGACGCACTTTAGCCTCGTGTTGCTCGAGCTCCCGAAAGACAGCGGAGAGAACGACAACTCGAAGTAAAGCCGCGAGCTACCTGGGAGCGGCTGGAGCGTATCAACCGGCCTTATGTACGGGAGGATACCTTTTCGCGCGCACGCGTGCATCTTACGGCGTGCGTCATGGACGAGGGTCGAACGGCCTTCATGACATGGTCGTGTCTCCCGTCTTCAGAGGTGTCCATGCGCCGACTCGCGCCGTTGCTGCTCGTGCTTGCCACAACTCGCCTTCCCGCGCAGGCCACCGAGCGACCGTGTCCCAGCGGAGCCGCGCTTACCGCGAGCGTTCCTCTCGCCGCTGATGTCATGCCCGGGATGACGGCATCTGCTTCGGCCGTCCAGGTGGACAGCGCGCGAAAGGAAATTCGCATCGTGGCCGGCCCGTTTCGCATCGCGGCAATGGCGCACGAAACCGACGACATGATGATGATGGACACACCGGTGCTGCGCGTCGCGTGGCCGGTGAGCGGATGGGTCCGCGGCTACAGCGTGCAGCTGTGCGACGGAAATGCCGCGGGCGGCACGGCGCTCCCGCACGGAATGGTGCACCACGTCGGGCTCGCCAACTACAGTCGACGCGAGCTGCTCTACCCGATGGTCGAGCGATTGATGGCGGTGGGGAAGGAGACGCCGCGTGTGTCGCTTCCCGGAAACGTCGGGGTCCCGCTCGCGCGCGGCGACACGCTCGGCCTCTACTCCGCGTTTCATGACGTCGACGGCCACACCGTCGAGCGCGCGTACGTAATCGTGACGCTGCCCTGGATCCCGGCGGGACACGCGAATCCGATCGTCGTGATGCCGTTCTTTGCCGATGTGAACTCTGTCATCGGCGGCACATCGGCGTGGGATCTCGCGCCTGGGCGCTCGGAGAAGAGTGCGGAGTTCACGATGCCGCTCGGCGGGTCGCTGCTCGCGCTCGGGGGCCACGTGCACGACTACGCGCACTCGGTGCGGTTGGAGGACGCCGAGACGGGGAAGGTGCTCGTGCGGCTCGACACGAAGCTCGCCGCGGACGGCCATCTCATCGCGCTGGGCAAGCGCGTCTTCGGATTCCACGAGGAAGGGCTGCCGCTGCTCGTGAACCACCGCTACCGGGTGGTGGCCGTGTACGTAAATCCAACCAGCCATACGCTCAGGCAGGGGGGGATGGCCTCGATGGCGGGCGCGTTCGTGCCCGACGACGTGGCCGAGTGGCCGCATCTCGACCCGACCAATGTCGACGTGGTGCGCGACATCGCGAGCGTGGGTGCGCACGACATGGTACAATGATCTTCGGCTAAACGCTGTACTGTGTCGTACCGTATGTTACTAGACGAAATGCAGCGGGGAGGAGTCCGAGCCGGGTTCCCCTAGAACGGACTGCCGAACCACCTCTCGTGCGCTGGCGCCGACGGTCGCCTCCCACACGCGCACTTCGCCCCTTCTCACGTGTGTGTGGTGGGAGAGGAGGCACTACGTATGCGCCAGCTTCGCATCGGCATCCTTGACCTCGTGGCGCGCGCGCCCTCGACGTCGCTCTGGTCCCGCGTCATGAATCCCAACTTCGCGAGCGTGATGCCGCAGGCGATCGCCGTCTGGTGCGAGCAGGATGGACACGACGTCCATTACGTCTGCTACACAGGCTCGGAAACGCTCTCGAGCGTGTTGCCGACGGACATCGACGTGTTGTTTGTCGGCGCGTTCACGGAAGCCGCTCAGCTCTCGTACGCGATCAGTGCGCTCTTCCGCGCGCGCGGTGCGGTCACCGTGCTGGGCGGACCGCACGCGCGCTGCTATCCCGAAGACGCCGCGCGCTTCTTCGACTACGTGCTCGGCTTCACCGACCAGGAAACGATTCGGGATGTGATTCGCGATCGGGCTGAGAATCGGCCGGTCGGTGTGCAGATGAGCGCGCAGCGACAGCCGAGGCATCTGCCTGGCGCGCAGGCGCGCTGGAAGTTCATCGCGCCTACGCTGGAAAAGGCGAAGATGTTCAAGCTCGTGCCGATGATCGCGAGCCTCGGCTGTCCGTACACGTGCTCCTTCTGCATCGATTCGACGGTCGACTATCAGGCCATGTCGTACGATCAGCTCGCGACCGATCTCCGTTTCCTTCGCACGGTCATGGACAAGCCGTACGTGGGATGGCAGGATCCCAACTTCGGCGTGCGGTTCGACGAGATGCTCGGCGTGATCGAGGAGGCGGTTCCGCCGGGGAGCGTGCATTTCGTGGCCGAGAGCAGTCTGTCGCTGCTGTCGGAGCCGCGACTCAAGCGGCTTCGAAAGAACGGATTCCTGGCCATGCTTCCGGGCGTCGAGTCCTGGTTCTCGCTCGGCAACAAGTCACGTACGGGGAGCGCCGCCGGCATGGACAAGGTGCGGCAGGTCGCTGAGCACGTGAACATGATCCTGCGCTACATCCCGTACGTGCAGACGAACTTCGTCTTCGGGCTCGACTGCGACGAGGGGCCGGAGCCGTTCGAGTTGACGAAGAAATTCGTGGATCTCGTGCCCGGCGCATTTCCCGCCTACTCACTGCTCACCGCGTTCGGGCGCGCCGCACCGCTCAACCTCGAGTTCCAGCGCGACGGCCGCGTCTTGTCGTTCCCGCATCATTTTCTGGACAATCACGGCGCGATGAACGTGCGGCCGAAGAACTACACGTGGTCGCGCTTCTACGAGCACATGATCGATCTCACGCGGCACTCGTTCTCACCGCACACGATCACTCGACGCTTTTTTGCGAATCGGATGTTCATCCCGCGAACCCTCAACGTGATCCGGGCGATCACCGGCGAGGGGCGCCAGCGGCTCGTGTACTATCGGACGCTCCGCCAGCATCTCGAGAAGGACGTCCCCCTCCGCGCGTTTTTCGACGGCGAGACCGCGACGGTACCGCGGTTCTACGTGGATCGCATCCGCGACGATTTGCGCGGCTACTGGGATGCGCTCCCCGAGGACGCCCTGTATCACGATCAGAACGCCTATCTGCGGAGCAGCGCGATGCCGCAAGACGTGAAGACAGGTGGGAGAATGGCGGAGCCACACCAATCGCTCGAGAGAGTCATGGTGCAGTAGAAGCGAAGCGAAGCACCACGATGCAAGACGGGGGCGCCACTCTGGCGCCCCCGTCTTTCGTTCGACTACGACTGGCGAATCAGGCTTCCTTCTTCTGACGCTTCGCCGAGATCTCGAGGAGCGGTGGCGTGCCGTTGAGCACGCACGACTCCGTGATCTTCACCTCGGTGATGTCGTCGCGGCTCGGCAGGTCGAACATGACGTCCGTCATGAGCTCCTCGAGAATCGCGCGAAGGCCGCGGGCGCCCGTGCCGCGCTTGAGCGCGCGCTGGGCGACGCCGCGGAGGGCCGCCTCGTCGAAGGTGATCTTCACCTCTTCGAGCTCGAAGAGCTTCGTGTACTGCTTCGTCAGCGCGTTCTTGGGCTCCTTGAGGATGCGCACGAGCGAATCCGCGTCGAGCGCCTCGAGGGCGACCGTGACGGGAAGGCGCCCGACCAGCTCGGGGATGAGCCCGTAGCGGAGGAGGTCGTCCGGCTCTACGTCGGCGAATGGGTTCTTGGCGAGATCCGTCGCCTTGCCGTTCGCCAGCTCTTCCTTCGTGAAGCCGATCTGCCGGCGACCCGTGCGCGCCTCGATGATCTTTTCGAGGCCGTCGAAGGCGCCGCCGCAGATGAACAGAATGTCCTTCGTGTTGATCTGGATGTATTCCTGCTGCGGGTGCTTGCGGCCACCCTGCGGCGGAACCGAAGCGACCGTGCCCTCGAGGATCTTGAGGAGCGCCTGTTGCACGCCTTCGCCCGACACGTCGCGCGTGATGCTCGGGTTCTCGCTCTTGCGCGCGATCTTGTCTATCTCGTCGATGTAGACGATGCCGCGCTCACACTCGGCGACATTGAATTCGCCGGCCTGCAGCAGCCTGACGAGAATGTTCTCGACGTCTTCGCCGACGTAGCCCGCCTCGGTGAGCGTGGTCGCGTCGGCGATGGTGAAGGGGACATCGAGGATGCGTGCGAGCGTCTGGGCCAGGAGCGTCTTGCCGACGCCGGTGGGGCCCATGAGCAGGATGTTCGACTTGTCGAGCTCGACGTCGTCGTCGCGCCCGGTGGTGCAGTTGATGCGCTTGTAGTGATTGTAGACTGCGACCGCGAGTGCCTTCTTGGCGCGCTCCTGCCCGATCACATACTGGTCCAGCACATCCTTGATTTCCTGCGGAGTGGGGACCTGGGTGATGGCCTCGGCTACCTCTCTCTCCTCGTCCTCCGCGAGGATTTCGTTGCAGAGGGAGATGCACTCGTTGCAGATGTAGACAGAGGGGCCCGAGATGAACTTCCGCACGGAGTCCTTGGACTTGCCGCAGAAAGAACAGCGCAGGTGTTTATCGTGACTCATTGGCATCCGCGAAAGCGAGGAGGAGCGGGTATTTCGGGCGCCGAACAGGAAGATTGCCCGGAGGAGGCGCTATTAGTTAACACGCCCCCCTCAGGCCGGTCAACGACTTGACAGCCTTGTGAATCATTTCACAAGACGGCCTTCTTTTCCGTGGTAACAAGTGCACGTTCCTGAGCGATCACCGCGTCGATGATCCCGTATTCCTTCGCTTCCTCCGCGCTCATGAAGCGATCCCGGTCGATGTCCCGTTCAATTTGTTCCACCGGCCGCCCCGTGTGCTTCGCCATCAGCTCGTTCATCTTCGCGCGCAGGTACAGGATTTCGCGCGCCTGAATCTCGATGTCGGCCGCGGTGCCCTGCGCGCCGCCGGACGGCTGGTGGATCATGATCCGCGCGTGCGGAAGCGCCATTCGCTTCCCGGGGCCGCCCGCCGCGAGCAGGAAGGCGCCCATGCTCGCCGCCATCCCCATGCAGATCGTGCGGATCGGCGCGTTCAGGAACTGCATCGTATCGTAGATCGCCATCCCCGCGCTGACGCTGCCGCCCGGAGAGTTGATGTAGATGTTGATGTCGCGCTCGGGGTTGTCCGCATCGAGGAAGAGCAGCTGGGCAATGATGATGTTGGCGACATCATCGTTGATCGGCGTGCCGAGGAAAATGATGCGGTCCATGAGGAGCCGCGAGAAGATGTCGTACGTGCGCTCGCCGCGGCTGGACCGCTCGATGACGTACGGTGGATAGATGGACATCTGCGTTTCTCGTTCAGAGAGAAAAAATGTGAGCGTCCGGAAATATCCAGCGCTACGCGTGCTCGATCAGGTTCTTCTCGCTCAGCCAGGCGAACACTCTATCCTCGGTGATGCTCCGCTCGAGCTCCTTGAGCCGCCCAGCCTTTTGCAACGACGCGTAGACCTGACCGGGCTCCGCACCGCGCTTCTTCGCCACGTCCGCGACACGCTCATCGATGTCGGCTTCGGTGGCCGCGAGTCCTTCGCGTGCGGCGATCGTCTCGATCACGAGATCGCGACGAACCTGCCGCACGGCCATGGGACGAAACTCGGTTCCGAACTTCTCCTTCTCGGTCTCGGGAATCTGATACGCCTCACCGTACGCCTGCACGAGCTGGTTCACCCAGCTCGGCGGCACGTCGAACGGATTCGCCGCGAGCAGCTCGTCGATCAGCTTCTGACGCACCTCCGAATCCGCCTCGTGCTCGGCGTGCTTGACGAGGTCTTCGCGCACGGTGCTGTGGAGGGCATCGAGTGAATCGAAGTCGCCAACCTCGCGCGCGAAGGCATCGTCGAGATCGGGGAGCGACTTGCGCTTCACGTCCGTAAGAGTGACGCGCACCTTCTTCATTTTGCCACGCTGTGCCTCGTCCGGGAAGTCGTCCGGCCACTTAACGGGGCGCTCGGTCGACTCGCCGGGCGCCGTCTCCATGATGAGCTCCTCGATCCCCGCGATCGCCTGGCCCCCGCCGAGCACGAGGCGGTACTCCTTGCCCTCGGGCATGGAGCCGTCGTCTTCGGCGGTTGCGAGCTGCACCGTCACCATATCGCCGGGCAGGGGACGCTCGGTCACCGGCGCCCACGTTGCGCGCTGGTCGCGCAGCGTCTCGACCTGCTCGCGGAGCTGCTCCTCGCTCACCGGCTTCGACGTGCGCGTGACCTTGAACCCGGAGGTGTGCGGCAGCTCGATCGACGGGCGAATCTCGAGGTGCAGCTGAAAGGTCAGCGGCTGGCCATCTTCGGCCTTGAGATCGTGGATATGTGGCTGCGTCGCCAGGTCGAGCTTCTCACGATCGATGACTTCCTTGAACGCGGCCTGTACGAGTCCTTCAATCGCTTCCTGGCGAATGGCCGCGGCGAACTTCTTCCGTACCATGCCGGCGGGCGCCTTGCCGGGGCGAAAGCCAGGGAGACGCACCTGGCTCGCGTATCGCTTGGCGGCGCGATCCTCCGCCTGCTGCACTTCCGGGAGCGGAACGGAGACTTCGAGCAGGCGCTCGAGCCCCTCGGACTTGACTGGCGTGATGTCTATCTGCATGCGCGAAAGATAACGCGTTCCCCAACGCGTAACGCTCTATCGCGCCGCCTCCGCCCGCTCATGCGCCAGCGACCAGCCCTGATGGATGGTCTCCATCACCGAGTCGGGGCGCGTCAGCTGGATCATGTGGCCGGCGCGCTGAAGCACCACGAGATGCGAGTGATGCACCTGGTTGTGGAGCCGGTAGGCGTGTCGCGAGGGTGAGGCGACGCGGTCGCCGTCGCCGACGACGATGACGACGGGCATCTCGATGTCACCGTAGCGCGTCACCAGGCCGGCGGCGGAGCGGAGCGAGGCGGAGTTGCGCGCGAGTCGCCGCCGCTCGCTCAGACGTCGAACGGGGGCGGCTTCACGGAGCGGCACGAGCACGTCGGCGAAGGGCACGGGCTCGGGGGAGAACCTGGCGCGCAGCGCGGCGTCGTGCACGGGGCGGCCGACCATCGGTGCGACGAGTGATCCCAGGCGGCTGACCACGCGGAGCTGCGGGTCGGTGGCGCGAATCGATGCGTCGGCGTAGCAGAGCGGGTTCACGAGCACGAGCCCAGCGAAGTCGCCGGGGTAGCGAAGGGCGAGCGCGAGCGCCGCGACGGCGCTCCACGAGTGAGCGACGAGCAGCGGCTGCTCGGCGCCGAGCTCGCAGAGGGCGAGACGGATCACGCGACTCTGCGAATCGAGCGAGGTATCGTGGTGGGTGCGATCGCTCCCGCCGCAGCCGGGACGATCGATGAGGAGCGCGCGGAAGTCGTAGGAGACGCGCGCGAGGAGAGGCGCCATGAAATCGGCGGCGTCTCCGTCGTCGCCCTGGAGGACGACGACCGGTCGTCCCTCGCCGCGGTCGATGACGTGGAGGTCCATGTGCTCGACGTGCACGACGTGACGAGTGACGTCGACTGATGCGAGCGCTGCTGCGGGCCGTCGCCGCAGCGTACGAAGCGCGATGATGGTGGCGCTACCCGCGATGACAATGGCCAAGCCCACGATCCAAGTCGCCACAGACTCCTCCCCGGAAGAGGTAGAGCGCTACGGTGTAAGGGGATACGGTACGTGTCCTCAGATGCCACGTCAACAGGGCGCACCCGGAATCGATGACTGAGTCATCGAATTGGTGGAGGGGCCGGCACGATTGACATAGGGGTCGGGGGTATGTATCATTATACGGGTGGGGGGTATCTGTCTCGGGGCCGATGTGGAGGAGTTTCATGGAGAAGTTGAGCCTTGCCATAGATGGAATGAGCTGCGGGCACTGTGTTTCGCGCGTGAGGCAGACACTCGCCGCGACGCCCGGCGTGCACGTGGATGATGTGTCGATCGGCGCGGCGTCGGTGTCGTACGATGCGGCCGTCACGTCGGCTGCCAAGATCGCGGCCGCGGTAAGCGCCGCGGGGTATCCGGTGCGCGCGCAGGCCGAGGGCGTGCGGAAACTGGCGTGACGACAAAGCTGCTCGAGCACGCCGCTCCCGCTCCAGCGTCCACGAATCGCGAGCGCATTCGGATTCCCGTGACGGGGATGACGTGCGCCGCGTGTCAGGCGCACGTGCAGCGCGCGCTCGCGCAGCAGCCTGGAGTGGATGACGCGTCGGTGAATCTCATGATGGAGTCGGCGTCCGTGACGTTCGACCCGTCGGTCGCGACGCCCGAGCGGCTCGTGCAGGCGATTCGCGACACGGGCTACGGCGCGGAGCTGCCGGCGATCGATGCGTCGGTGCTCGAGGAGCAGGAGGCGCGCGACCGCTCGCAGCGAGAAGAGCTGCGGTCGCTCACGCGCAAGGCGATCGTGAGCGGAGTTGCCGGCGTGGTCGCGATGGCGCTCCCGATGCTCGCGATGGATCCGGGCGCGCTGCCGTTCGTGCTGCTTGCGCTCACCGTGACCGTGATGGCGTGGGCCGGCCGCCACTTCTACGTTCGCGCGTGGCAGGCGCTCACGCATCGCTCGGCCGACATGAACACACTCGTTGCGGCTGGTACGGGGGCGGCGTTCCTGTACTCGGTGGTTGCGACGCTCGCGCCTGCCTTCTTCTCATCCCACGGCGTCGCGCCGGATCTGTACTACGAGGCGGTGATCATCATCATCGCGCTCGTGCTCACGGGGAACGTGCTCGAGGCGCGCGCGAAGCGGCACACCTCGACGGCGCTGCGCGCACTGGTCGAGCTGCAGCCGCCGGATGCGCGCGTGGTTCGCGGCGATGCGGAGATCGATGTGCCGGTGGGCCAGGTGGTGCCCGGTGACGTGTTACTCGTGCGCCCCGGCGAGCGCATCCCGGTGGACGGCGAGATTCTCTCCGGCGAGAGCGCCGTTGACGAGTCGATGCTCACGGGCGAGTCGATGCCCGTGGTGAAGCGCGCAGGCGATCGAGTGATCGGTGCCACCATCAACCGCACCGGGGCCTTCCGCTACCGCGCGACCACGCTCGGCGCGGACAGCGTGCTCGCGCGCATCGTGCGCCTGATGCGCGACGCGCAGAGCTCGCGCGCGCCGATCCAGGCGCTCGCCGATCGCGTGAGCGGAGTATTCGTGCCGGTGGTGATCCTGCTGTCGATCGCGACGTTCGCGACGTGGTTCATCGCTGTGCATGGCGCGGGCGCTCCGGTGGGCACTGCCTTCGTGCGCGCCTTCGCGGCGGCGGTGACGGTGCTCATCATCGCGTGCCCGTGCGCGATGGGGCTCGCGGTGCCGACGGCGGTAATGGT
>DATCPC010000201.1:0-16951 GCA_036564355.1 Gemmatimonadaceae bacterium | reverse complement strand
GACCGAGCCCGTGCTCGGCCCCGAGCGCTCGAGTCGCCTCTACCCGATCGGCAGCGTCGCCGCGGCCGGCGGTACGATCGTTGGCGGAAGCGACTGGGGTGTGTCGTCGCTCAATCCGCTCGAGGCAATACAGGTAGGCGTCACGCGCTGCGATCCGGCGGCAGCGTCGTGCACCGCGTGGCTGCCGCGCGAGCGCGTCACCCTCGACCGCATGATCGCCGCGTACACGATCGAGGGTGCGCAGCTCGCCTTCGACGAGAAGATCTCCGGCTCGATCACCGCGGGCAAAGCCGCCGACCTAGTGGTGCTCGATCGCGATCTGTTCGCGATCAGGCCCGAGCAGATATCGAAGGCCCACGTGCTGCTCACCCTCCTCGACGGACACGACGTCTATCGCGATGCAAGCGTCCGCTGAGGCGGTGAGGCGCGACCCGTACGCGGCGCTGCGCTATTCGGACTACCGCTATTTCCTCGCGGGGCGGCTGGCGGCGAGCATGGGCTCGCAAATGATCGATGTCGCGATCGGATGGGAGCTCTACGAGCGCACGAACCGCGCGCTCGCGCTCGGGTACGTGGGGCTCGTCCAGGTGGTGCCGATCATCCTGCTCGCGCTCCCCGCCGGCCACGTGGCCGATCGCTTCGATCGGAAGCGCGTTGCGCTGATGTCCCTGCTCCTCCTCATCGCCGGCTCGCTCGCGCTCGCGGCGATCTCGTTTACCGTGGCGCCGATTCCGCTCATCTACCTCACGCTGTTCATCATCGGCGTCGCGCTCGCCTTTCATCGCCCCGCCGTTGCCGCGCTGCTCCCACAGCTCGTGCCCGCGGAGAAGTTCGCGAACGCGGTGACGTGGAACAGCGTCGGCTGGCAGCTTGCGAGCGTCGTCGGGCCCGCGCTCGGCGGCTTGATCATCGCCTGGCGGCGCCATGCGGGGATCGTCTACGTCATCGACGCGGCGCTCATGACGGTCTTCGTCATCTGCGTCACGCAGATTCGCGGACGGCAGGTGGTGCGCGCGCGCAAGGCAGCGACGGTGCAGACGCTCCTCGGCGGCGTGCGCTTCGTGTGGCACACGAAGGTGATCCTCGCCGCGATCACGCTCGATCTGTTCGCGGTGCTCTTTGGCGGCGCGACGACGCTGCTCCCCGTGTTTGCGAAGGACATTCTGCACGTGGGCGCCGAGGGCTTTGGCTGGCTGCGTGCGGCACCATCGATCGGAGCGGTGCTCGTCGCCATTCTACTCCTCGGCCGGCCACCCATGCGGCGCGCCGGTCGATCGCTGCTGATAGCGGTCGCGGGTTTTGGCATCGCGACGATCGTCTTCGGGCTCTCGCGCTCCTTCCCGCTCTCGCTCGTGATGCTGGTGCTGGCGGGGGGATTGGATATGATCAGTGTCGTGGTGCGGCAAACGCTCGTGCAGCTGCGTACTCCCGATGAGATGCGCGGACGGGTATCCGCCGTGAATAGCGTATTCATCGATACATCGAACGAGCTTGGCGGATTCGAGTCGGGCGCAAGCGCTGCGCTGTTCGGTCCGGTGGTATCCGTGGTGGGCGGCGGCATCGTGACAGTGCTCGTGGTGAGCGCCGTCGCGATTGCGTGGCCGGAGCTGCGCCGCATGCGAGGGCTCGCCGAGGATCTTCCGAAATCATCTTCACCAGTCGAGGAACCATGAAATTCATCATGCGCATGGTGGTGACCGCTATCGCACTATGGGCCGCGACGCGTCTCGTCTCGGGAATCACCTTCCAGGGCAACTGGCTCGGTCTCGCCGGAGTTGCGCTCCTGTTCGGCGTGCTGAACTCGTTCGTGCGGCCAGTGCTGACCTTCCTCGCATTTCCGCTTCTGATCCTCACCCTCGGCCTCTTCACCTTCGTGCTGAACGCGGTGATGCTGCTGCTCACGAGCGCTCTCGCTTCGAAATTCGGCATCGAATTTCACGTGGCCGGCTTCCGTGCCGCATTCTGGGGTGCAATCGTCGTGGGGATCGTGAGCTTTCTTCTCTCGATGTTCCTGCCGGACGACGAACGGAAAGTCGTCGTACGCGGCTAACCGGGTGCGGCGCGTGGCTCGCTACGTGCGTTTACGCGAATCATGACAGCCAAGCTGGACGACAAGGACCGCCGCGCGAAGAAGCGCCCGAGTAGCTCCTCGAAAAAGGAGAGCGGCCGCGGCATCAGTGCCTTCCTCGGCGACCTCGGCCCGGGACTCGTCACCGGAGCCGCGGACGACGATCCGTCGGGCATCTCCACCTACTCGCAAGCGGGTGCCGCCTTCGGCTACGGCCTGCTGTGGACGGCGCTGCTCAGCTTTCCACTCATGGTCGCGGTCCAGCTCATGTGCGCGCGACTCGGCCTCGTGACGAGGCGTGGGCTCGCGGCTGTCCTGCGAAAGTACTATCCGCCATGGCTGCTCTGGTTCTCGTGCATCCTGCTGCTTGTGGGGAACACGATAAATATCGCGGCGGATCTCTCGGGAATGGCCGCAGGCGCCGAGCTGTTGACGCACATCAAGCGCGGCTACTTCGTGCCGGTGTTCGCGGTCGTCATTCTGCTCTTTCTCATGTATGGCTCGTACTCGTTGCTCCTCAAGATCTTCAAATGGTTGACGCTCGTGCTCTTCGCGTACGTCATCGCTGCGTTCCTCGCGAAGCCGGTGTGGAGCGACGTGCTGAGGGGGACGCTGCTTCCGGGCATCTCGTTCAAGAAGGAGTATCTCTTTACCTTCGTCGCCATCCTCGGGACGACCATCAGTCCCTATCTCTTCTTCTGGCAGGCCGCGCAGGAAGTCGAGGCCGACGAGGCGCTGAACCAGGAGCTGGGCGATCGGCCGCGCCGCGCCCTCGAGCGCGAGCTGCGCGGCGCGCGCACGGACGTGGTGACCGGAATGCTCGTCTCGAACGTCGTAATGTATTTCATCATCCTGACGGCGGGCGCGACACTACACGTGCACGGGCAGACCGACGTGCAGACCGCGGCCGAGGCGGCGAAGGCGCTCGAGCCCGTGGCCGGGAAGGCCGCTGCGTTTCTCTTCACGCTCGGACTGGTGGGTACCGGACTCCTCGGCGTGCCCGTGCTCGCGGGCTCCGCGGCATACGCGGTTGCGGAGGCCGCAGCGTGGCGACGCGGGATGGATACGAAGCCGTACCAGGCGCGCAACTTCTACATGGTGATGGCGGCCTCGATGCTCATCGGTGTCGCGCTGACATTCTCGCCGATCGATCCGATCCGCCTGCTGCTCTGGTCCGCCGTGATCAATGGCCTGCTGGCTCCGCCGCTCATCATCATCGTGATGGTGATCTGCAACAACCCAAAGGTGATGGGGAGCTTTCGCAATGGCTTGTCGCTCAACGCGGTCGGGGGGCTCGCGGGGGTGATCATGACGGGCTCCGCGCTCGCGCTCATCGCGAGCTGGTTCGGCTTGATCAGGTAACCGTCCGCATCGCTCGTACCGCGATGCCGCCGTTCTTGGTGGTCAGAATCTTTTCCATCGTGCCGCCGATCTGGCTGTCGAGACGCGGATCGGCGGAGAGCACCGTCAATCGCCAGCCCGGAAATCGCTCGCGAGCGATGGTCCCGAGCTGCGCGTAAAGATTTCGCAGCGCGTCGCGATCGCCCACGCGCACACCGTAGGGCGGATTCGTGACGATCGCGCCCGGCCCAAATCCCACCGGCGGCGCGATGCGCGAGATGACCTTCTCCTCGAACGTGATGTCCGCCGCCACGCCCGCGCGCGCGGCATTCTCGCGCGATGCGGCGATCGCGCCGGTGTCGCGATCGGAGCCGAGGATGGGCGCGGGAGCGGCGGGCAGAATCTGCGCGCGCGCGTCGTCCACCACCTTTTTCCACGTCGGCTCGTGGAAGCCCGGCCACTGCATGAATGCAAACGTGCGCGACAACCCCGGCGGGATGCGGCGCGCGATGAGCGCGGCCTCGATCGGGATCGTGCCAGCACCGCAGAGCGGATCGACCAGCGGCGCGTCCCGATTCCATCCGCTCGCGAGCAGCAGCGCGGCTCCCAGCGTCTCGCGCAGCGGAGCCTTGGCGGTCGCAAGCCGGTAACCCCGGCGATGGAGGAGCGCCCCCGAGCTGTCGATACTCACCGTGCACTGATCGCGAAAGACGCGAACGATGACCAGCGGCGTGTCGCCGGATTCGTCGTCATCATCGCCGCCACTCGTCACCGTGGGCGCGATGCCGGTCGATTTCTCCATCGCCTCGGCGATGCGCTGCGCGACCGCGCCCGTGTGGTAGAGTCGCGATTTGCTCGTGGAGACGCGGAGGCGCACCGGCTGCCCGCCGTCGATGAAGCGGCTCCACGCGAGCTTTCGCGCGTGGCGCTCGAGCTCATCGAACAAGCGCGCGTGGAAATCGCCGACGCGCGCGATCACGCGCGTCGCGGTGCGCAGCCAGAGATTTGCGCGAAAGAGGGCGCTCGATCCGCCGGAGAACGCGACGCCGCCGATGTCGCGCTTGCCGACCTCGAGTCCGAGCGATCGCATCTCCGCCTCGAGCACGTCTTCGAGCCCCGGCGCGCAGATCGCGAACAGCTCGAAGCGCTCGGCGCGCGGCGCGGGCTTCGACGGAGCGCCGCGGGGCGCGCCGCGCCTGGCGCGCGCCCGCGACTTAGCGGCCACTCGTTTTCTCGGGCGGTGGCAGCTCGAGGCTCTGCCAGAGATACCACGACCCGACGGACCGGTACGGCGCCCACGCCTTTGCGATGGCGTGCATGCGCTTCGCCGTCGGATCCTTGCGCAGCTTGTACGCGCGACGGAAGGCGTTGCGGATGCCGAGATCGAGCACCGGCAGAATGTCTGGGCGGCCGAGCCGGAACATCAGGAACATCTGCGCGGTCCACACGCCGATCCCCTTCACGCGCGTGAGCGCATCGATGACCTCGCCGTCGGTCATCTCGTGCAGCTTCGCCATCGGGAGCTCGCCATCCTGCACGTGGCGCGCGAGATCGCGGATGTAGGCGATCTTCTGGCGCGAGAGCCCCGCTGCGCGCAACGCCGGGTCATTCAGCGCCAGCCAGTGCTCGGGTTGCGGATTCGGAACGCCGACCAGCGCGATCAGGCGCGCGTGAATCGTCGACGCCGCCGACGTCGAGAGCTGCTGCGACACGATCGAGCGCACGAGCGCGTCGAGATGCGAGCCGTACGCGTGCCCGCCGAACCTGTTCGGCCCCACACGCTCGATGATGCTCGCGAGCACGGGGTCCGCGCGCCTGAGATGGCGCACGGCCGCCCGTTGCCACAGCGCGCGCGGGACGAGCGGGTTTTTCCGAGAGCTTTTTGTCTTGGACACGCGAGAAACCTACCGCATCGGTGACGTCTTCGTCTGGCGCGAGCCGCCTCGCGCGTTCATCCTACGATGATGCGCAAGCTGATCGCGTATTTCCTGCGCGGGCTCGTGATCACCGCACCCGTCGCCGTCACGCTCTGGGTGTGCTGGACTCTCTTTCAGCGCATCGATGGGCTGCTCGACCTGCCGATTCCGGGGGCCGGATTCATCGTCACGATCGTCGCGATCACGCTCGTGGGAGTGGTCGGGTCGTCGCTCCTGACGGCGGGGCTCGTGTCGGTCATCGAGAGCAGCATCGAGAAGCTGCCCTTCGTGCGCCTCGTCTACTCGTCGACGCGCGATCTGCTCAACGCATTCGTGGGAGAGAAGCGGCGCTTCGACATCCCCGTCACCGTGACGCTCGTTCCCGGCAGCGGAGTGAAGATGATCGGCTTCGTCACGCGCGAATCGCTCGACATCTTCGGCATTCCGGGATACGTCGCGGTCTACGTCCCGCAGGCCTACGCGTTCGCCGGACACCTTCTGCTCGTCCCCGCGCTGCAGGTCGAGCCGCTGGCGGGCGAGAGCGCGGATCTGATGGCGTTCGTTGTGTCCGGCGGCGTCGCCGATGGCGCGCGCCGTGATTCGCGCCCGATCGAGGCCGAGCCAGACTAGGCCGCCGGCAAGGGCGCCGCCGCGCCCTCGAGCTCGCGCGACATCAGCTCCAGATCGAAGCCCTCCTTCCGAATGCGCAGGTCGTAGTAGAGCAGCGTCGAGACGACGGCGAGCAGCGGATAGATCGGGATGATCAGAATCGCGCTCAGAATTCCCGTGAGCGTGTTGGACAACAGCATCGCGCCGACCAGATTCGCGATTACCGCGATCACGAAGTAGAGCAGCCACGCGAGCCCGAGCGAAAGGAAAATGTGCCACGCGCTGTCCTTCGAGAGCCGCCACGAGCGAGCGAGAGCGGATGTCGGCCCGAAGTGCTCGAGCAACACCGCGTTCGCCACCGCGAAGGTGCGCAGGCCCACGTAGATCGTCCACCAGAGCACGAACGGCACGAGCAGGACGACGAGGCTGATCCCCGCAGTCGACTTCGCTTTCGCCATCAGCGGGATGAAAACGGCGGTGCTCACCCCCAGCACAAAAAAGATCATGAAGATCAGGGTGTATCGCAGCAGAACCGCCGCGATCACGGAGAACAGCCTGTTCGCCCCTGTCGTGAGTGCGCGCGCGAGATCGACGTTCCCCTCCAGGTAGCCTTCCGAGGCGGCGACGATGAGGACCGCGTCCGCGATCGCGATGCAGAATGCGCTCAAGGCGATCGCGCCGAATGCCGCGCCGCGATTCGACATCAACGTGGTCGGGTCGCTCAGCTTGTCCCGCATGAGAATGCGCATGAACACGCCCGGCGACATCGCGATGGCACTCACGGTGAGCAGCTGCGGATAAAAGCGGCGCAACAGCTGAAAGCTGGCGTCGACCAGCTCGGTGGCGCGTCGTGGACGGATCTCGAAGGCGGCCAGAAAGCCTCGCCGGGAGAGAGAGGGGAACGTCTCCGCTTCTGCCGGAGCCCCGTCCACATTGGGTATGGCGCGGAGCGGACGCAAGGCGTCCGCTCCCGCAGCCCCGGCAGCTAGGCCAGCGCCGCGTCCAGGTCGATCTTCACGTTCCCCTTCAGCGCCTTCGACACCGGGCACCCCTCCTTCGTCGCCTGCGCGATCTTCACGAAGGCGTCGTTCGAAATCCCGGGGACGGTCGCCCGCACGACGAGCTTCATCGTCGTGATCGCAAATCCGTCAGGCACCTTTTCGATGGTACACGCAGCTTTCGTCTCGATCTTCGTCGGCGGCGATCCCGCCTGCTCGAGTCCCAGGCTCAACGCCATGCTGAAGCAGGCAGCCTCGGCCGCCGCCAGCAGCTCCTCGGGATTCGTTCCCGGCTCCTCGCCAAAGCGCGTCCCGAACGAGTAGGTGCCACCGATTTTCCCGCTCGCGCCGGAAAAGCTTCCCTTTCCCTTTTGCAGGCCGCCTTCCCAGACGGCCGATGCGTTACGTGTCGGCATGCTCAGCTCCAGATAGAATGACCGCGCCCATTCGTCCCGCGCGTTGTGAAGGCTAGCCGCGAGCATTCCTGCGGCCAACGCCCGCTCCCGGCGCACATCGAGCCCGGTTAGTCTTCACCATGACCGACGAACACGCATCGCTCCCCGTTCCGCCGAGCATCGATCGTGTGCTGAGGCAATTTCGCTCCTTCGGACGCGAGGAGAAAATGCAGGCGCTCCTCTCGTACGCGAAGAGGCTCGAGCCGCTGCCCGAGCGATACGAGGCGATCGATCGCACCAACTTCGTCATCCCCGAGTGCCAGACTCGCGTCGACATCTTTCCCGAATATCGCGAAGGCAAGCTCCACTTTTTCGCCGACGTGAACATCCGCCAGTCGCCGACGATCGCCGCCTTTCTCTCGATCCTCTTCACCGCCATCAACGATCAGCCGCCGGAGACCACGCTCGCAATCCCGCCCGATTTCGTTCGCACCATGATGGAGAACATCGGCCTCGGCGCGCGCGAGACTGGACTCTCGGCGATGGTCGCGCGCGTGAAGAGCTACGCCGCCAACGCCGACCGCTTCGCGGCGTGACACGACCTTACTTCTCTCATCGGTGACCCTCATGACGACTCGAGCGCAGAACTTCGAAAACCACACGCGCTACTTCCCGCGCTTCCACTTCGTCGCGGCGCCGCTGCTCGCGATCTTTCTCCTCTACTCGCTCTACGCGCTCATTCGCACGCCCTCGCTCGCGACGGCCGCGGGCGTCGTGCTCGCCGCGGGAGTGAACGCGGCCCTGTACGCGACGCGCACGATGGTACTGAGCGTGCAAGACCGCGTGATTCGCCTCGAAATGACGATGCGCCTCGAGCGCCTCCTTGGCGCCGCGGCCGCGGCCGATGCGCTCGCGAGCCTCACGGTGGGCAAGCTGGTCGCGCTCCGCTTCGCGTCGGATGCCGAGCTTCCCGCGCTCATCGCACGCGTGCGCTCCAACGAGCTCGTGTCCGGCCGCGAGGTGAAACGGGCCATCTGCGAGTGGCAGCCCGACTACCTGCGCGCGTGAGCTTCGCGAGCGAGGCCGAGCTCGAGGACGCGCTCTCCGCGCCGTCGCCCGCCCTGCTCGACGCGCTGCGCAGCACGCCGGGCGACATTCTCGTCCTCGGCGCGGCGGGAAAAATGGGACCGACGCTCGCGCGCATGGCGAAGCGAGCGATCGATGCGCTGGGACGTAGCGATCGCGTGATCGCGGCGTCGCGCTTTTCATCCGCGAAGGCGGAGCAAACGCTGCGCGCCGCGGGGATCGACACCATCACGTGCAATCTGCTCGACCGGGGAGCCGTCGCCGCGCTTCCCGATGCGCCGAACGTGATCTTCATGGCGGGCCAGAAGTTCGGCACGCGCGACGCGCCCTCGTCGACGTGGGCGATGAACGTGGTGCTCCCATCGATCGCGGCCGAGCGCTACGCGGCGTCCCGGATCGTCGCGTTTTCGACCGGAAACATCTATGCGCTGAGCCCCGTACGCGATGGCGGCTCGCGCGAGAGCGACACGCCGGCGCCCGTCGGCGAATACGCCATGAGCTGTCTCGGGCGCGAGCGCGTATTCGAGGATGCGGCTGCGCGACGCGGGACGCTGGTCGCCATCGTGCGCCTCAATTACGCCGTCGACCTCCGCTACGGCGTGCTCGTCGACATCGCGTCGCGCGTCCTGCGCGGCGATCCGGTGGATCTGCGAATGGGGCACGTCAACGTCATCTGGCAGAGCGACGCGAACGACTGGGCGCTCCGATGCCTCGCGTACGCGAGCGCGACGCCGCCCTTCATCGTGAACGTCACCGGTCGCGAGACGCTCGCGGTGCGCGAGCTCGCGGCCCTCTTCGGGGAAATGTTCGGTCGCGCTCCCCTCTTCACCGGAGCCGAGGCGCCCGACGCGCTGCTCAGCAATACCACGCTCGCGCATTCGCTGTTCGGCGCACCATCGGTGTCGGCCGCCACGCTGCTCGAATGGGTCGCGAGCTGGCTGCTGGCGGGGCATCCACTGCTCGGCAGGCCGACCCACTTCGAAGAGCGCACGGGCGCGTTCTGAGCGTGACCGACATCCGCAGCCACCTCCTGCGTGGGCACGTGATTCCCGCGCATCCGCTCGCCCTCACAGCCGCGCGCACGCTCGACGAGCAGCACCAGCGCGCGCTCACGCGCTACTACGTGGCGTCGGGCGCGGGCGGGATTGCCGTGGGCGTGCACACCACGCAGTTCCAGATTCGCGATCAGAAGCACGGGCTCCTCGCGCCGGTGCTCGCACTCGCCGCGGAGACCGCAGCCGCTTCGCTGCGCGCCGACCCGCGCCCCTTCGCGCGCATCGCGGGCGTGTGTGGCGACACGAAGCAGGCGCTCGCCGAGGCACGACTCGCCCACGACCTCGGATACGACGCCGCGCTCGTCAGCCTTGGCGCGCTGCACGACGCATCCGAGCAGAAGCTCCTCGAGCACTGCCGCGCGATCGGCGAGATCCTCCCGGTGTTCGGCTTCTACCTGCAGCCCGCGGTCGGCGGCCGAGTTCTTCGCTACGAATTCTGGCGCGCCTTCGCGCAGATTCCGCAGGTGATCGCGATCAAGATCGCGCCATTCAACCGCTATCGAACGTTGGACGTCGTGCGTGCGGTGGCGGATTCCGGCCGCACCGACATCGCGCTCTACACGGGGAACGACGACCAGATCGTGCTCGACCTGCTCACCGATTTCCCGCGGCTCGGCTACAGCGAGCGCGCGCCGCGGATCGTGGGCGGGCTGCTGGGCCAGTGGTCCGTGTGGACGCATCGCGCCGTCGAGATGCTGGAGGAGATCCGCGTCGCACGCGACGCCGCCGCGATCGATGGAGGATGGCTTACGCGCGCGGCCGCCCTCACCGACGCGAACGGCGCGCTCTTCGATGTTCGGCACGCCTTCGCCGGCTGCATCGCGGGGCTGCACGAGATACTGCGCCGCCAGCGACTCCTGGCTGGAATCTGGTGCCTCGACCCGAACGAGGGGCTATCGGAGGGGCAGCTCGAGGAGATCGAGCGCGCCGTGCGCGTGCACCCCGAGCTCGCGGACGACGAGTTCGTGGCCGCCCACGTCGACGACTGGCTGCGCTGAGATCAGCGGCGCTCGGACAGCAGCTCCTCGATGTGCTTGAGCCGCTCCATCGCATCCTTGCGCCAGAACTCATCGCTCGACGGATGCTTCAGCACGAAGGTGAGCTCGCCACCAACCTCGAGTCGCGCGCACTCGATCTCGCCCACGCTGTCGATTCCCTGCCGCCGCGCCGCCGACATGAGCTCCGCCTTCGTGATGAGCTGCTTCTTGAGCGCGTCTTCGAGCAGCTCACCGTGCAGCACCAGCACGACGTTGTCGCCTTCGGCCATCTTGTCGATCTTCGGATGCAGGAAGAGAAATCGCACGATGCCGTAGTTCAACACGAGCAGGAGCGCCGCGCCGACGATGCCTCCGGTGATCGAATTGTCGTTACCGATGATCGCGTTCTGCAGCGTGTTGGACAGCACGAGCAGTACGACGAGGTCGAACGGATTGAACTGCCCGAGCTCGCGCTTTCCGGCGAGCCTCAGTCCGAGAAGCAGAAAGAAGTACACGATGATGGTGCGAACAACCTTGGCGATGAGCGGCTCGCCCGGCGTGAATAAGTCGGTCCAGATCGGATGCATGGGGGGGCGGGTAGCAGGGTCGGTGGTAAACGACTAGCGTTGACAATCGGTACGCAGTGGAAGCAAACGCGGGGCCTGGGCCCTGTCGAGGGAGAACGCGAGCGCGTGAACGAGTCTTCGCACCTCCCGCGGCCGAGCGACGCGGCACTCCTCTCGTCGATTCTCGACCTGGCGCCGCTTTCCGTGATCGCGTGGGACAGTGCCGGCCGGATCGTTCTCTGGAACGCCGAGGCGGAGCGGCTGCTCGGATGGCACGCGCAGGAGGTGCTCGGCAAGACCGCTCCCTTTCCGACGGCCGAGCCGGACGCCGGCACCCGGCCACGAGAGCTCGCCCGCCGCACTCGCGAGGGCGGTATCGTCAACCTCTCGGTTCGAGTGCAACTTATTTTCGGCGCGGACTCGAACAGCCTGATGGTCGAGCTCGGGACGGACCTCGGCAATCGCAAGCGGCTCGAGCGACAGGTCGTGCAGGGCGTCAAGCTCGAGACGGTGGCCCGTCTCGCCGGCGGACTGGCGCACGACTTCAACAACATCCTGGCGGCGATCAAGTGCAGCTGCGAGCTCATCGCGGACTCGCTCGCCCCCGGCGATGCGCGCACCGTGGACGTGCGAGCCATTGAGGACGCGTCCGGCCGCGCGGCGGAGCTCACGCGCCAGCTCCTCGCGTTCACGCGGCAACAGGTGCTCGTGCCGCACGACGTCGACCTGGACGCGGTGGCGCGGGCAGCGGAGCACGTGCTGGCCGGCATCGCAGGCGACGCGGTCGCTCTATCGCTCGATCTCGGGGAGAGGCCGATTCACGTGCGCGCCGACCCCGCGCAGCTCGAGCAGGCGCTGATTCATCTCGTCGTCAACGCACGCGAGGCGACGCCGGCCGGCGGCAGGGTCACGCTGCGAACGGGGATGGGACGCCTCGAGCGCGATCCGACTGGCGGTGACGTGCCGATCGTGGCGGGCGCGTATGGCTGGCTCACGGTGGAGGACAGCGGCCGCGGCATCCCGCGCGAGATGCACGACAGCATCTTCGAGCCGTTCTACACGACCAAGGAGCGCGCGATGGGAACCGGACTCGGCCTGTCGGCGGTGTTCGGAATCGTGAAGCAGAGCGGTGGCTACATCTTCGTGCGAAGCGTGCCCGATCAGGGGGCCGCGTTCACGATCTACCTTCCGGTCGTCGAAGAACCGGTCGAGGCGCGTAAGGTTGTGCGCGCCGAGCGCTCGGCGTCGGACGAGGCGCCTACGATCCTGCTGGTCGAGGATGAGGCAGCGCTTCGCGGACTGATGCGGAGACTACTCGAGCGCAGCGGCTACAACGTGCTCGAAGCGGAGCACGGCGCTCATGCGCTGATTCAGTGCGAGCAGCACGAGGGTGCAATCGACCTCGTCGTCTCCGACATCGTGATGCCGACCATGGGCGGACGCGAAATGGCGCTACAACTGCGCGTTCTGCGACCCAACAGCCGGCTGCTCTTCGTGTCCGGATTTACGGACGACGAGGTGATTCGGGAGGGGAGCGTCATTACGGGATCGGAATACCTGCAGAAGCCGTTCTCGCCCTCGACGCTCATCGCGAAGATCGAGGAGATGCTGCACGCTCCGGCCACGGCGCCGCCCGTGGCGCTCTAGACGTCGCCCTGGCGGATCATTCGCCGGGCCACGGTATCCGCGATCTGGGGGCTGTCGTACGCCCGCTCGAGAATGCGCTGCCGAATCTCGGCCGTCCGCTCAGGCGTCAATCGCGTCCGCAAAGTGCGCGAAACGAGGGCCCGCGCGACATTTCCCCGGTTATCCCGGCGCGCATCGTCTTTTCCGTCCGTCATGTTGGCCTCCACATAGGGGAATATCGGTCGACAACACGAAAGCTTGAGGCGGAAATTGTTGCCGGGCGGTCGTCGGTGGCGTCAAGGGAATGACAGCCGATCGTGATAGCTCCAGCCCCTTCATCGTTGCGCGTACATGTCGATTTTGTGTGTTGATGACGAGCCCAGCGTCTCGATGATCGTCGAGCACACGCTGCGAGAGGCAGGGCACGAGACGGTCGGGGCTAGAAACGTCCCCGAGGCGCTGCAGAAGCTCGCGCTCGGAGGCGTCGAGCTGATCATCTCCGACTACAAGATGCCGGGACTGTCCGGACTCGAATTTCTCGAGCTGCTGACGAGCGAAGGGTTCGACATTCCATTGATCATGCTCACCGGACACGCGAGCATCGAGCACGCGGTGGCGTCGATCAAGGCCGGTGCGGTGGACTACATCACGAAGCCGGTGCGGCCGGAGCAACTGATGCTCGCGGTCGAGCAGGCGCTCGAGCTCGTGCGACTGCGCAAGGAAAATGCGACGCTGCGCCGCGAGATGAGTCTCGTGCGCAACGAGCGCCAGATCCTCGGCGACAGCGCGGTCATGCGGCATGCGCTCCAGTCGGTCGCTACCGCCGCGCCCACGCGCGCCACCGTGCTTCTCCTCGGTGAGTCGGGCACGGGGAAGGAGTTGTTCGCGCGCGCGATTCACGACATGAGCGACCGCCACGACAAGCCGTTCATCAAGCTCAATTGCGCGGCGCTGCCTGAAGGATTGATCGAGAGTGCGCTCTTCGGCCACGAGAAGGGTGCCTTCACGGGCGCCATCAAGCGTGTAGAGGGAGCGTTCGAGCGCGCAAACCGCGGGACGCTGCTGCTCGATGAAATATCGGAAATGCGGCTCGATCTGCAGGCGAAGCTCCTCCGCGTGCTGCAGGAGCAGGAGTTCGAGCGCGTTGGCGGCACGAGCACCATCCGCGTCGATGTGCGGGTGATCGCGACATCGAATCGTGATCTCGCCGCCGATGCGGCTGCCGGCCGCTTTCGGCAGGATCTCTACTTCAGGCTGAGCGTCATCCCGCTGCGCGTTCCCGCACTGCGCGAGCGCCTGGAGGACATACCGATGCTCGCCTACCGATTCGCGATGCGCGCGGCACGTGATGTGGGCAAGTCGATCACGACCATCGAGCCCGAGGCGATTCAGCTCCTGCAGCGATATCCGTGGCCGGGCAATGTCCGCGAGCTCGAGCACGCCGTCGAGCGCGCGGTCATTCTGAGCACCGGCCCGATCCTCGGAGTTCGCTCCTTCGAGGGCCAGCGATTGGGTCCGCCGGCGAACGTCCCCAGCGGAGCCGGGCCGCAGATCGCGCCCGAGGCTCCGGAATCGCGCGACGGCGGAATCGTCCTGCACACGCTGGACGTCGGAGAGGCCGAGGCGGTTCTCATCCAGCACGCGCTCGCTGCGGCCGGAAACAATCGCACGAAGGCCGCCGAGCTCCTTGGCATCAGCGTTCGAACGCTGAGAAACAAGCTGAACGGGCCCGGTCGCATGCCGACGTCGGTGGTCCCGTTTCCCCGGCGCGTTCCCGGTTTGCTGCGGCAGCTTTGACCGGCGCGACCGCGGCAGACCCCGCCCTTGCGGTGATGAAGAGCCCTCGGAACCAAAGCCGCGCCAAGAGCGGCGTGACTACTCTTGCGAGCAACGGCAAAGATGACCGCCGGCCCTCGGGCACATGATGCCGACCGGCATTCCATGCCGGATTTGGTAGACGATCCTAATCGCGGCCACGCTCGCCTACTTCCGGGAGATAATTAGCCCGTAACACGCTCTGCCGCAACGACTTTCGCTCCTCTGAAATTTGGCGCAAAACTCCGGTTTTGCGCCTTTTTGCTGTGCCTGCAAGATGGGCTTCCAATTGCTTTTACAGACGGAGGGAAAGGCACCAGAGCGGACGCGGCGAGCACGCAATCAATGGAGCGCACATGTCGGAAATGACCCTGTGGCAGGCCTTCACCGCTGGTGAGCCGGCAGCACGAGAACGACTGCTAGCCGAGCACATCAGTTTGGTGCACCATGTTTCGCGGCAGATCCTGCGCCGGGTCTCTTCGGACATCGAGCTCGACGAGCTGATCAGCGCGGGCACCATGGGGCTCATCGAGGCGCTCGACCGGTTTGATCCGAGTCGCGGTCTTGCGTTCAGTACCTTTGCGGTGCCGAGGATTCGGGGGGCGATACTCGATGAGCTACGTCGAATCGATCACGTGCCCTCGTCGATGCGCCGCCGCACTCGCACACTTTCCTCCGCGCGCGAGGCACTGCGCCACCAGCTGGGCCGCGAGCCCATCGCGGAGGAAGTTGCGGAATCGTTGGGGCTCGACCTCCCGGGACTGTGGAAGCTCGAGGCGGAGGCGGAAGGCACCCTGCGCGTCGCGCTCGACGGCGCCAACAGCGACGACAGCGAGGACGTGCCGCACGCGCAGGCGTTGGCGGCCGAAGACCGCAGTTCGGTCGAGGATCGGATTACGCTCGACCAGGAAAGCGCGATTCTCCGCGACACGATTCTGCGACTGTCGCAGCAGGAACGGACGGTTCTGACGCTCTACTATTTCGAGGAGCTCAAGCTTCACGAGATCGCGGCGGTACTCGAGGTGACCGAGAGTCGCGTCTCGCAGATTCGGCAGAAGGCGATCGGCAAGCTTCGCGGCGAGCTCTCCTCGCTTCGCGCGCTGGTAGCCTGACGGCTACGCTCCCGCGCCGAGCGCCGGAATGACGAGCAGGTAGGCAGCACCGGCGTCGCTCTCCTCGACGCCCATGACGATGGCACCAGGCGCGCATTCGGGGAGCGCACCCGTGGGCGCCGCGTCGCCGACCAGCAGGCGCACGACACCCACCCGTCCATGCAAACCGAATCGCACGCGCACCGAGCGCGACGCGTGCGCGAGCGCGGCATTCGTCGCGGCATCCAGCAGCAGGAGCAGTTCGCGCTGGAGCCGGATGACGTCGCCGAGTACGGGGCGCGACTCGTCGCCGGGCTCGATAGTGATGGCGATCGAGCGGCGGTCCGGGTGATAGCTGTGGAGCGCCATGGCGCCGGCAACGGCATCGGAAAGGCGAAATGCCTCCTGTCGCGCCGTGTAGCGCGTCGAAAGTGCGCGCATCTGCTCGAGCAGATCTTCCAGCTGCCGCGTCTCGACGCCGAGCATCTCGGACATCGCAATCGGGTCGTCCCCGTGAACGCGGAGCAGCTCGGCGATCGTGCCGATGGTGGCGATGCGGTTGCTCAGTCCGTGCGCGAGCCCGCGAACGAGCGTCTCGCTCACGGCGCTCCACGACTCCGCGTAGGAGCGCGTGCGCCCACGCTCTCCCGTTGGGAAGGTGCCGGAGGCGATGGCTGCGGGGGTCATGCATCTTCGACGCGCACGGCGCGTGCCCGCAACCCGCACGCGCGGGATCGTGACATTTCCGCCGCGTGCGCATGGGCGTATTTTGGAATGTCACCCCGCCAACATCCTCCCGCACCGAACGACATGTCCGCTCATTCTACGCGCGTCGTCGCGCCGTCCTGCGCAGCGATCGTCGCCGTCGCCATCGCCTTGCTACCGCTGCGGGCGCAATCTGCGCCAGCCGACCGGCTCATCGATGGCGCGCTGAAGGACAGCGCCGCGTGGAACCGCCTCGCGGAGCTCGTCGACACGTTCGGCAATCGTCCCGTCGGCTCGGCGAGTCTCGAGAGTGCGATCGACTGGATCGTGGCGGAGATGAAGAAGGACGGTCTCGACAACGTGCACACCGAGCCCGTGATGGTGCCGCACTGGGTGCGCGGACGGGAATCCGCGATGCTGCTGGCGCCGCACCGCACGCCGCTGCACATGCTCGGGCTCGGGCGCAGTGTGGGAACGCCGCCGGGCGGGATCACCGCGGAGGTGCTCGTGGTGAACGACTTCGCGGATTTGCACGCGCACGCGACGCAGGCGAAGGGAAAGATCGTGCTGTTCGATCACCACTTCGATCCGGCCAAGGCGCCGTTCGATGCATACGGCGAGGCGGTGATCTACCGATTCGCCGGAGCGGATTCCGCGGCGGCGTACGGCGCCGTCGCGGCTCTCGTGCGATCGGTGACGCCGC
>DATCPC010000064.1:0-17025 GCA_036564355.1 Gemmatimonadaceae bacterium | reverse complement strand
TCCTCCGCGCCACCGCGCATCGCGACCTCGCGCGAGGCGAGCAGCTCGCTGCCGCGAAGCACCGCGACCGACCCGACCGAGGTCGCGGCCTCGAGCGCGAGCGTCAACGCGCCGCTCATCCCGCGAGGAGGAGCCGTCGCTCCTCGTCCGCGGGATCGAGCTCGAGGTCGATCGGCACGGCGTCCGCGGGAACGCGCTCGCCGCCGCGCTCCGGCCACTCCACCAGAATCAGGGCGGGCGACCGGAGCATGTCGTCCCATCCCAGATTCGTGAGGTCCTCGGGCTTTTCGAGACGGTAGAGATCGAGATGATAGATCGGGAAGCGATCGCCCTTGTACTCGTGCACGAGAGCGAAGGTTGGGCTCGTGACCTGGGTCGTCACTCCGGCGCCGCGGCAGATTGCCTGCACGAGCGTCGTCTTCCCCGCCCCGAGCTCGCCGGCGATCGCGACGACGAGGCGACCGTGCGCGGATTTTCCGAAGCGCTCGCCCCACGCGATGAGCTCATCGCGCGTCACCGCGAGATGGCCGCACGGCGCCGCGTCCGGCACGATGTGATGGTGCGCCTCCATCATCGCGGCGCCCGAATGCGGCTCAGCCCCTCTCCACGCTTGGGCGCGGCGGCGCTCCCCCGCGCCTTGACCTCGAGCAACTGATCCCGAAGCGATGCCGCCGATTCGAAGTCGAGGTCGGCCGCGGCCTCCTTCATCTGCGACTCGAGGAGCTCGATGAGCGTTGCCTGATCCATCTCGCTGGCGTAGGTCGCCATCTGCTCCGCGACCTTCTTGCTCTTGTCGTCGCGCTCGCCGCGCGCGTCGGCGACGCGGGTGATGAAGCGCACCTGGTCCGTGCTCTTCACGACCGACGCAGGCGTGATGTTGTGCTCGATGTTGTACGCGCGCTGGATCTCGCGGCGGCGCTTCGTCTCGTCGATGCATCGCGCCATCGACCCGGTGATCCGGTCGGCGTAGAAGATCGCACGGCCCTCGACGTGCCGCGCTGCACGCCCCGTCGTCTGAATGAGCGAGCGATCGCTGCGCAGAAATCCTTCCTGGTCGGCATCGAGCACGGCCACGAGCGACACCTCGGGCAGATCGAGCCCCTCACGCAGCAGGTTGATGCCCACGAGCACATCGAAGTCGCCGAGCCTCAGCCCGCGAATGATCTCGACGCGTTCGATGGCATCGATGTCCGAGTGCATGTAGCGCACGCGCACGCCCATCTGCTGCAGATAGTCGGTGAGATCCTCGGCCATGCGCTTGGTGAGCGTCGTGACGAGCACACGCTCGCCGCGCCTCTCGCGCAGCCGGATCTCGCCGAGCAGATCGTCGACCTGGCCGCGCACCGGGCGCACCTCGATCTCCGGATCGACGAGCCCGGTGGGCCGAATGATCTGCTCGACGACGACGCCCTCGGAGAGCTGCAGCTCGAGATCGCCCGGTGTCGCTGAGACGAACAGCGCGCGCGGCGTGAGCTTCAGAAATTCGTCGAACATCAGCGGCCGGTTGTCGAGTGCGCTGGGAAGACGGAAACCGTAATCGACGAGCGTCAGCTTGCGCGCGCGGTCGCCGTTGAACATTCCGCCGATCTGCGGGAGCGACACGTGCGACTCGTCGACGACCACAAGGAAATCCTCGGGGAAGAAGTCGAAGAGGCACGCCGGCCGTTCGCCGGCCTGGCGCCCCGAGAGATGACGCGAATAGTTCTCGATCCCCGCGCAGGTGCCAACCTCCAGCATCATCTCGACATCGAAGTTCGTGCGCGACTCGAGCCGCTGCGCCTCGAGCAGCTTCCCCTGCTCGCGGAGCGTCGTCAGCCGCTCGGCCAGCTCCGCGCGAATGAGCGCGATCGCGCGCTCGAGGGTCGGGCGCGAGGTGACGAAGTGTTTCGCCGGATAGATCGCGGCGCGCTCGAGGTCGGCGATCGTCTCGCCGGTCACGCAGTCGATCTTCGAGATCTTCTCGACCTCGTCGCCCCACATCTCGATGCGCACGCCCTGCTCCTCGTACGCAGGAAAGATCTCGACCGTGTCGCCGCGCACGCGGAAGGTGCCCCGCTCGAACGACACGTCGTTTCGCGAGTACTGAATGCCGACGAGCGCGCGCAAAATGTCATCGCGCCCGCGCACATCCCCGCGCGCGATGCTCACCATGCGTGCGCGATACTCGACCGGATCGCCGAGTCCGTAAATCGCGGAAACCGTGGCGACGATGATGACATCCTCGCGCTCCATCAGGCTCGACGTCGCGCGCAAGCGCAGGCGGTCGATGTCCTCGTTGATGGACGCGTCCTTTTCGATGTACGTGTCGGTGGTCGGCACGTACGCTTCCGGCTGGTAGTAGTCGTAGTACGAGATGAAGTATTCGACCGCGTTGTGCGGGAAGAAGCTCTTCAGCTCACCATAGAGCTGTGCGGCGAGCGTCTTGTTGTGCGACAGGACGAGTGTCGGCTTGCCATGCGCCTTGATGACGTTGGCGACGCTCATCGTCTTGCCGGAGCCGGTGACGCCGAGCAGGGTTTGAAAGCGGTCGCCACGCTTCAGCCCAGCGGAGAGCTCGGCGATCGCGCGCGGCTGGTCGCCGGCGGGCTGAAAGGGCGCCTGAAGATCGAATTCGGCCATGCGGAAATATAACGATTCGGGAGATCTTCGGCTGCCAGAAGATCCGTATTATCAGCTGGCCGATCAGCCGCGCTCGGAGCGCTCGCGACGCTCCGCGGTGGCGATTCCCTTCACCCTACGGATGAGCTTGGTGAGTTTCTGCAGGTGCGCCAGGTTCTCGACCTCCAGCAGCACCGATCCTGAGACATTGCCGCCGAGCCCGGACTTGAGCTCCATGCTCTTGATGCTCGTCCCGCTCTCCGTGATAGCCGCCGCCACATCGGCGTACAGCCCTCGCCGATCCGACCCCTCGAGCGCCAGCCGCACGAGAAAGAGCTCGCCCTCCTGCTCCTTCCAGTCGATCTCGAGCCGTCGCTCCGGCTCTTCCGCGAGCAGGAGAACGTTCGGACAGTCAGCCCGATGGATGCTCACGCCGCGCCCGCGCGTGACGTAGCCCACGACGGGATCGCCCGGCACCGGCTGACAGCACTGGGAATAGCGCACCATCAGCCCGTCGACGCCCTGGATGCGCACGCCGCGCGCGGGGCCGCGCATGCGGCGTACGAGCCGCTCGATCGTGCTCGCCTTCGGAGGGAGATCGGTCACCTCCGCGGGGAACATGATCTTGAGCGCCTGCGCGATCGCGATGTCGCCCTGCCCGATCGACGAGATGAGGTGCTTCGAATCGTTGAGGCCGAGCGCCTTCGCGGTGGCGTTGAGCAGCGTGTCGTCCGGCTTCACGTGGCGACGGCGGAGCTCGCGGTCGAGCATCTCGCGGCCGATCTTCGCCGACGTGTTCTGCTCCTCGACACGGATCCACTGGCGGATCTTGTGGCGCGCGCGCCCAGTGCGCACGTGCGCGAGCCAGTCGCGGCTCGGCTTCGCGGTGGGCGACGTCACGATCTCGACGGTATCCGAGCTGCGCAGCTCGCGCGACAGCGGCGCGATGCGTCCGTTCACCTTGGCGCCCTGACAGTGCAGCCCAACCTCGGTGTGCACGGCGAACGCGAAATCGATCGGCGTCGCGCCCTCGGGGAGCTCGATGACATCGCCCGTTGGCGTGAGGACGAAGATCTCCTTCTGGTAGAGATCGAGCTTCAGGAACTCGAGAAATTCGTCCGGGTTCTTCGCGTCGAGCTGGAACTCGAGAATCTGGCGCAGCCAGCTCATGTCCTGCTCGGCCTTGTCCGCGCTCGTGCGATTTTCCTTGTACAGCCAGTGCGCTGCGATTCCGTACTCGGCGGTCTCGTGCATCTCGCGCGTGCGGATCTGCACCTCGTACAACTGCCGCCCAGGCCCGAACACAGTCGTGTGCAGCGACTGGTAGCCGTTCGACTTCGGCTGCGCGATGTAGTCCTTGATGCGCTCCTGCAGCGGCGTCCACCCATCGTGGATGACGCCGAGCGCGTGGTAGCACTCGGGAACGCTGTTGACGAGCACGCGAACGGCCATGAGGTCGTAGATCTCCTCGTAGGGCTTGTCGCGCGATTTCATCTTCTTCCAGATCGACCAGAGATGCTTGGGCCGGCCGACGACCTCGACGTCGTTGATCCCGGCGCGCTTGAGCTCGCGGTCGAGCGGCTCCGAGAACTGGCCGATGAGCTGTTCGCGCAAGTCTCGCTTCTGCGCGACGAGCTTCGCGAGCGCCTTGTACTCCGGCGGCTCGATGTACTTGAAGGAGAGATCCTCGAGCTCCCACCGCATCTGCGCCATTCCGAAGCGGTGCGCGAGCGGCGCGTACAGATCCATCGTCTCCTGCGCGATGCGCCGTCGCTTCTCCTCGGGGAGATAGTCGAGCGTGCGCATGTTGTGCAGCCGGTCCGCGAGCTTGATGAGGATGACGCGAACATCCTTCGCGATCGAGAGGAGCAGCTTTCGGTAGTTCTCGACCTGCCGCTCCTCGCGCGATTGGAACGAGATGTTGCCGATCTTCGTGACGCCATCGACGATCGCCGCGATCTCCTTTCCGAACTCTTCCGCAACGTCGGCGACCGTGACGGCCGTATCCTCGACGACATCGTGGATGAGACCGCACGCGACGGTGCTCGAATCGAGATGCAGCTCGGCCAGGATCTTCGCGACTTCGACGCAGTGATGCAGATACGGCGCGCCGGACGACCGCTTCTGCCCGTGGTGCGCCCTTTCGCTGAACTTATAGGCGCGCGCGATGAGATCCGCGTCGAGTCGCTCGAGGCGGGCATCACCGAGATTCAGCTCGGGGAGAATCGATTTGAGCGTCGGAGCCGTCACTGCCATCCTGTGCTCACCGTGAGTCCAGCTGCTCAACCTATAACACGACACGCATGTATATGCATAGCACACACGCGCCGACTGCGATGCTTCCATGCAACGATCTCGACGCCTCGGCGGCCTTCTACGAGCGCCTGGCCTTCATCGTTCTGAGTGGGTATCGACCAGCGCCGGACGAGCCGGACAACTAGCGAATCCTCGCAGATGGCAAAGGTGGATCGCTTCATCCCACTAACGCCGTAACGGGCTGGCTCGTGCCCGGGCAAAATCATCGTGCACGTCAGTTTCAAATGCGTCAGAGCAACCCCGCCTCCGCGAAGCTCACGTAGCGGCCGCGCCCGACGATCAGATGGTCGTGCACGGGAATATCGAGCAGTCGTCCCGCTGCTACCAGCTGATCCGTCACCGCGCGGTCGTCCGCGGACGGCGTCGGATCACCGCTCGGGTGGTTGTGCACGAGGATGATCGCGGCGGCGCGCTCCGCAATGGCCTCGCGAAAGACTTCACGCGGATGCACGAGCGAGGAATTCAGAATTCCGCGCGTGACCGCGATGTCGCGTTCCAACCGGTGTTGCGAGTCGAGCACTGCAACGTGAAACTCCTCGACTGGCAAATCCTGCAGCCGCGATGCAAAGGCGGCGTAGACCTCGCGAGGCGACCGCATGGGAGCGCCCTCATCGCGCCCTTCGCTCGCCATTCGCCTACCCAATTCGAGTGCCGCGTGGACGGTTGCCGCGCGCGCCGCGCCGACTCCGTGCATGGCGGTGAGCGAGGCAACTGGCTGCGCGGCGATCCGGCGAAGCGATCCGCCCGCAGATTCGAGAATGGCCTGCCCCACGGCGATCGCCGAGCGACCGGTGCCGCCGGTACCAACGACGATCGCGAGCAGCTCAGCGGCGCTCATCGATGCCGCCCCGTGATCGCGCAACCGTTCGCGCGGCCGTTCGGATCGGGGAAGCTCTCTAATACTTAACGCGGTTGGTGCGGCGAGGCCAGCGGAGGGCGGCACGGATGACGTCTCGGGGAGAAGGGGGCCGGGTTGGCATTCTGTTCGTGCGCCCTAGATAGCGGAGAGCGCGCCGAGCCGGACATCCCTTTCGTTCGAGGCTGGTGAAACCGACGCTCTAGACGCTCGCCCCGTGGCACTTCTTGAACTTCTTCCCCGAGCCACACGGGCACGGATCGTTGCGCCCGACCGACGACCAGTCGGTGTTTCCCGTTGCCTGCGGTGCGAGACTCGTCAAACGCCCCGCGCCGACGACGCGCACTTCCTTCCGCGCGACGACGTCGCTCTTCGGCGCCTCGTCCGGTCCGATATCCACCTCGCCGTCGGGCTGTCCCGGCTTCGCCGAGCTCGCACCGTCGTCATCGGGCTGAACGTCCTCGAGAATTCCGAGCGCGTTGTATCGGCGCGTCGGTGCGGCTGGTGCCGGCAACCGCGGTCCCCTGCGACCATTGGGCGAATCATCCGGTCCGCCCGGTGGGCCGCCCTGCTGTACGATCTCAAACTGAACGCGGAGAAAGCGCTCGGCGAAGGTGTGATAGAGATCGGACATGAGGTCCACGAACATCGTGTACGCCTCGTGCTTGTACTCCACGAGCGGATCCTTCTGCCCCCACGACCGGTAGTGGATCGCCGCGCGCAGCTGATCGAGATCGTAGAGATGGTCCTTCCACTTCTCGTCGAGCACGTGGAGCATCACGCGGGAGAGCAGCGCGTCAGAGTAGATGTCGAGCGTCGTGAGCTTGTTCGCGAACGCCGCGCTCGCGGCCGCGCGCGCCATCTCCTTCGCCTCGGCGATCGTTCCCGGCTTCACCGCGGCGCCATCCTCGAACTGCGGCACGAAGAGCAGGTAGTGCATCAGGAGATCCTGACGCAGCACGCCGAAGTCCCAATCGCTCTCCGAGTCGTAGCCCTCGAGCGCCTGCTCGACTCGGCGCTCGATCGCGCGCTCGACCATCTTCAGCGCCTCGCCCTTCAGCTCCTCCCCGCCCTCGAGCGCGAACGCGCGCAGCGAGTAGATCACCTCGCGCTGCTGGTTCATCACGTCGTCGTATTCCAGGAGCCGCTTGCGCGCCTGGAAGTTCTGCAGCTCGACCCGCTTCTGCGCCTGCTCGATCGAGCGCGTGATGAGCGGGTGCGCGAGCACCTCGCCTTCCTGCGCGCCGAGCCGGTCCATGAGCTTGGCGATGCGCTCGGATCCAAAGAGGCGCATCAGGTCGTCTTCGAGCGAGAGGAAGAACTGCGTGGCGCCCGGATCTCCCTGTCGTCCCGCGCGGCCGCGCAGCTGGCGATCGATTCGCCGCGACTCGTGGCGCTCGGAGCCGATGATGTGGAGTCCGCCCACCTCCTCGACATCGAGCGTCTTCCCCTCGGGATCCTTCACCTGCGAGGACTTCGACTCCGTGACGCGTTCGCCGAGCTTGATGTCGGTTCCGCGGCCGGCCATGTTCGTCGCGATCGTCACCGCGCTGGGCTGGCCCGCGCCAGCCACGATCTCGGCCTCGCGCTGATGGTACTTCGCGTTGAGCACGTTGTGCCTGATCCCGGCGCGCTGGAACATGCGCGCGAGCGTCTCCGACACATCGACGTTCACGGTGCCCACGAGCACCGGAAAGCCGAGCGCGTGGAGGCGCTGCGTCTCCTCGAGAATCGCGTTGTACTTCTCGCGCCGCGTGCGGTAGATCCAGTCCTGCCGGTCGTCGCGAATCACGGGCATGTTCGTCGGAATCACCGCGACCTCGAGCTTGTAGATGTCGTGGAATTCCGTCTCCTCCGTCTCGGCCGTACCGGTCATTCCCGAGAGCTTCTCGTACATGCGGAAGTAGTTCTGGATCGTGATCGTCGCCATGGTCTGGGTCTCGCCCTTCACCTGCACCCCTTCCTTGGCCTCGACGGCCTGGTGCAAGCCCTCGGACCAGCGGCGTCCCGGCATCGTGCGGCCGGTGAACTCGTCGACGATGAGCACCTGTCCGTCCTGCACGACGTAGTTCACGTCCTTCTCGTACAGCGCGTGCGCGCGCAGCAGCTGGTGCACGATGTTCAACCGCTCGCTGCGCTCGGCATAGGCGCGCTCGATCGCGGCGCGTGCATCGAGCTTTTCCTGCGGCGCGAGCGTGGCGTCGTGATCGATCCGGTGCACCTCCTCCGAGATGTCCGGAAGCAGAAACGCATCCGGATCTTCGGGCGACATGACGTCTGCGCCGCGATCGGTGAGGTGCACGGTGTGACCGCGCTCATCGAGCACGAAGAGCAGCCGTTCCTCGATGTCCTGGAATTGCTGCTTCGCGGCAGGCTGCTTGCGGTCGGCGATATGGTCCAGCTCCATCCGCTGCACGAGCTGCTTGACGCCGGACTCCTGGAGCGCCTTGAGAAGCCGCTTGTTCTTCGGAGCGCCGAGCTGCGCCTGATAGAATCGCAAAGCCGCGTTCTCGGTGTCTCCGCTCGCCATCGAGGCTTCGCCCTCGGCCACCAGACGGTTCGCGTCATCGGACTGCAGCCGCGCGACGCGCGCGACGGTCGCATTGAACTCGCGATACTGCATATCGCTTTCGTCGCCGACGGGGCCGGAGATGATGAGCGGCGTGCGCGCCTCATCGATGAGCACCGAGTCGACCTCGTCCACGATCGCGTACCAGTGCGGGCGCTGCACGCGCTGGTCGAGCGAGACGACCATGTTGTCGCGGAGATAGTCGAAGCCGAATTCGTTGTTGGTGCCGTACGTGATGTCGCAAAGGTAGGCCTCGCGACGCTCGGGCGTGTTGGGCTCCGTGTCGTCGATGCAGCCGACGCTCAGCCCCAGATACGAATAGAGGTGCCCCATCCACTGCGAGTCGCGGCGGGCGAGGTACGAGTTCACCGTGACGAGATGGGCGCCGCGTCCCGCGAGGGCGTTCAGGTACAGCGGCAGCGTCGCGACGAGCGTTTTGCCTTCGCCGGTGGCCATCTCGGCGATCTTGCCGAAGTGCAGCTGGATGCCTCCGATCAGCTGCACGTCGTAATGCACCATGTTCCACGGCGTTTCGTGCGCCGTGACCATGGCGGTGGTGCCGAGCAGGCGACGCGCGCCTTCGCGCACGGTGGCGAACGCTTCGGGGAGAATCTCGTCGAGCGATTCGGCGATCGCGTCGCGCAGCTCGCCTTCCAGGCCACCCTTGCCGTCGGGCCCATTGATCTCGCGGTCGATGCGATCGCGCTCCTCCGCATCGGGTGCCGAATGCTTGCGCTCGCGCAACGCCGCGATCTTTTCCTCGAGCGGTCGCGCGCGCTCGGCGATGATTCCGCGGAGCTTCGCCGTCTGCGCGCGCAGCTCCTCCTCCGACACCGATTGCAGCCGCTGGTACTCGGCGTTGATCGCATCCACGATCGGCTGCACGCGCTTCATCTCGCGCGCGTGCCTGGTGCCGAACAGTGATGTCGCGATTTTCTTGAGCATTCGTCGCCTCTATCGGTACAAGCCGGCCGCGTCGATGAACGCAGCGACGGCATCCGTTACGAACCCATGAATCGAACGGCCGGCGCGTACCCGGTCGCGAATTTCTGTCGACGACAGCTCGATGCGCCGCGTCGCGAGCCTCGTCATCGGGAGACTCGGCTCCAGCGCGCTCGCCGGCACCGCCGTCCTGCGCACCATCACCACGATCGACGCCAGATCGGCGATACGCGCCGCGTCCCGCCAACTCGCGATCTGCGTGGCGAGGTCTTCCCCGATCAGCATGAAGAGCGACACCCCCGGCATTTTGGTCGCGAGTGCCGCGAGCGTGTCGACGGTGAAAGATAACCCGACTCGATCGAGTTCGAGACGGCTCGCCTCGAGGCGCGGATCGTCTCCAATGGTCAGCTCGAGCATGCGCAAACGCTCTTCCGGCGAGCCCTGCACGGAGCGGGACTTGTACGGAGGAAGCGATGCCGGAACGAACAGCAGCTTGTCGAGCGAGAGCGCCTCGAACGCGTCGCTGGCGGCGAGCAGGTGACCGATGTGCGGAGGATCGAACGTCCCGCCAAGAACGCCGAGACGCACGGTCAGCTCACCGTCCGGGAGGAGTCTTGCCCGGCGCGGGAACCGGCGCTGGATCCGGTGCCGGCACCGGCGTACCCGACGTCGGCGCCACCGGCGCCGGGGGATTCGGAAGCCGGGCGTTTCCGGACGCCGTCTTCGCGGGCGGATTCGCGACGCTGTCCGCGACCAGTACGGGTTTTACTCCGTGACACACCTTCGCGACATCCTTGTCTCCAGGATGCGCCTTTTCGAGAATTCCGCACGTCTCGGCGACGTCTTCCTTGTACTTGATCGCGCGATACGACTGCACGAGCCTGATCTGCGACTTCCGCGCGGCGTCGGTCTTGGGATACTGTTTGACGACGTCGCGAAAATAGATGATCCCCGAGTCGTACGCCTTTCGCTTGTAGTACGTCACGCCGTTGTTGTAGCCCTTGATGCCGAACCACTCGTCGAGCCGCTCGATCTGCTTCACCGCGGAATCGCGCAGCGGGGAATCCGGATAGGCGGCGAGGAAGCTCTGGAAGGTGCTGCGCGCGGTTTCTCCGTACTCGGGATCGAGCCCAGGACGCCGCCAAAGCTTTGCGTAGGCAAGGCCCGTCTTGTACGTGGCGCGATCGGCGAGCGTGTCCTCCGGAAAATTCTCGGCGACGCGCGAGTACGACTGCGCCGCGAGAATGTATTCCTTGCTCCCCATGTGCGCCTCGCCGAGATAGTAGTACGACTCGGGGAGAAGCGGATCGCGCGCGGGGAGATCGGTCGTCAGCTTCTCGAAGCCTGCGACGGCGTGACTCCACTTGTGCTTGTGCAGCTCGCTGACGGAGGCGTCGTACAACGCCTGGTGCGAGGGGAACTTGAGCGGTTGGAATCCGCCCTTATGATGGCAGCCGGCGACCAGAACGACGGCCACGACGGCACTGACACGCGAGCGCTTGAGAAAGGACATGTGCGAAATGTTACCCCGAAAAGGACGGCGGGTTCAGCCGCGCGCGGCCGTTGAGGCTGACGCAGCGCCGGTACCGCTCTCACGGAACCAAGCCACGAAGCGTGGAATGCCGTCGCTCACCTGCACCGACGGAGCGTAACCCAGATACTCGCGCGCCCGGGAGATATCGGCGAGAGTGCGGCGCACGTCGCCGGGCTGCGACGGAAGCCGTTCGAGCCGGGCCGTCATGCCGAGCGCGCGCTCGATGAGCTGGACGAGCGCAGACAGCGAGGTCACCGCGGACTCGCCGAGGTTGAAGATCTCGTGTCCCGGATTCGATGTGCGGCTGCGATCGATGGCGCCGAGCACGCCTTGCACGGTATCGGTGATGTACGTGTAGTCGCGCTCAGCCGTGCCATCACCGAAAAATGGCACGGTGTCCCCCGCCGAGATTTTTCTCGTGAACGAGTGGATCGCGAGATCGGGACGCTGGCGCGGACCGTAGACCGTGAAGAAGCGCAGCGAGATGATCCGCATCCAGTCGAACAGGGTCGCGTACGACTCGCACATCAGCTCCGCCGCGCGCTTTGTGGCCGCGTACGGGCTGATCGGCGAAATCGCGGGGGCGTCCTCGCGAAACGGCGGCGTCGCATCGTTCCCGTAGACGCTCGAGCTCGAGGCGACGATGACGCGCGAGATTTTCGCGGCGCGCGCGGCCTCGAGGAGCACGGTCGTTCCCAGCACGTTGACCGCGACGTAGAGCGCGGGATCCTGGATCGATGGTCGCACGCCCGCGCGCGCCGCGAAGTGCGCGATCACATCGGGATGAAACGCATCGATCACGCGGCGCATCGCGGCCGCATCGCGCACGTCCGCCTCGACGAGCTCGAACGACGGGTGGAGCATCGCGTCGGCGAGGTTCGCGCGCTTCAGATCGGGATCGTAGAACGTATCGAAGTTGTCAATGCCGACGACGACGTCGCCGCGCGCCAGCAGCGCTTCGACTACGTGCGACCCGATGAAGCCGGCTGCACCGGTGACGACGATCTTCTCAGCCACGCGCTTTCATCCGCTCGGCGGGCAGGCTGGCGAAGTACTCGATCGCCTTCTGGAGGCCCTCGCGAATGCCGACCTTGGGCTCCCAGCCGAGCATCGCGCGCGCGCGCGTGATGTCCGGCTTGCGGATCTTGGGGTCGTCCTCCGGCAGCGGGCGCTCGACCAGCGGCGCCGTCGTCTTCGTCAGCTCGCGCACCATCTCAGCAAGTTGGCGCACCGTGTATTCGTCCGGATTGCCGATGTTCGTCGGATCGGAGTCGCCCTTCATGAACAGCCGGTAGATGCCCTCGACCTCATCGGAGACGTAGCAGAAGCTACGCGTCTGGGATCCGTTGCCGTAGATGGTGATCGGCTCGTTTCGGAGCGCCTGCACGATGAAGTTCGACACCACGCGCCCGTCTCGCGGACGCATCCGCGGCCCGTAGGTATTGAAGATGCGGACGATCCGCGTATCGAGCCCGTGAAAGCGGTGGTACGCCATCGTCAGCGCTTCGGCGAAGCGCTTCGACTCATCGTAGACGCCGCGCGGGCCCACGGGATTGACGTTGCCCCAGTACGTCTCGGGCTGCGGGTGGACGAGCGGATCGCCGTACACCTCGCTCGTGGAGGCGAGAAAGAAGCGCGCGCCCTTCTCCTTGGCGAGACCGAGGGCGTTGTGTGTGCCGAGCGCGCCAACCTTCAGCGTCGGAATCGGCAACTCGAGATAGTCGATCGGGCTCGCCGGGCTCGCGAAATGGAGCACGCCGTCGAGCTTCCCCTTCACGTACGTGTACGTCGAGATGTTGTGCTGGACGAACTCGTAGCGCTGGTCGCTCGCGAGGTGGGCGATGTTGTCGGGATGGCCGGTGATGAAGTTGTCGAGCCCCACGACTTCGTGTCCATCTGCCAGAAAACGATCGGTGAGATGCGAGCCGAGGAATCCGGCGCCTCCCGTGATCAAGACCCTCACGACTGCTCTCCGCGACCGATCGACCGATACGTGAAGCCGAGCTTCTTCATCTTATTCGGATCGTACAGGTTGCGTCCGTCGATGACGACGGGGCTCAACAAGGCGTTCTTGATTCGAGAGAAATCCGGGTGGCGGTATTCGTTCCAGTCGGTGACCACGACGAGCGCCGTGGCGCCGTCGAGTGCTTCATAGTTCGTCGCGGCATACGTGACCCTGTCGCCAAGGCGGCGCTGCGCCTCGTGCATCGCCACGGGATCGTGGGCAGTGACCGTCGCGCCGGACTCGAGCAGCTCCTCGATGAGCGTGAGCGAGGGCGATTCGCGCATGTCATCGGTCTGCGGTTTGAATGCGAGCCCCCACACCGCGACGCGAGCGCCGCGCAGCGTGTCGCCGACGACACTCTTGAGCTTCGAGAACAGGAGGTGCTTCTGCCGGTCGTTCGCCTCTTCCACCGCATGGAGCACGGACATTTGCGCGCCCTTCTCGACCGAGGTGCGCAGCAGCGCCTTCACGTCCTTCGGAAAGCACGAGCCGCCGTACCCCGGGCCCGGGAACAGAAAGGACGGCCCGATGCGGTCGTCGCTGCCGATTCCCTTGCGCACCATGTCGACGTCCGCGCCCACGCGCTCGCAGAGATTCGCGACCTCGTTCATGAACGAGATTCGCGTCGCGAGCATCGCGTTCGCCGCGTACTTCGTCATCTCGGCGGACGGGATGTCCATGAAGATGATCGGCTTCCCGGTGCGCACGAACGGCGCGTACAGCTCAGCCATCACGGACCGCGCGTGGTCGGTCGCGACGCCGAGCACGACGCGGTCGGGCTTGAGAAAGTCGTCGATGGCGGCGCCTTCCTTCAGAAACTCGGGATTGCTGCAGAGGTGGAACGCGAGCTTCGCGTGCTTGCCCACGGCCGCTTCGACCTTGTTGGCCGTACCGACGGGAACCGTCGACTTGGTCACGACGACGACCTCGCGCGTCATGTGCTTGCCGACGAGCTCCGCGACTGCGAGGACGTGGCGGAGATCGGCGGATCCGTCCTCGTCCGGCGGCGTGCCCACCGCGATGAACACGACCTCGGCGAGAGCGATCGCCGCCGGCACGTCGGTGGTGAACTCCAGTCGCCCCTGCGACTGATTGCGCTCGACCAACTCGTCCAGCCCCGGCTCATAGATCGGAAGGATGTTCTTCTTCAGTCCCTCGATCTTGGCATCATCCACGTCGGCACAGTGAACGTCGTTGCCCGTCTCCGCGAGACAGGCGCCAACGACCAGGCCGACGTAGCCGGTTCCGACGACGGTGATGCGCATTTGGAGTCAGTGTGAGGACGTTGACGAAAAGCGGAAAAGCGATACAGCCGTTGAAGTTAGCTGTACCGCCAGAGGGGGGCAATAAGGCGCAGCGGCCGTGATCAGGGATAGCGAAAGCGGTAGCTCGCCGTCACCTGGAGCCGGCCAAAATTCTTGGCGGGGGTGGGGACGTTGTTGACGTCCGTGATCCGCGCCACCTCGATCTTCGCGGTGATCGGGATTAAGCCATCCAGCCATTCCGCGGAGACGTCGCCGATCCAGGCGCGCTGCGGGTCCGGGCGATCGGCCGTGGTATCCGGGAATGGATCGTTGGCGTGGCCCAGACGATTGACCGTCGGCCGATCCGTGAGGCGGTATGCGCCGTGGCGCCACCGCGCGATCCCGCCCACGAAGCGCAGCTTTCCCGAGGCCCAGAACTCACCGTAGCCGCGCACCATGTCCGCATCGGGGCCGAGCTCGGAGCCCAGCGGCTGGTCGAAGTTCTGGTAGACCTTCGAGTAGTCGACCTGGCCGATGTACGTGAAGCTGTTGATGCGCCGGTACTGCACGCCCAGGGACGACACGTAGATGATTGGTAGCGCGTACGCCGCCTCGAGATTCCAGCCGAGCTGGTTCGGGTAGTTCGCGCGATCCTTCGAGTCGATCTGAATGTCATCGACGAGGAGCTCACCCGAGAACGTGGCACGCCCGGCGGTGGCGCGCGCCGCGAAGAAACCGGTGAGGTTCGCATCCCCCGCCCCGCTCTGACTCGTGTCGTGCTGCGTGGTCTGATAGATCATCAGCGGATTCAGATACGCGAGGTCGACGGTGAATCCCTGGCGCTGCACGACTGCGGTCTCGCCGAGTGTGAGCTCGATATTCCTGGTCGGGCGATAGGTGAGCCCGTGGCCGAAGACGAAGCGGTGCCAGCGCTGCTGAGAGATCCCCGCCGGAAGCACATCCTGCACGGAGTCGAGGACCACATCGTTGATCGTCGCCGCGAAGGCCCGCATCTCGAACTTCGAGAATCGAAGCGCAAACGAGAGGCGATCGTACGCGGGTCCATTCGCGGAAAGCACCAGCGATTCCTCACCCTCGCCGAGCCATGCTTCGCGCGCACGGCCGAGCGAGATGATCAACTTGCTCACCTGCACCGTGATGTACGCATCCTGAAATCCCACGACGCCCGATGTGTTGCGGAAGGGCGACTCGCGAATGGTTGGATCGTTTCGCACGTCCGTCTCGCCGAACGCCTCGGTCACGAGCAGAACGTGCGGACCGCCGTCGTAGGTCAACCGAATGCGGGCGATGCCGACGGCCGCGGGCTCGCCCTCGGAGGTCGAGCGCACGTCCTGCCACAGTGGACGAAAGGTGCCGTTCTTGAGTCCCGTCGCCTGGAGCGTGCCCGCCGCGCCGAAGGAGAGCCGGCTGCGCGTCGTATCGCGCGGGGCGGTGTCCTCGGGAAAGCGAACGCGAAGCGCGGAGAGCAGCGTGCCCACGCACGCCGAGTCGCTCTCGGCTGCCTTCAGTGCCTTTCTGATGTCACCGACGAAGAACGGCCGGTATTGCGAGATGCGCGCCGCGGCGCATCCCTGGCGCATGAGCCCATCGAGCTGCGTGTACGCGGGATCGGTGAGCGGAAGACCAACGAGCGCGTGCTGCGCGTGCGCGGCTACGGGCGCAGCGGCGAGGACCGTGAGCGCGAAGGCGACCACGCGCGACATCGTGTGTCGCATCAGCGGCCGAAGAATGAACGGGCGGCGGCGATGACCTCATCCTGCTGCGACTGCGTGAGCTCTGGATAGACGGGGAGCGAGAGGACCTCCTTTGACGCGCGCTCCGATTCCGGAAACGCGCCCTGCTTATGACCGAGATACGCGAAGCACTGCTGCAGATGGAGGGGGATGGGATAGTAGATCGCCGTACCGATCTCCTTCGCTTTCAGATGCGCCTGGAGTGCGTCGCGCGGCTCCGTGCGAATCGTGTACTGATTATAGATGGACTCATTCGCCGCGTCGATGGCCGGCGTTCGAATCTCCGGAACGTCCGCCAGGGCCCGGTCGTAATACGCGGCATGCGCCCGCCGCGCCGCGCTCCACTCGGCGAGGAACGGGAGCTTGGCCGAGAGCACCGCGGCCTGCAGCGTGTCGAGGCGGCTGTTGTAGCCCACCTCCTCGTGCACGTACGTCTTGATCGCGCCGTGGGTGCGAAGGCGGCGCAGTCGCATCGCGAGATGGTCGTCCTGCGTCACGAGCATCCCTCCGTCGCCGTAGCCGCCGAGATTCTTCGACGGAAAGAAGCTAAAGGTTCCGATCGCCGCGCGCTCGCCGGCCATGCTCCACTCGCCATCGAAGCTTCGACGGGCCCCGATGGACTGCGCGGCATCCTCGATCACGGGGAGTCGCGGAATCATCTCCGCGTAGCGCTCAATGGGCGCAATCTGTCCAAAGAGATCCACGGGCATGACGGCGCGCGTGCGGCTCGTCACGACTGCCGCCGCCGCCGCTGGATCGAGACTGAAGGTGCCCGGCTCGATATCCGCAAACACGGTCTTCGCGCCTGAGTTGTGAATGGTGCCAGCCGTCGCGAAGAAAGTGAACGGCGTCGTGATCACTTCGTGCCCCGCCCCGATATCGAGCGCGCGCAGCGAGAGCAAGAGTGCGTCGGTGCCGTTCGCACACCCGATCGCGAAGCGCGTGTGCGATAGCGCCGCGATCTCGCGCTCGAAATCCTCCACTGGCTTGCCCAGGATGAAGGTCTGATCCTCGACGACCTTCATCATCGCGCGCACGACCGTGTCGCGGATGCGCGCGTGCTGGGCCTTGAGATCGAGAAGGGGGACGGGCATCAGGTTCCGATGGGTGCCGGGATGTCGCGTCGCGCGTGAGCCGCGGCGGCGCGGGCTACCTCGTGCCACTCCTGGAGCGAGCGCACTTCTGGCGGCCGGAAGCGGAGCGAGAG
>DATCPC010000141.1:0-3649 GCA_036564355.1 Gemmatimonadaceae bacterium | reverse complement strand
GATCGATGGGGCCGCGAGCCGTGTCGCGCGCGGGCGGGCGCGCTGGCGCGGGCACGGGCGCGGCGCGCGGACGGACCGCGTTCGGATCGAAGGGCTGGGGTTGCTGGCCGAAGGGCGCGGGTGGCGGCGCCGCATGCATGCTGTCCTCGGGCGCGCCGAACACGCCGCTGCACTGCGATACCGGCTCGGTGCCCTCGATGTAGAACTCGCTGACCACAAGCGAGTCGGGGCAGAAGGGGCTGCGCAGCAACCCGTTCGTGCGATCGACCTCGCGCACCACGAGTCCCTCGGGACGCGGCCAGTCCGGCGGCGTCGGACGACGCTGATAGATCTCGGACATGTACGACGTCCATGCGGGCGCGACAAGCCGGCCGCCCTGCGCGTTCGCCTGGATCTTCTGCGGACGATCGAATCCCATCCAGATGCCGGTCACGAGATCGGGAGTGTAGCCGATGAACCAGACGTCGGTGCCGTCATTCGTCGTCCCCGTTTTTCCTGCCGCGGGAATGTGAAAGCCCGATGCCCAAACGCTCGCCGCGCTGCCGCGGCGCACCACGTCCTTCATCATGTCGACCATCAGCCACGATTCCTCACGCGACAGCGTCTCGAAGCGCGCGGGATTCGACTCCCAGATGGTCTCTCCCTTCGCGTTCTCGACCTTCACCACGGCGTTGGGCATCGCGCGCACGCCCAGCGTCGCGAACGCCGAATACGCAGCGACCATCTCGATCGGATAGACGTCCGCGGATCCGATGTGAATCGATGGGTACGGCGGGATCGGCGTGGTGACCCCGAACTTCCTCGCCATGTCGATGACGCTGCTCTCGCCGAGCTCCATGCCGAGGCGGATCGCGGCAAGATTGCGCGAGAGGTAGAGCGCCTCGCGCAGGGGGATGTTGCCCATGAACTTCAGGTCGTAGTTCTGCGGCGTCCAATCCTGTCCGCTGATCTGCGGCACGGTGAGCGCGGAGTCGTTGAGCATGTACGACGCCGAGCGTCCGTTGTGAATCGCATCGGCGTAGACGATCGGCTTGAACGTCGAGCCGGGCTGGCGCAGGGCCTGCGTCGCGCGGTCGAACTTCGAATCGTCGTAGTCGCGGCCGCCGATCAGGGCGCGGATCGCGCCATTGCGCGGATCCATCGAGATCACCGCGCCCTGCAGATAGGGCGAGTTCGGAACACCGTTCGCTTCGTTCTCCCCGTTTGCATTGCGCGCGACGTACTCCTCGAACGTCGTGTGCTTGAATGTGCCGTACTTGCCGCCCTCGATCGCCTTGATCTGCCGCTCGAGATTCCGCTCGGCCGCCTGCTGCATCTCGATGTCGAGCGTCGTGTAGATCTTGAGACCGTCGGTGTAGAGCTTGTCGCCGAACTGCTGCTCGAGCTGGCGGCGCACGAACTCCACGAAGTATGGTGCGAGCTCACCCGACTCCGCCTTGCGCGCGAGCTGGAGCGGATACGCCTGCGCGAGGCGGGCATCGGCTTCGGTGACGACGCCTTCCTTGCGCATGAGACCGATGACGGTGTTGCGCCGCTGGATCGCGCGGTCCGGATACTTGCGCGGGTTGTAGCGCTCGGGCCCCTTCGGGAGCGCCGCCAGCGTGGCCGCCTCGGCCAGATTGAGGTCGCGAACCGACTTGCCGAAGTAATGCTGCGACGCGGTTTCGACGCCGTACGCGCCGTTGCCGAGGTAGATCTGATTGAGGTAGAGCTCGAGGATCTTCTCTTTCGGATAGCGCGCTTCGATCTGTCGCGCGACCTTGGCTTCCTTGAGCTTTCTCGTGAGCGTTTTTTCGCGGGAGATCTGCTCCGAAAAAATGTTTCGCGCGAGCTGCATCGTGAGCGTCGAGAAGCCCTGGGCGAAATTTCGATGGACGAAGTCGGCTGCGAAGGCGCCGAAGACGCGCGTCCAGTCGATGCCGGCGTGGTCGTAGAAGCGCTTGTCTTCGGTGATGATGAAGGCCTGCTGTACCGGCTTCGGAATGTCCGCGAGCTTGACGAGCGTACGGCGCTCGAGTCCGAGCTCGGCGATGAAGCGGCCGTCGGCGGCGAAGAGCTTGCTCGTCTGGCGGGGCTGAAAGGCGTCGAGCCTGGTGGGATCGGGACACGCGCCTTCGCGACAGACCAGGCTCCAGGCGGACCAGGCCATGCCGATGGCGAACGATGCGACGAAGAGGCCTGAGAGCAGCGCAGCGCGGGAGAGTTTGGGTCGCGCGCGCCAGAAGCGCCTGCCGAGTGGAAAGTCAGCCATATACAACTGAAATGCTAACCGCCGACGGGGGGAGCGGCAACGCGGTCGTCGTGACACAACCGCGTGTGTCATCTATGTTTGTGCGATGTCCAACATGAATTCGCTGCTGGCCGAGCTGACGTGGCGTGGGCTGCTGTATCAGCACACCGAGCCGCTGGGTGCGGCGTTGAGCGCGGGCGTCGTGACCGGGTACTGCGGCTTCGACCCGACCGCGACCAGCCTTCACGTGGGGAATCTCGTGCCCGTGATGGGGCTGGCACATTTGCAGCGCGCGGGACATCGCCCGGTGGTGCTGATTGGCGGCGGCACGGGGATGATCGGCGATCCGAGTGGCAAGACGAGCGAGCGGCAGCTGAGCACTCCGGAGACGGTGAAGGCGAACTCGCGCGCGATTCAATCGCAGCTCGAGAAGTTTCTCGAGTTCGGCGAGCCGCACGGTGCAATCATGCGCGATAACGCCGAGTGGCTGCTGGAGATGGGCGCCGTGGAGTTCATGCGTGAGGTCGGGAAGCACTTCACGGTGAGCTACATGATGCAGAAGGAATCGGTGCGCGCCCGCATGGAAGAGGGCGGAATATCATACACCGAATTCAGCTACATGCTCCTGCAGGCAAAGGATTTCCTGGAGCTGTACCGACGCGTTGGATGCACGCTGCAGATAGGCGGGAGCGATCAGTGGGGGAACATCACCGCGGGCATCGAGCTCGTGCGCCGGGTAGAGGGCGTCGAGGCGCACGCGCTGACGATGCCGCTGGTGACGACGGCGGCGGGGACGAAATTCGGGAAGACGGAGGCGGGCGCGGTGTGGCTCGATCCGAAGCTGACGTCGCCGTACAAGTTCTATCAGTTCTGGGTGAACGTGGACGATCGGGATGCGTCGCGCTTCCTGAGATTTTTCACGCTGATGGCGAGGGAGGAGATCGAGGCGCTGGAGTTGGAGCTGGCGGCGCATCCGGAGCGACGAGTGGCGCAGCAGGCGTTGGCGCGCGATGTGACGACGCGGGTGCATGGGGAGAAAGCGGCGAGGGCGGCGGCGGATGTGTCGGCGCTGTTGTTTGGTCGTGGTGATGCCGCGTCACTATCTAGTGATGCTTTGGAGGCGCTGAGGGATGAGGTGCCGTTCGTAGAGCTGCCCGCTTTGCCCGCCGAGGGAATCGATGCGACGGATCTCTTCGTCGCGGCGAAGCTCGCGCCGTCGAAGGGCGCGGCGAGGCGACTGCTCGAGCAGGGTGGGCTGTCGGTGAATGGTGCGAAGCTTGGCGTAGAGCAGCGAGTGGTGCGGAGCGAGTCGATGCTCGCGGGGCGGCACCTGCTGCTGCGGAAGGGGGCGAGGGAGTATGCGCTGGTGCGGGTGGGGGTGTAGCAACTGCGCCTCCGCATCGTACCTGTTCGCTTTCG
>DATCPC010000131.1:0-2447 GCA_036564355.1 Gemmatimonadaceae bacterium | reverse complement strand
GTGAGGGAAGAGCGGGACGACGACGATGGACCCCGTGGTGTCGCGCGCGAGCCGAGCCATCTCCGAGTCGAGTGAGGGCTCGCCGTAGCGATATGCCGCGCTCACAGTGAAGTGGCCGCGCGCACGCACGCGCAGGGCGGCGACGATGCGTTCCGTCGCGACGCGCAACGGCGAGCCTTCCGGGTGCCAGATCGAAGCGTACATGTGCGCGACGCGCGCCGGCCGGCGGCGCAGAACCATCGTCCGCAGGATCGGCCGCCAGAGCCAGGCAGGCAGATCGACGACCGATGGGTCACTCAGGAACTCCTCGAGGAATTCGCGCACCGCCTCGGGCGTGGGCGCGGTGGGAGTGCCAAGGTTGACGAGCAGGAGATGCGGCGTCACGGGCGGAAGATAACGGGGTGGACGAGCGACGCGGGATGCACCACACTTGCGCGCATGGATCCCACGCTCTTCCCGCCGCGCATCTGGCTCGTCGCATTCCTCATCTTCCTGCTCAATGTGCCCTTTGGCTTTTGGCGCGAGGGGCTGCGGAAGCTCTCCGCGTGGTGGTTCGTGGCCATCCATGCGCCGATCCCCTTCGCGATCGTGCTGCGCTTGTCGCTGGGGCTCGGATTCCATCTCGTGACGCTGCCGCTGTTCATCGCGGCCTACTTCGCGGGGCAGTTCGCGGGCGGGCGGATCCGGCGGAGACGGAAGGTCGCGCGCGCAGACTGAGTTCGCCATACTGGCGGTGTTCGGACCGCCGCGCGCGCACCGCCGCTGGTCAGAGCGTCGAGTGCCACGCGTTGCCGAGCGCCACATAGCGCGGCATCGTGCAGGTGTTGCAGAGCTGGAGCACAGTGAACTCACACCGTCTGCCGAAATCAGCAGCAACGAAACGCCCCGCCCGAGGTCGCAATCTCAAGCGGGGCATAATTTTCGACTGTATGGGCCTGCGAGGAGTTGAACCTCGGACCTCACGCTTATCAGGCGCGGGCACGGAGCTGTTGCACTTGCATCGTCTCTTTCGTGAACATACACCGCCGCTCCACCGCTGTCTGTAGGATGTATTCCTCTGGGCAATCAGCGTTTGGGGTCACGTCATGTGAGCATGGACGCAAGCAAGCGCGCGACCGAATAATGAATGCCACTGATCTTGATCCGGCTTGTCGCTCGGAACGCACAGCTGATCGACGCGATGTGGTCGGCGCGTCGCGAGAATCGGCGCGATTTGCAGGGTTCGGTCGGCAAGCTGCTTCAGCAAGGCAGTCCGGTGACGATTGGAATTCCTATCCCGCGTCACGGATCGCCTCCTCGAGCATGGCTATGCGCGCGCGCAGGCGTTCGCTCTCCTCGCGAATCGCCGCGACTTCCGCGGCCAGTTCCAGAGCTGGCTTCGACCCCGATGGTATCGTCGGTATCGCCAGCGAGCGCTTGGGCCAGAAAGTCTTCGCGAGTGCGAAGACGAGCAGCCCCAGTAGCAGGAGTTGCGCGAGCACGGTCTGCCAGGTGGGGTAGATGCCTAACGCTTCCACGCTGGGGAAGCCGGGAATCACGGACAGCGGGATCGCGTTCCCCTCCTGCAGCTCACGGATGCCCTTCCCCAAGAATACGAACGCCATGTAGTACAGCAGGATGCTCGTCACGCTGAAGAATGGACGCAGCGGAATGCGCACGCCGTAACGATAGAAGAGCGTGAAGATGATCGCGAGCGCCGCGAAGCCGACGAGGATGCCCATGCTGATCGGCAGCGCGAGGTGCCGGCCCTCGCTGAACAGCGCCTGGTAGAACAGGGCGGTCTCGGCGCCCTCGCGATAAACGGCGAGGAAGGCCACGAACGCCAGCGCGCGACCGCCGCCCTGCTCGAGCGCGTCGGTGACCTTCTCGCGGATGAACTGCTGCCACTTCGCAGCTTCGACGCGCGAGATGAGCCAGTAGCTCACCGAGAAGAGCACCGCCACGGCTACGAGCAGCGTCACCCCTTCGATGATCTCGCGGCTGGCCGGCACGGCGGCAAGCGCCGTCGTGAGCACCACCGCGGTCACCGCGCTCGCGGCCAGGCCGAGCCCGACGCCGAGCCAGATGGAGCGCAGGCGCTCGTGATGTCCGGTCTTGAGCAGGAACGCGACGACGGCGCCGATGACGAGGATGGCCTCGAATCCTTCGCGCAGAATGATCAGAAAGGATTGCCAGAACGCCTCGCTCACGCTGCCGGTCGGTTTCGTGAGCTCGACGACGGCGGGAAGATCGGCTTCGATCGCGTTGCGCGCGCGCTCCGCGCCCTGGATATCATTGCTCCGCACCGCGCCCTTGAAGTCGGCGAATAGCCTCTCCACGGAGGCGACGAGCCCCGGATTCTTCGCGCGCGCTCGAGTCTCGAGCGGCTCGAACGCGATGTACGCGTCGAACGCGCGGTCGCCGGCGTCGCTGGCTCGGCCATTCCGCGCCGCCGCGAGCGCCTGCTC
>DATCPC010000125.1:0-3867 GCA_036564355.1 Gemmatimonadaceae bacterium | reverse complement strand
GAGCCGCTGTCGGTGCGCAACTGGCTCGCGCGCGATCTTCGCAATCCGCGGTCGCTCGTGTCGTGCGTGCAGCGCGGGCGCACGGCTGCGCGCCGCGTGCGCGAGAGCATCTCGAGCGAGATGTGGGAGGCGATTAACTCGCTCCACCTCTGGCTGGCGGCGGGTGGCGCGGACGCGGCGATGGAGGAAGACTCGCATCCCTTCTATCGTCGCGTGCTCATCGAGACGCAGTACATCCAGGGGCTCGCCGACGCGACGCTGTCGCACGACGATCCGTGGTACTTCACCTGCCTGGGCAAGTATCTCGAGCGCGCCGACAACGTCGCGCACATGATCACGCTGCAGGCGCATCTGTTGCACGAGCGGAACGACGACGACCAGGTGCGCTGGCTCGCCGTGCTGCGCTCATGCGGGGCGGCGGAGGCGTACGCGCGCTACTACTCGCTGCGCGTCGATCCGGCACGGGTGGTGGAATTCCTTCTGCTCAATTCCTCCTTTCCGCAGACCGTTCGCTTCAGCCTCCGTCATGCATCGCACGCGCTGCAGCAGCTGAGCGGCTCGCAGCGCGTGGAAGCGGGCAGGGAGGGCGTCACGGTCGCCACGCGATCGCTCGGCCTGCTGAGCGCACAGCTCGAGCACGCGGCTGTCGATGAGATTCTCGAGAGCGGGCTGCAGAGCTATCTCGCGGCGCTGCAGAAGAACATCGCGCGCGTGTGCGACCAGGTCACGCGCGTGTATCTGCGCGACGAGCCGCAGCCGGGACGCGTCGTCGCCGTCGCGCGCGCCGCGATGCTGATGGCCGAGCAACAGCAGCAGCAATGAAAGTCCGCCTCGAGCACATCACGCGACTCGACTACAGCACCGACGTCATCGAAGGGGTGATGGACGTGCGACTCGGTCCGCTCTCCGATGCGGACCAGCGATGGGACGTCTTCACGATCAACGTGAGTCCATCTGGTTCCGTGCGTCGGTACACAGACGGCTTCGGCAACCGCGCGCATCTGATCACCGTCGCGAAGCCGCACCGGATGCTCGAGGTGGTCACGCGCTGCGACGTGGTGACGTCGCTCGCCGATCCGTTCTCCGCGCCGTCGCAGCGTCCACGCCCGCTCACGCCGTCGGAGATCGCGGATTATCTCCAGCCGTCGGCACTGGTGCCGGTGAGCCACGAGCTCGCGGCGCTCGCCGAGCCGTTTCGCCCCGACGCTCTCGACGGATTGTTCGAGACGGTGCGGCAGCTGTCGAAGTTCATCCACGATGAATTCAAGTACACGAGGCACGTTACCACGGTCGCGACGACCGTCCACGATGTGCTCCAGCAGCGGAGCGGCGTGTGCCAGGATTTCGCGCACCTGCTCATCGGCCTCTGCCGGTCGATCCGCATTCCCGCGCGTTACGTGAGCGGGTACACGGTATCCGCGGGTGGCGGGGCCGGCACGCCCATGGCAGACACCGAGGCGTCGCACGCGTGGGCGGAGGCGTATACGCCCATCCACGGCTGGCGGGGCTTCGATCCGACGAACGATCTCGTCGCGAGCACGGCGCACATCAAGATGGCGATTGGCCGCGACTACGCCGATGTTCCGCCAACGCGAGGCACGTTCCGCGGCCAGGCGGACGAGCGTCTCACAGTGTCGGTGGAAACGCGACAGGTGGATTAGCACACGAAACCACGCTCGCAGCCCTCGGCGTCAGCATCTAGCTTTACCTACCATGATGATCATCCGCTCAGCCGCCGTGGTGCTGGTCGCGGCCGCATCCGTCGCGATACCGAATCCGGTGCGCGCGCACCCGCCGGCAGCCGCGCGCCGCTCGTTCTCCGAGCCCGACTACTCGCCGGATCGCCGCGAGATCGCCTTCGTGTCCGGTGGAGACATCTGGACAGTCCCCGCCGCCGGCGGCGAGGCGCACCTCCTCGTCTCCGACGCCGCGAACGAGCGCCGGCCGCTGTACTCGCCGGACGGCTCGCAGCTCGCGTTCATGTCCTCGCGCAACGGCGGACAGAACATCTACGTGCTCGCGCTCGCGAGCGGCACGCTTCGCCGCGTCACCTTTGATGACGGGATCGATCAGCTCGACTCGTGGTCGCACGACGGCAAGTGGCTCTACTTCTCATCAACTGCCAGCGACATCTCGGGCATGAGCGACGTCATGCGCGTGAGCGTGGAGGGTGGCACGCCGGTCTCGGTGGCGGCGGATCGATACGCGGCCGAGTACTGGGCGGCCGCCGGCCCGGACGACGGTACGATCGCGATCACGGCGCGCGGCCTCTCGGCGTCGCAGTGGTGGCGGAGGGGGCACAGCCACATCGATGAGAGCGAGATCTGGCTCGTGCACGGCGTCGCGACGGGGTCGCGTGGCGCGCCCAAGTACGAGCAGATGACGGGGCCGGGCGCGAAGAGCGAGTGGCCGATGTGGTCGCCGGATGGGAAAGCGCTCTACTTCGTGAGCGATCGAAGCGGCGCGCCGAATCTCTGGACGCGCCCAGCGTCCGGAGGCGGGGCGCGCCAGCTAACGAAATTCACTGACGGGCGCTTGCTGTGGCCCACCATCGCGTACGACGGAAAAGGCATCGTCTTCGAGCGTGACTTCGGCATCTGGAGCTACGACGTCGCCGCCGGCACCGCCAAGCCCGTCGCGATCGAGCTTCGCGGGTCGGCCTCCGGCGCGCTCGTCGAGCATCGCGCATTGACGAACGGACTCCAGGAGCTCGCGCTGTCGCCCGACGGCAAGAAGATCGCGTTCACGGTGCGCGGAAGGATCTTTGCGGCGTCGAGCCACGATGGCGGAAATGCGCAGCGCGTGTCCGCCGCGGGACTCGTCGAGCAACAGCCGGCGTGGGCGCCAGACAGCCGGCGCCTCGCCTTCAGCGATGATCGTGAGGGACGCTACCATCTCTACCTGTACGACTTCGTGTCGCACGAGGAGCGACGCCTCACCACCGGCGCCGAGAACGACATCACCCCAGTCTGGTCTCCGGACGGGAAGTCGCTCGCCTACGTGCACGGCGGAAACGAGCTGCACGTGCTCTCGCTCGATCCGAAGTCGGCGAAGTCCGACGGCCCTCCATCCGACCGCACCGTCGCGTTCACACGCCTCGATCGCGCACCCTTTCTCAGCGAGCGCGCGATCGTCTGGTCGCCCGACAGCAAGTGGATCGCCTACGCCGCGAGCGAAGGGAGCAAGCTGTTCGCAAACGCGTACATAGTGAGCGCGTCCGGAGGAGACTCACACTCCGTCAGCTTCCTGTCCAATACGAACGCGGATGCACTCGGCTGGAGTCCCGACGGAACCTTCCTGCTCCTCGTCTCGTCGCAGCGCACGGAGCCGGGCGTGCTCGCGCGCGTGGATCTCGTGCCGCGCACGCCGCGCTTCCGCGAGGATCAGTTCCGCGATCTCTTCAGCACCGATGCTCCCGCGTCGACGCCGCCGCAGCGCGCGCAGCCGTCGCCCGCGCCCGCGCGCGAGAATCACGATCGCGCACCGGCGCCGCGCGACACGGCCGCGAAGCGCGACAGCGCGACATCGCCGGGCGCCGACAGCAGCTCTCGCGCCGCTGATTCGACCCACCGCGACGCCGTGCGCCACACGCCCGTTGTGTTCGAGGGGCTTCGCTCGCGGCTCTCCTTCCTGCCTATAGGCCTCGATGTCGTCAGCCAGGCGGTCGCACCCGATGGAAAGTCCGTCGTCGTGACGGCAATCGCGGCGGGGCAGGCCAATCTCTACCTCTTCCCGCTGGACGAGCTGTCGAAGGATGAGCCGGTGGCCAAGCAGCTCACGTCGACGCCCGGGCCGAAGAGCAGCGTCGAATGGTCGCCCGATGGAAAAGAGATCTACTATATCGAGTCTGGGCGCATCAGCGCGATC
>DATCPC010000118.1:0-8437 GCA_036564355.1 Gemmatimonadaceae bacterium | reverse complement strand
TGCTCACCGTGGGCGCAATGAAGTTGTACGTCACCTTCGGATCGAGGCGCAGCGTCTGCACGAGATCGACCTTGCCGAGCTCGAGGTCGTGCTGCGCGTTTACGACCGCGAGACGCGCGGCCGCGGTGCTCGCCTGCTGCGAGTAGAGATCCGAGATCGCGCGAGCGCCCGCGTCCACCATCTTCTTGATTTCATCCTCCTGCGCCTGGAGCGAGGCGAGGTTCTCCTGCTGAACCTCGAGCTGCTCCTGCGCCGTGATGATCGACAGATAGTTCGACGCCACCGTGAACACGGTCGTCTGCTTCGCGCGTGTCAGATCGAGCTCGCCCGCGTCCTGATTCTTCTGGGCCTCGTGCAGCGTGGCGACATTCTGGAGCCCGTTGAACAACGTGATGCTCGACGAGATGCCGGCATTGAGCGACTGATTGTTCCTGTTCAGCACGTCGCCCGTGGTTTCGTTGAAGTTGCGTCCGTACACCTGCGAGCCACCGGTGGTCAGCTGCAGGTTGGGGAGGAAGCCCAGCTTCGCGCCGCGCACGCTCGCCGCATCACTCGCTACGGCATTCTGCGCCTGCGCCAGCGTGATGTTCTGCTTGAGCGCGATCTGCACGGCGTCCTCGAAGGTGATCGGCGTGCCGGCGCCCACGGTGTCGGCCGGGACACCCTCCGCCATGAGCGACCGTCCCGTTCCGCACACCATCATCAGCGCGAGCGTCAGCGCTGCCAGTTTGCCATTGAATACGCGCATGTGAGCATCCATCCATGTTGATTGTGTAACTGCCGTACATCCCTCGCGTGCCCCGATCATTCGTCACTCGTAGCGCAGCGCCTGGATCGGGTCGAGCGCCGCCGCTTTGCGCGCCGGGTAGTAGCCGAAGAACACACCCACCGCGGCCGAAAATCCGACCGCGACGAATACCGCGATCAGCGGCGTCGCCGTGCTCCATCCCGTCACGTGCCCCAGGATCGCCGCTCCTCCAAAGCCGAGCGCGAGCCCAGCCACGCCGCCGAGCAGGCTCATGACGACGCTCTCGACGAGAAACTGTGTGAGCACATCCGAGCCGCGTGCGCCTACCGCCATGCGAATGCCGATCTCCCGCGTCCGCTCCGTCACCGACACGAGCATGATGTTCATGATTCCGATGCCGCCGACCACGAGCGAGATCGACGCGATCGCCGCGAGCAGCCCGGTCATTACCGATGTCGTGCTCGTCGCAGCCTGCGCGATCGCGGTCTGATCGCGCACGGTGAAGTCATCCGCGCCGTCCCCAAGCAGCGCGTGCGAGTCGCGCATGATTCCGCGAATCTCTTCCTGCGCCGCCGTCATGTCCTTCGCCGAGCTCGCGCTCGCCAGAATCTGGCCGAGGAAGGTCATCCCGCTCAGGCGGGCCTGCGCGGTGGTGTACGGCACGAGCACGATGTCGTCCTGATCCGCGCCGCTCGATGTTTGTCCCTTTGCGGCGAGCACTCCTACTACAGTGAAGGGCACGTGCCCAAGCTGGATCTGACTGCCCACCGGATCGCTGTCGGGAAAGAGGTTCTTCACGATCGTCGCGCCGAGCACCGCGACCTTGCGCTTGGTGCGCACGTCGTCGTCGGTGAAGAGATCGCCGCTCGTCACGTTCCAGTCGCGGATGGTGAGGTAGTCCGTCGATATGCCATCGATCTCCGTGCGCCAGTTCCCTTTCCCCGTGATGATCTGCGTGCGCGTCACGATCACGGGCGACACTGCGGAGAGCAGCGTCGCATCGCTCTTGATCTTGTCCGCATCCGCCACCGTGAGGCGATTGAACGTCTGCGCCCCCTGGCTCGCCCCGCCAGCCGCCGCGCTACCGGGCGTGACGACGATGAGGTTGGTGCCGAGGTTCTTGATCTGCGCCTCGATCTGCTTCTGCGCGCCATTCCCCACGGCAACCATCACGATCACTGCGCCCACGCCGATCACGATGCCGAGCATCGTGAGCATCGTGCGCAGCTTGTTCTTGAGGATGCTCCCCGTGGCCATCGTCAGAAGCGACTTGGTCTTCATGCTGCCTCCCTCGATTCGCCGGCGGCGATCGCATCCGCCTCGGCGTCCAGCATCAGTACATCGTCCGCCGCGCGGCGAGGTGCCGAAACGACGTGATCCTTCATGATTCGGCCATCGCGGACATCGATCACCCGATGCGCGTACTGCGCGATGTCGGGCTCGTGCGTCACGATGATCACCGTGATCCCCTGCTCGTTGAGCGCCTGGAAGAGCGCCATCACTTCGATCGATGCTCTGCTGTCCAGATTTCCGGTCGGCTCATCGGCGAGCAGCAGCGTCGGTTGCGTGACGAGCGCTCGCGCGATCGCCACGCGCTGCTGCTGCCCGCCCGACAGCTCGCTCGGCTGATGATCCAGCCGATCGCCCAGGCCGACCCGCTTCAACGCTTCGGTTGCGAGGGCGCGGGTATTGGTCCAGCGACCCGTGCGATCGTAGAGCAGCGGCAGCTCGACATTTTCTACCGCGCTCGTGCGCGGAAGCAGATTGAATCCCTGGAAGACGAAGCCGAGCTTCCTGTTTCTCAGATCCGCGAGCTCGTTGCGGCTCATCCCGTCCACGCGAATGCCGTCGAGCGCGTAGCTCCCCGCCGTGGGGACGTCGAGACATCCGAGGATGTTCATCAGCGTGGATTTCCCCGAGCCGGAGGAGCCCATCACCGCGAGCAACTCGCCCGCGTCGACGGTGAGGTCCACGCCTCTGAGCGCGAACACCTCGGTCTCCCCCATACGGTAGATCTTCGTCGCACCGCTGATGTCGATCACTGGTCCGGACATGTCAGTCTCCCCGGTTGCGGTTAGAAGGCGCCTGGAGGTCCACCGCCGCGCCGCCCTGTGCTCTGTGGCTGCAGCGGATTCGCCGACGCCGCGGGTGTCGCGGTCGTCGTGCCGGTGTTCGCGCCTACTATTATCTGCATCCCTTCCTTGAGCCCTGTTCCCGTTACCTGCGTTCGCGTGCCGTCGCTGAGTCCAGCGTGCACACGAACGGGCTCGAGCGCGTTCGCCGAATCGAGATACCAGAGCGTCGCCATCGTCGCATCCGGCCTGCCGCTCGCGGTCGCCGCAGTCGAGCCCGCGGACGCGTTGCGGATTCTGGGAGTCGGGCGGGTGCCGGTGCTCGTGCTCGCGGCGACCGCGGGCTTGAAGCGCAGCGCCGCATTCGGCACCGAGAGCGCGTCGTTCGCCGTGCCGACGAGGAACTTGGCCGTGGCCGTCATGCCTGGCAGCAGCTTGCCGTCGGGATTGCTCACCGCGACCACCGCAGTGTAGTTCACGACGTTGTTCACGGTGGTCGAGTTGATGCGCACCTGCCGCACCGCGCCCGTGAAGATCTGGCCGGGATACGCCTGCACCGTGAAGCTCACGGACTGGTCATTCTTGATCTGCCCGATGTCACTCTCATCGACGGTCGCGAGGATCTGCATCTGCGAGAGATCCTTCGCGATCACGAACAGCTGCGGCGCGGACAGGCTCGCCGCGACGGTCTGCCCTACGTCCATGTCGCGCTCGACGACGATGCCGTCGATGGGTGCATAGATCGAGGTGTACGACAGATTCTGCCGCGCCTTGTCGAGCGCGATCTGCGCCGACGTGCCGTTCGCCTTCGCGACCTGATAGTTGAGCTGGGCGGTGTTGAACTCGGGATCGGTCACGATCTTCTGGTCGTGCAGGAGCTTGTTGCGATCGTATTCGAGCCTGGTCTGCGTGAGCTGCGCCTGTGCGCGCGCTACACCGGCCTGCGCATCCTCCACCGCCTGCTGCTGCAGCGTCGGGTCGATGCGTGCGATGAGCTGCCCCTTCTTCACCTTGGAATTGAAGTCCACGAAGATGGCCGCGATCTGACCGGACACCTGCGTGCCGACCTGCACGGTGGTGACGGCGCCGAGCGTGCCGGTTGCGGCGACGGTCGACTCGAGATTCCCGCGCTGAACGGCGGCCGTGCGATACGCCGGCGTCGCGTCCGAATGCGCGCGGCGATAGAGCACGTATCCGCTCGTGACTGCTGCCATCGCCACAATGGCGACCGTGATCAGCCTCTTCTTCATCCTGTCTCCTTGCAGTGCGACGATCGTCGCGGTGAAGCTCTATGGACCCATTGCCAGTTCGCGTGTGCGCGAACGCCGGACTGTGGTGTTCAAATGCACGAGCATCAAGGTGCGTCCGGCTGAGAAGCCTTTGCACACGAGTCTGCCGAGCTGCTCGACGGAGATCCCGAGATCCCATTGGCTGACATCGTAAACACAGGCGCGACTGCCAGCGCCTGCGTGGCATCGATTGGGCGCGACGAACGCCATGCCCACGAACCCGTGTGCAGCAACACCAGAAGCGCCGCAGTCAGTACCGAACCGGTGAACAGCTTGTTGAACGTCGACATTGCGCCTTCTCGCCTCTTCGAATGTTCGATCTGCCTCGCCGGGGGCCCGCGCGTGTCGCGAGTCTCTCCATCCCGACATATAAATTTTACTTGCTAACGAAGCGTAAGTTGCTGGGATGTCACGAGTTGCACGCTCGTGTTCCGAATCGACCTGCGGGCGGTACCAGCGGCACCTGAGGTCGTCGACCGACGCCGCAACGGTGCCGCGCCAAGCGAGCGCAAGCTTGCGCGCAACCGCTTCGTGCAATCCATGCATGCCGGCGTGCAGCTCGTGACACGCGCCCTCGCGCGCCCGCCAGAAGCACATATCCTTCACCTCGTGGCGACCCCGGGACTCGGCGCGACCAATCACGACACGCGAGACGCGGCGCACCGAAGCGGTGTGCCGACGGAGCATTTTCCGCTCACGCGGCGGGACATCTCGTTCATCGTCGGCTTCTGGCTGATCTACGCGCTGCTCACCATCGCGAACCACGCGTTCGATCCGGGCCCTCCCGACAGGCGACCCGATGGGACGCTCACCACGTGGGTGTTCATCGCGCTTGCGGAGGCGGCGCTGTGGGCGCTCCTGACGCCGCTGATCGTCTCGCTCGCCGGCCGCGCGCGCTCCGAGCGGATGTCGCGCGGGATGAACTTTCTTCTTCTCGCGCTGCTCGGCGTTCTGATCGCGCTGGGCATGAGCGTCGTCGGGCACGAGCTGCGAGACCTTCTGATGCAACGGCCCCCACGAGCCGACGGCAGCGAGCGTGGGCGCGGTCCGCCGCTCTGGTACGGGTTTCTCAACGCGCTCGTGATCTACCTCGGCGTCCTGGCCGCCGGACTCGCGCGTGCGTACTCGCTCCGGCTCGGCGCGCGCCGCGAGCAAGCGACACAGCTGCAGGCGCAGTTGGCCGAGGCGCGGCTCGAGGCGTTGCGGAGCCAGCTCGATCCGCACTTCCTGTTCAATACGCTGAACGCCGTCTCCTCACTCGTCGAGCGCGATCCCCGCGGGGTGCGGAGAATGATCACGCGATTGAGCGAGCTGCTGCGCTTCAGCATGGAAGACGCGCGCGAGCCCGAGATCACGTTGCGGCGCGAGCTGGATCTGCTCGATCGCTACCTGGACATCATACAGGTGCGCTTCCCCGGGCTCAACGTGCTGCGAGTGCTCGACGATCACGCGCTCGATGTGATGGTCCCGAGTATGATTCTTCAACCGCTCGTCGAAAACGCGATCAGGCACGGGGTGGAGAAGATGACCGAACCGGGACGAATCGAGATCGAGGCGCTGCTCGAGGGAGATACGCTGGTGATGCGCGTGACCGACAATGGCCCGGGCGGCGCGGAGTCGCCTCCAGGGCCGAGCGATGGTGTGGGGCTGCGGAACACTCGCGCGAGGCTCGAGCAGCAGTACGGCGCGGACGGCCGATTCTCGCTCGCGCGCGTGAACGAGCTGACAGTCGCTGAGGTGCGCCTCCCGGCGACGCGCGATCGCGCCGAGCTGCGAGTGGAGGGAACGGAATCGACGAGCGATGATCGGCGCTGACCGTGAGGAGCCCGCCCCGCTGTCCGGGCTTCCTCCCATTCGCGTGCTCATCGTCGACGACGAGACGCTCGGCCGTCTCCGCATCCACGACCTTCTCCGCGGCGAGTACGGTGTCGACGTGGCCGGCGAGGCCGCGGACGGAGACGCCGCTGTAAAGGCGATTCGCGAGTTGAAGCCCGATCTCGTGTTTCTCGACGTGCAGATGCCGAAGAAGAATGGGCTCGACGTGGTGAAGGAGATCGGCGCGGACAACATGCCGATGACGATCTTCGTGACTGCCTTCGACCGCTACGCGCTCCAGGCGTTCGACATCGCGGCAGTCGATTATCTAGTGAAGCCCTTCGACGACGAGCGTTTCGAGCAGGCGTTTCGGCGCGCGCGCCGGACGCTGGCACTCGAGGGGCTCGATCGTGCGCGCGGCCAGCTGCTCGCCATGTTGCGCGAGAGCGAGGCGGATCCTCGTCAGCTCTCTTCCAAGGCAGCGGCTACGGCGAGCGCGCACTATCTCGAGCGCATCGCGGTCGAGATGCACGGGCAGGTGAAGCCGATTCCCGTTGCGCAGATCGACTACATCAGCGCCGCCGGACCGTATGCGGAGCTGCACGTCGGCGAGCGCCGCTATGTGATTCGCGAAGCGATGCAGACGCTCGAGGACCGGCTCGATCCCAATCGCTTCATGCGCGTGCACCGCTCCGTGATCGTGCGGCTCGACCTCGTGGAGGCGCTGCATCGAGGCGGTGGCGGAGACTACGAGCTGCAGATGAAGGGCGGCGTGCGACTGCGCGTGAGCCGGTCGCGACGCGAGGCGCTCGAGCGCTGGCTGGGGCTGACGCCGCGCGACTGAACCTTCGGCGCGGGGTGCCTAGTAGTGGTGATCGATGCCGAGCCTTCCCGATTCACCTGACGCGATGCCCGCTACTTACTCCGCGACCCGACAGCCGTTCGCATCGCGCGCGATCGCCGCACTGAGTGCGATCACGTTCGCCCTGCACGTCATCGTCAACAGGCTGTCGCCGTACGGCTTTCAGCGAGACGAGTTCCTGTACATGGCGATGGGCCGCCATCTGCAACTGTGGCGAATGGACTTCCCGCCGTTCATTGCGATCGTATCGCAAGTGGAGCGGTTCCTGCTCGGCGACTCGATCGTGGCCATTCGCTTCCTGCCCGCACTCGCCGCCGGGCTGATGGTGATGCTGGCCGCGTTGATTGCGCGCGAGCTCGGCGGCGGACGGTTCGCGCAGATTCTCGCGGCCGTTGCGGTCGCCGCGTTGCCGTTGTTCCTGCGGGCCGGCGATCTGTTCCAGCCGGTGGTGTTCGATCAGCTCTGGTGGACGCTGGCGCTGTACGCGCTCGCGCGGCTCGGCTCCAGCGCGCCGCGCCACGACACACTGTCTACCGCGCCTCGATGGTGGATCGTGCTCGGCATCGCGTGCGGACTCGGGCTGCTCACCAAGTTCAGCCTGTTGTTCTTCGGAGTCGCGCTCGTTGCCGCCATGATCATCGCGCCGCAGCGCCGAGTGCTGCTCACGCCGTGGCCGTGGCTCGCGGCAGTCATCGCGTTCGTTCTCGGAAGCCCGAGCATCGTCGGGCAGCTCCGGCTTCACTACCCCGTAGTCGGGCAGATGCAGACGCTGCAAGGGTCGCAGCTCATGCACGTGTCGTTCTGGACCTTCGCGCTCGGCCAGCTCCACTGGGGGCCAGGCGTTCTGCTCGCACTTGCCGGTGCGCTCTATCTGGTGCTGGCGGATTCGATGCGGCGATTTCGGGCGGTGGGTTGGACGTGCATCGGAGCGTTCGTGCTTCTGCTCGTGTTGCATGGGAAGTCGTACTACATCGGACCGATCTACCCAACGCTATTCGGCGCTGGGGCGGTGAGCTTCGAGCGATGGAGCGCGCGACGTGCTCGATCGTCCGCGATGGTGCTTCGCGTCGCGAGCATGGCTCTCCTCATCGTGTACGGCACCCTGCTCTTTCCGCTCGAGCTGCCCATCGTGTCGCCGGCAGGAACCGCCGCGTTTGCATCGCGCGTCGGCTTGTCGGCGACGACCTCCACCAACATGGGCGTACATCTCAAGCTTCCGCAGGACTACGCCGACATGCTCGGCTGGCCGGAGTTGGTGAATGCCGTCGCGCGCGTGTACGACTCATTGCCGCCCGAGAAGCGCGCGCAGGTCGTGCTCGTTGGCGAGAACTACGGAGAGGCGGGAGCGATGGAGTTCTACGGTCCGAAGCTCGGGCTTCCTCGCGTCGTGAGCGCCGCAGGGAGCTACTGGTTTTTCGGTCCCGGTGAGAGGCCGGGCACGGTTGTGGTTTCCCTTGGTGTGACGAGGGAAGACCTCGCGAAATTCTACGAGACAGTCACTCCGGCGGGACGCGTAATCAATGACTGGGGAGTGCCCGAGGAATCGGATGTGTCCATCTATGTCGGCGAGCATCCGCGGGCGACTATACAATCGATCTGGCCTTCGCTCGCCGGCCGAAACTGACGAGCGTAGCCCCCGACGGCTGTACTA
>DATCPC010000079.1:0-14913 GCA_036564355.1 Gemmatimonadaceae bacterium | reverse complement strand
GTACAGACCAGAAGCCTATCGTCACCGCCGGGTTGATGTGCGCGCCGGAGACGTGGCCGAGTGCGAAAATCATCGCGGTGACGACGAACGCGAACGCGAGTGCCACTCCGGCATGCGACACCGCGCCGCTCGATGCCGCGTTCACCATCACGGCGCCCGGACCGATCAGCACCAGAAAAAACGTCCCGATCGCCTCGGCGACCAATCGACGCGAGTCCAGCGGCGCCTGGTTGCTCATGCTAACGCGGCCCGCGTGCCAATGACGGTGCGAGCTTCGCCGTGACGGCCACGATCAGCCCGTCTCTCCGTCCTGATCGCTGGATGCCGGCGCGAGCTTTCCGCCGGCCATGAGATAGTCGGCGAATTCGTCCGGCAGCTCGCTCGCCCGGATCGCCTTCACGGCCGCGTCCAAATCGTACTCGACGCGCACGAACTCGAATTTCACGTCTGACTTGTCGGCATCGAGAATCACGTAGCCTGCGCGCCAGTCGCCGTCCTTGGGCCGTCCGACGCTCCCGGTATTCAGGAAGTGGATGCCCTCGATGGTTCGATGCCACGGCAAGTGCGTGTGACCGAAGCAGAGTACGTCGCCGGTCTTCGCTCCGGCGATCTCCGCCATCCTGGTGAAAAAAGCGTCGGGGCGATCTTCGGTGAGGTACAGGGTGTTGAGCGTCGGCGCACCGTGCACGAGAATTACGCTTCGGCCGGACAGGTGGCCGCCCAGCGGCCGCAGATCCAGGCGAAACGGCAGCGAGGCGAGCACGTGCTTCACACTTGCCGAGACGTGCTGCTTCGTCCACTCGAACGAGAGGTGCGCGAGCTCGGCCTGCTTCGGATCCTCGTACTTGCAGCCACAGTGCTTGTAGTCGAGCCCCACCGTGGAATCGTAGTTACCCGCGATACCGGCGATCTTTGCATCCCGAATTCGATTGACCGTCTCGTTCGGCCACGGCGCATACCCAACGAGGTCGCCGAGGTGATACGTGGCGGCGATATCGGGACGCGTGGCGATGTCCGAGAGCACGGCTTCGAGTGCGGGCAGATTCGCGTGTATGTCGGAGATGAGAGCGTATCTCATGTTTTCATCTCGCTGGTTCTACGGGAAGCGTCAGGCACATCACGCACGCCGACGCCGGGCACGCCGTCTGAAATTCGGCGGTCTGTTGCACGGAGGCAGGAACGGCTTCGCGAGTCGTCTTCACGAATCCGAAGCTCGGGAAGTAATGCTCGGCGGTCGTCGTGAGGAGATAGAGCGCGCGCAAATCCCGCGACTCCGCCTCCGCGATGATCCGCTCGACCAGCCGGCGACCAAGCCCGTGGTCCCGCCATTCCGGCGAGACGGCGGTGGAGCGAAGCAGCGCGTGCTCGCAGCACACCTCCAGGCCGACGACGCCCACCACACGGCCACGACTTTCAGCGACGATGAAGGTGTTCAGCGATTCGGCGACGCCCACCACGGGCAGGCCACTCGCGGTGAGGAGATGCTCGACGTCGTCGAGGTCCGCGTCGACCGCGGCGCGGAGCGTGACGCCCGCAGTATCTAGAGTAGTCGCCATGGCTTATCGCCTCCGAATGATCGTACGACTTTCGACCGCCGAGTCAGGAGCAGCAGCCGCTGGCGCAGCACGGCTTCGTCGCGCGAACGAATGCGCTCAGGAACTTACCGTCGATTTCGTGCGCGACTGTCTCGACATCGAGCCCCGACTGGGCGAGGAATGCAGCCGCCTCCTTCGCCGAGTAAAATCGAGTGGGCTCGAACGTCGGCTGCTCGAATCCCACGTCCTCGAGCAGCCGTTCGAACTCCGACTCCTCGAGGGCGCCGGCGATGCATCCGACCCAGAGCTCCATGCTCTCGCGAATTGCAGCGGGCACCTCGCCACGCACGATCACATCGCTGACAGCGAAACGGCCACCGGGTTTGAGCACCCGAAACGCCTCGGCCAGCACCCTCCGCTTGTCTCCGGAGAGGTTGATGACACAGTTGGAGATCACCACGTCCACCGAGGCATCGGCGAGCGGAATCTGCTCGATGTTTCCCTTGAGGAATTCGACGTTCTCGATGCCGGCCTCCGCCTGATTCCGGCGCGCGAGCTCGAGCATCGAGTCGGTCATGTCCAGGCCGTACGCCTTTCCCGACGGCCCGACACGGCGCGCGGAGAGCAGAACATCGATGCCGCCTCCGGAGCCGAGGTCGAGCACCGTCTCGCCGGCCTCGAGCTCCGCGAGCGCGGTGGGATTGCCGCACCCAAGCGAGGCAAGCACCGCTGCCTCGGGCAGCTCGTCGATCTCACCGTTCACGTACAGGTTCGCCGTGATCGGGTCGGTCTGGCCCTCGAAGGCGGAGCCACCGCAGCACGAATTGATCGTACCGACCTTGGGCGTGCAGCATGAGACAGTCGCTGCCTGTGGGAGCTCGATGGCGGCCAACACGCGTCTCGCGGCGTCTCCGTACTTGTCCTGAACGACCTGAGTGAGCTTCGACGGGTTCGACATGGATCTCCATTAATCAATAAACGTTGATGAATGAGCCGTGACAATTCATTTGATCGCGACCAGATCTAGCAGCAGCGGCCAACCTTGCGCATCTCCCGCCGGTGCGCCGACGGCTGCAGCCCGACGCTGACGTCGTGCAGCTCGGCGAGGGCATCCGGGACGATGGCGTAGTAGGACCAGCGCCCCTCCTTGCGATCGGACACCAACCCCGCGTCCTTGAGCACCCGAAGGTGAAAGGACAGCCGCGATTGCGCAGCATCCAGCTCGTCCGTGAGCTCGCACACGCAGCGCTCGCCGTGGCGGAGCATCTGCATGATCTCGAGGCGCGTTTCGTCCGAGAGTGCGTGAAACAGCACAGCGGCGCGCGCGAGCTTGGTGTCGGTAGCCATCGTCGTCATGCGAGCAATATATCAACGTTTATTGATCAGTCAATACGCGAGGGCGACTCCCGGAATCGGCGTCGCGCGGCCGCTCACTGGCGATCGTGCGGCACCCCCGTGAGCCGCAGATCGGACGGGTAGTCCCGCGGCTGCACCGGCGCCGCGTTCGCCTGCTGGGCGAGCCGCTTCTCGTAATCCGCGACGTTCTCGGGCGCGTACGGTCGCTGTACCACTGGCATCGGCGCCGTTTTGTACCGCGCGCGCCACTGGCCCACGGACTCATCGATGCACTCGTCCGTGATGCGCGTGTCGTCGCGCGCGCCGTAGTGTCCCAGCCCGCCATCGATCGTGCGAGTTACCGGCTTCCACAGGCGATACCAGAGCGTGAGCGAATCGTGCAGCGCGCTCGCGCACGGCGGCGCCGTGTCGAGTGACGAGGGATCGAGCTCGAGGCGGCACGCTGCCGTCACACGGTCGACCATCCATCGTAGCGCGAGCGTCGCGAGCCCGCGCTCCGCCCATGGGTATCCGCCGCCCACATCCGAGTGCACGCCGGTGAACCATCGCTGCTCGATGCGCTGCCCGTGCTCGCGCGCGTCGGGCTGCTGCAGCCAGAGTGTCGGCACGAACGGCCGTCGGCGCTCGTCGACCGCAACCGCGTGATAGGCGCAGTCGACCCAGCTGCTCAGCGTGACATCGTGGAAGCCGACGAGATGCGATGTCAGGTGCCCGAGCAGCCCCACCGGAATTCCGAGTGAGCCGACGGTGTCCCACACCCCGATGCACGTGATGCGGAAATCGGGGTGCGAGTGCCGCGCGCGGAAATCGACGGACTGCTGTGCGTTCGGGGCGGTCGCGTCACCGCGCTTTCTGTACAGCTTGAACGCCTCGTGCACCGCGGCATCGACGTCCATCCCGATCGCGAGCTTCTCCGCATCGATGATGCCGCAGTTGCGAATGAGCCCCGCGAGACTGCGCACCGTGTACGCGCCGCGGCTGAAGCCAAACAGATAGACGTAGTCGCCGGGATGATAATGATCGACGAGAAAGCGGTAGCACTGCTGGATGTTTCGGTCGAGCCCGTACCCCGTGGCGCCGCCGACCACCCGGTCGATGAAGCCGCCTGTGCCCACGCCCGGATGATAGTACGCGAGCTGCGGTGTGCCGTCGCTCGCGTGCGGCTTCACGAGCTGGTAGGTGAGCCAGACATTCGTCGTGGCCGAGCTGCCAATCGCGGCGGTCGCCTTCGCGCTGTTCCACGTTCCGTCGGCGCAGATGACGATGCGCTTGTGTCTCTGGCGAACGGCCTCCGACGCGAGGTTCTGGCGGAGATTCGGCGGCGTGTTCCAGCCGGCGCGCGCGGGCGCCGTGATCTCGAGCGGTCGCACGACGCGCTCGCCGCCGGTCATTTCCCTGCGTCGAGTGCCTTGACGAGCTCTCGCCGAATGGTTCGGGCAAGCCCGTCCTGACCCTTGAAGTTGTGCACCTTTCTCCACACCGGCAGCGGCACGACCGTCTTCGCCATCATGGGGTGCCCTCCCGCGCTCCCGAACGCGCTGAAGCGCCGGCGGATTCGCTCGCCGAGCTTTGCCTTCGGCGAGAGCGATCGCAAGCTCATCGCGAACTTGCCGCCGAAGACGCCGGACACCGCCGAGATCTCCGCGCCCGCCATGCCGAGGCAGAACTCGGCGAGCTGCGCGACGATGTGCTCCTGGTCCGCCGGAAGGAGGCCGAGATGCAAGTAGGCGAGGCCGTTGCGCACGCGCGCGTGCTCGAGCGCGACGCCGAACCGCTTGAGGGCGAGCGGGCGGTACGACGGGTGCTGGATGCGCCGCAGCGCGACGTGGTCGGCGCGCGCGAAGAGAAGGGCGAACATCTGCAGATCCTCGTCGCTCGCGGCGCGGGACAGCGACTTCGTATCCGTCACGATGCCGTACAGCAGCGCGGTCGCGAGGCGGGTGGTCACGCCGTCGGCGTCCGCCGCCAGCAGATACTCCGCCGCCATCGTGGCGCTGGCGCCGTAGTTGGTTCGCACGTCGCGAAAGCGCGCGCGATACGGGCCCGTGTTCGGATGATGGTCGATCACCGCGGCCACGCCCGGCAGCGCATCTCCGAAGTACGGCGGCTGCACGTCGACGAGAATGAGCGGCGCGAGCAGCGGCACGCGCTCGATCGGTACGTGGCGCACGCGCTCGTGCAGCTCGGCGATGAGGCGCTGGTTCTCCGGCCGCGTGATCTGCCCGGCCGTGACGATCGGCGAGCGCGCCGCGGAAAATCCGAGCGTGCGGCGCAGCGCGAGCGCGGACGCGATCGCATCCGGATCGGGATCGTTCTGCACGAGGAACGTGCACCGCGTCGCGCCCGCGAGCGCGCGGCGGAGCGCGCGAAGGCGCTTCCTCGCGGCCGGATCTGCGCTCACGAGCGCAGCAAGCCGGCTGTGGATGATATGCCCGCGCTGACGCCGAGCCGTCATCTCATCCGTGAGCTAGTGTCGATGGGAATAGAAGATCAGGGGCCACTTGGGACAACGTACTTCTCGTCGTACCGCACTATCGATTCGCGGATGATCTGCATCGCACGCGGCGCCTGCTCCCATCCGATCGTCTGCACGCGCTTCCCTTCCAGATCCTTGTAGATGTGAAAGAAGTGCTCCACCTCGCGGAGATAGTGCTGCGGAATGTCCGCGATGTCGAAGTATTCCTCGTAGAACGGGTCGTTGCTCGGCACCGCGAGAATCTTGTCGTCGGCCTCGCCGCGATCGGTCATGCGCAGCACGCCGATCGGCCGGGCATCAATCTGGCAGCCGGGGAACGTCGGCTCGTTCAACAGTACGAGGATGTCTGCAGGATCATTGTCCTCGGCCAGCGTGCGCGGGATGAAACCGTAGTCGGCGGGATAGTGAACCGCCGAGTACAACACGCGATCGAGGCGAAAGAGACCGGACTCCTTGTCGAGCTCGTACTTGTTGCGACTGCCACTGGGGATCTCGACTACCGCGGTCACCTTCTCCGGCGGATGCGATCCCGACGGAAGACCGTGCCAGGGGTGAATCAACGCGCTGCCTTCGCAGGCTGCTGCGCTTCATCGCGCCACATGGTTCCCTTGTACGACTGCGACTCGCCCGCGACGCCGAAGTTCGTCGCGTTCAGCTCCGCGACGCGCGCCATCTCGTCGCTCGTGAGATCGGCGAGATCGCTCGCGGCGGCGAACTCCTCGAGCTGCTGGTCGTCGTAGATGTTCGGGAGCGTCGTGACCACGAGCGGATCGGCCAGCAGCCACTTGAGCGCGGCCTGTCCGAGCGTCATGCGCTTGGTGAGAAAATCGAGCGTGCGCACCTTCTGGATGCCGTTGATGAGCCACGACCGCGGACGATGACGGCGGTGATCGTTCTCCGCGAATACGGTGTCTTCCGTGTACTTTCCTTCGAGCATTCCGGAAGCGTGCGTCACGCGGACGTTGAAGACGCAGTCGGGCGCGTGCGCGCGCGCGGCCTCGAGCATGGCGGTGCCCGGATGCTGCTCGATGACGTTCCAGATCATCTGGATGGTGTTGATGTCGCTCTCGCGCTCCACGAGCTCGACGGCCTCGTACAACCATCCGATGGCGGGGCCGAACGCGGCGCCCCACGCACGAATCTTTCCTTCGCGCACGAGCTCGCGCATCGTCTCCCAGATTTCCGGCGTACGGACGTGCTCCATCTTGATGTTGTGGAGCTGGAGCACATCGATGTAGTCGGTCTCGAGACGCTCGAGGCATTTGTCGACGGCGTAGCGCATGAACTTCGGCTCGAAGCGCTGCGGAAGCTCGCTCTGCCCGCGGCGTGCCTTCGCTGCCTCTTCGTCGTAGATGTCGTAGCCGATCTTCGTTCCGTACACGACATCCGCGCGCCGATTCCTGAACGCGGTGGCGAGTTGGTGCTCGCTTCGCCCGTTGCCGTATGCGTCGGCGGCATCGAAGAAGGTGACGCCGTGATCATCGAGCGCCCGGCGCATCATGCCGATCGCCTGCTCGTCGGTGACGTCACCCCACCAGCCGGTGGAAAGTGTCCAGAGTCCGAAGCCGACTTCGCTTACGCTGACACCGGTGCCGGGAAAGGTGCGAAATCTCATGAGAGGAGTCGGGCCGTCTCGGTCGCGAAGTAGGTGAGAATGAAGTCCGCGCCGGCGCGCCGAATGCCCATCAGCGACTCGAGCATCGCGCGCTCGCGATCTATCCAGCCTCGCTCGGCTGCTGCAAGAAGCATAGCGTACTCGCCACTCACCTGATAGGCAGCCACAGGGTAGCCGGTCTCCTGTTTCACGCGCGCAACGATGTCGAGATATGGGCCGGCCGGCTTGACCATGACGGCGTCCGCGCCCTCCTCGATGTCGAGCCACACTTCGCGCATGGCCTCGTCGGAATTCGCCGCGTCCATCTGATAGCCGCGACGATCCCCGGATTGCGGGGTGGACTCGGCGGCCTCGCGAAAGGGACCGTAGAATGCCGACGCGTACTTCGCGGCGTACGCGAGGATCGCGGTGTGGGTGAGCTTCTGATCGTCGAGCGCGCGGCGGATCGCGCCCACGCGGCCGTCCATCATGTCGCTCGGCGCCACGATGTCGGCGCCGGCCGCCGCGTGCACGAGCGCGGCGCGCGACAGAAGCTCGAGCGTCGCGTCGTTGTCCACCTCACCGTCGCGCAGAATTCCGCAGTGGCCGTGATCCGTGTACTCGCACATGCACACGTCGGTGATGACGACGAGCTGCGGAAATTTCTGCTTGAGGGCGCGCACCGCGCTTGGCACGGGGCCCTTCTCATCCCACGCCGAGGAGCCCGTCGCGTCCTTCGTGTCGGGGAGGCCGAAGAGAATGACGCCGCCGACTCCCTCCTCGCTCGCCTCATCGACGTCGCGCAGCAGCTCGTCGACGGAAAGCTGAAAGACGCCGGGCATGGAGCCCACCGAATTCCGGACCTTCGATCCGGAACGCACGAAAAGCGGAAGCACGAGCTGCGACGCCGCGAGGTGCGTTTCCCGGATCAGCTTGCGGAGCGACTCGGTGCGGCGGAGGCGCCGCGGACGATATTCGGGAAAAGATGGCATCGCGCTAATAGTTGACTGAGTCAAGTAATGGAGTCACCGTGCTCATTCCGGCAGCGGCGACGGGATTTTCGTGGTGTCGAGGCGGACCGCGGCGAGAATCCCGGATGCGCCATCGCGGCGCATCTGCGCGGCGAGTGCTTCGCCGACCTGCTCCGCGCTTTGCCTCCCCACGCTCAGTGAGCCTCGCAAGAGATGCTTTCCGTGCAGGTCGCTCACGAGCGCGTGCAGCACCGCATTCTCGCCTACGCCGATGAGCAGCGCGCCGATCGGCACCTGACAGCCGCCATCGAGCGCCGCGAGCAGCGAGCGCTCCGCGCGCGCCGCGAACGCGCTCGGCGCGTGGTGAATCGACGCAAGCAACTCGGCCATTCTGGTATCGCCCTCGCGCGCCTCGACGGCGATGACGCCCTGCCCTGCCGCGGGAAGCCAGTCGGGGGCTTCGAGCCACGCGTCGATGCGCTGCTCCGCCTCGAGGCGCTTGAGCCCCGCGCCGGCGAGGATCGCCGCATGCACCTGCCCTTCGTCCACCTTGCGCAGACGCGTCGGCACGTTGCCGCGGAGCTCCACCACCTCGAGATCCATGCGCTTGTGCAGCAGCTGCGCGCGGCGCCGCAGGCTCGACGTGCCGACGCGGCTCCCGCGCGGAAGATCATCGAGCGACTCGGCGACGATGCGATCGTTCACCACGAGCACATCGCGCGGGTCCTCGCGCACCAGCATCGCGACGAGCGCGAGCCCCGCGGGCATGTCGGTGGGGAGATCCTTGAGGGAGTGCACGCAGCAGTCGACCTTGCCCGCCGCGAGCGCGTCCTCGAGCTCCTTGGTGAACAGCCCCTTCGCGCCGATGGCGCTGAGCGACTCGTCGAGCTTCTTGTCGCCAACGGTCTTGAAGGTGACCAGTTCCGACGGCGTACCTGCCGCGTCGAGTGCCGCCTGCACCATGCGAGCCTGCCGAAGCGCGAGCTCGGAGGCGCGCGTCGCGATTCGGACGGTGGCGGTCATCGTCGAAAGCTGAGCGGCTTTGCCCGCGATGGCTAGCGCGCGGGGCGCCTCGCCGGGTGCGCCTCGAGGTGCACGATGATGGCCTGCACCAGCGACGCGATGGTCGCCTCCGCCGCCTCGATCTCGACCGGCACGCCCAGCGCGCGCGCCGCGTCGCTGGTGACCGGCCCGATCGACGCGCCGCGGACCAGTCCCGCGCGCGCCGGGCCGAGCGCGTCGACGAAGTGGCGCACTGTCGAGGCGGAGGTGAAGGTCACGAGGTCGACGGTGCCCGCGTCGAGCGCGTCGCTGAGCGTTGCCAGCCCCGAGAGATCGGGGACGGCGCGATAGATCTCGATCTCATCGACGGCAGCGCCCATCTCGCGGAGCGCCGCGGGGAGCAATTCCCGCGCGCCCGCGGCGCGCGCGAAGAGCACACGCGTGCCCCGCACATCGCTGCGCTCGCGAAGCTTCTCGATCACTCCCTCCGCGACGTAGCGATCGGGGATGACGTCGACCGCGAGTCCGCGCGCGAGCAGCGCATCGGCCGTCGCCGGCCCCACTGCGCAGAGCTTCGCGTCCGCCAACGCGCGCGCGTCGAGGCCGAGCTCGCGAAGCGCCGTCCACAACAGGTCGACGGCGTTGCGGCTCGTGACGACGACCCACTTGTACATCGCGAGCTCACCGAGTGCGCGGCGGAGCGGTGCCTGATCGAGCGGCTCGATGCGAATCGCGGGGGCTTCGATGACCGTCGCGCCAGCGATCTCGAGCGCCGTGCGGAGCTGCGACGCCTGCTCGCGCGCGCGGGTGACGACGATCGTGCGTCCAGAGAGCGGGCGGCGATCGAACCAGCTCATCTCGCCGCGCAGTCTCACGACGTCGCCGACGATCGCGATCGATGGCGCGATCACCTTCTCGCGCGCAGCGCACTCGGCGAGCGTCGCGAGCGTGGCGGTCACCGTGCGCTGGCGCGGATACGTTCCCCATTCGATGATCGCCGCGGGCGTCTCAGGCGAGCGGCCGCCCTCGATGAGCGCATTCGCGATCTTCGCGAGCCGGCTCACGCCCATGTAGAGCACGAGGGTGCCGCCCGCCCGCGCGAGCGCGGCCCAATCCGTCTGATCCTTATCCTTACCGGGATCCTCGTGGCCGGTGATGAAGGTGACCGACGTCGAGACGCCGCGATGCGTGACGGGAATCCCCGCATAGGCGGGCGCGGCGACACCCGCGGTGATCCCGGGCACGACCTCGAACTCGAGCCCCGCCGCGGCGAGCGCGATCGCCTCCTCTCCGCCACGACCGAACACCATCGGGTCGCCGCCCTTGAGCCGCACCACGCGCTTCCCCTCGCGCGCGAGCTCGAGCAGGAGCGCCGTGATCGCGTCCTGCTCCATCGATGGCGCGCCGCCGCGCTTCCCGACGAAGATCTTTTCCGCCTCGCTGCTGCGCCCGATCCACGCATCATCGACGAGCATCGGATTGACGAGCGCGTCGTAGACGATCGTGTCGCACGAGGCGAGAAGCTCGCGACCGCGAACGGTCAGCAGCCCCGGGTCGCCGGGTCCGGCGCCCACGAGGTACACGGCGCCGGTGCTCACGGGCACGAGAGCATCGATGGTGAGATGCCGATCCGCGATGCGCTCAGCGCTCGCGCCGCAATGCGAGCCGCCGCCGGGCGACGGACAGGCGGCGCCGCACGATGCTGATGGTGTAGAGCAGGTAGATGCTGATGGCCGCAAAGTAGGCGGCGTAATAATAGTTCTCGTCGTGTGGCATCAGCGTCCCTCCTCGAGCTCGAGCAGATCCCGCTCGGTCGCCAGGCGATACCGCTGGCGCACGAGGGCGAGATAGAAAAGCGTGAACGCCAGGAATGAGATGATCAGCGTCGTCAACATCTCCGGCGGCAACGAGGGCGCGCTCGGCTTGATCACGATCGGCCGGGGATGCAGCGTGCGAAAGAGATAGACGCTGAGATGGATGAACGGGATCAGCAGCGACCCGAGGATGCCGAGCACGGCGGAGTAGCGCGCGCGCAACGCACGATCGTCGATCGCGCCGCGCAGCACGAAATAGCTCACGTAAATGAACCAGAGAAAGAGCGTGAGCGTGAGTCTCGCGTCCCACGTCCACCAGGTTCCCCACACCGGCCGGGCCCACAGCGGGCCCGTCACGAGCACGACCGTCGTGAACACCACCCCGACTTCAGCCGAGCTCTCCGCCGCGCGATCGAGACGCAGATCGCCGAGCCAGAGGTAGCCGATTCCCGCTAGCGCGACGACGCCGAATGCCATGAAGGCGTCGAGGGCCGCGGGAAGGTGCAGATAGAAAATTTTCTGCGCGGGGCCCTGCACGGCCTCGAACGGCGTGTAGTAGATCACGCGCACGAGCGCCGCCGCGATCGCGAGCACGGCAACGAGAAACAGCAAGTCGATGCCGGCGCGCTTGGCCGGCGCCGCACTTTCTGCGCTCCACGCGGGAGAAGGAGTAGTCATTCCTCGATGGTGAATGGGAACGCGAGCATGCAGGCGGCGACGAACACGATGTCGAACGCGATCAGCAATTTAAGCCATCCCACGATCTCGTCGGTGGGGCGGCCAGCGATCAGGCGCGCCGTCGCCTGCGCGGCGGGGATCACGATCGGAACGAAGAAGGGGAGCGAGAGCACCGGCAGGAGCATCTCGGCCAACTTTGTGTTCACGGCCATCGCGCTGAAGAGGGTGCCCACCGCAACAAGCCCGATGGCCGCGAGCAACGCGATGACCGCGAGCGCGCCCGCATGCTCGAGCAGCGGAACGCCGTAGAACAGCTGCACGGACGGGATCGCCACCGCCTGCACGGCGGCGACGAACACCAGATTCGCCATCGCCTTGCCGAGATAGATCGACTCGCGCGGGATCGGCGCGCCGAGGAGGGCGTCGATCGCACGGTCGGCCTGCTCGATGCCGAACGAGCGCTGGAGGCCGAGCAATCCGGAGAAGGTGAAAATGGCCCAAAGCACTCCGGGCGCGAGGTCGATTGCGGCGACGGCAGTGGGATCCCATGCGAAGTAGAAGATCACGATGCCGAGCAGCGCAAACACCGCGGCCGAGAAGAAGGCGGTGCGCGTGCGGAACTCGATCGCGAGATCCTTGCGCGCGATGAGAAACGCCGCCGTGAGCGTGCTAGGCGCCATGCGTCACGTGCTCACGATACAGGCCGAGGTACGTGGATGGATCGATCGTCTCGCCCTTCTCGAGCCTCACGAGCGCGCCCTCCCGCATGATCGCGGCGTGCGTGGCGAGGGCGAGCCCCTCGGCGATCTGGTGCGTGACGAGCACCATCGTCGTGCCGGCGGCACGAAGCGCGGCGATATGCGCGGCGAGGGCGGCGCTCCCGGAGTCGTCGAGTCCGGTGAACGGCTCGTCGAGCAGAACCACGCGCGGATCGTGGACCGTTGCGCGCGCGATGGACACGCGCTGCTGCATCCCGCGGCTCAGCAGGCGCACGGCGGTGTCGGCGCGCTCACTCAACTCCATGCGCTCGAGCGCGCGCTCCGCCTGCGCGCGAGGATCGCGAACCCCAAACAGCCGCGCCGTGAGCTCGACGTTCTCGCGTGCGCTGAGCGCACCGTACAGCATGCTCGCGTGCGAGATGTAGCCGATCGCCGCGCGCAGCGTTGCTCCGCCGGGCAGCGCCACACCGGCGACGCTGCCACTTCCCTCGGTAGGGCGCAGCAGCCCCGCGAGCATTCGGAGCAGCGTCGTCTTCCCTGCGCCGTTCGGTCCGAAGAGCGCCAGGCAGTCGCCCGACTCGAGCGAGAGCGACACATCGCGTACCGCGACGCGGCCGCCGAAGCGACGGCCGAGCCCGCGCGTCACGATCATGCTCGTGTCGGCCGCCGAACCAGCCGTCACGTGTCGGCGCCAGCGTCGCGCGGGCTCTCGCGCTCCGCGCGCGGGAGGTACTTGCTCGCGTAGCGCGGCGAGCGCTGGCGCAGCGCGGCCCGCAGCGCCGCGACGTCCAGCGCGCGCGACGCGAGGTGGGCCGCGTACGAGTGACGCAGGGTGTGCGGCGTGATGCGCTCCGCCACCTCAACATCGAGGCCCGCGGCCTTCGCGAGTCGCTTGAGGCGGTCCCACGCGCGCTGCCGCGACGTGTGCAACCGCGTTCGCGGATGGATGAAGACGAACGGCTTATCGCTCGCGCGCACGGGAAGCGGACGAATCGCGAGCCACGCGCCCATCCATGCGGCCGCGTCGCCATCGAGCGTGAGCTGGCTCTCCTCGCCGCGTCGGCCGATGACGTCGAGCTTGATCACCGACGGGCCTCCGCGCACTGCGTCGAGCGTGAGACCGATCGCCTCGGAGATGAGCAGCGCACCGTGGTAGGCGATGCCATAGAGCGCGAGATCCATCGCCGCCGCCGGATCGTTTGCGGATCGGGCCTCCAGGTGCGAAAAGATCGCCGCGACGTCCGCCTGATCGATGATGTGCGGCGCGCGCGGTTCCGGCACGGGCTCGGCGAGGAGCTCCGCGGGCCCCGGCGCGAGGATCTCCTCTTCCGTCACCAGATACCGGTAGAACGACTTGATTGCCTGGAGATGCCGGCGCACCGTCGGCACCGACCATCCCTCGAAGCTCGCGCGCGCCTTGAGATAGTCGCTCAGATCCGCGGGATTCAGGTCGTCGAGCGGGCGCGGGACGAAGGCGCGCACGAGGTCGGCGACATCGGCGTGATAGGCCTCGACGGTGGCCTCCGCCTTCCCCGCCCGCTCGAGCCATGCCGAGAAGCGGTGGACGGGATCGTAGTCTGGCTGGAACTCGGGTTCCAAGAGGGCGTCAGTGGAGTCGATCACGCTGGAAAGTGTAGCACTCGCCCCGCGAGCGGGCCAACGAGCAGATCCGCGACCCTGGCTGACATCCGAGCGGCCGTCCGCTAAGATATTCACGTCGTCAACCGCATGGATGAAGCATGACTGACATCGACGTCCTGCTCGAGGAGCACCGGAAGTTCAAGCCGCCCGAATCCTTTCGGAGCGCGGCGAACGTGACGTCGCCGGAGGTGTACGCGCGGGCCGCGAAGAACTACGAGGCGTTCTGGGCCGAGTGCGCGCGCTCTCTCGTGTGGTCGAAGCGATTCACGAAGGTGCTCGAGTGGGCGCCGCCGCGCGCGATGTGGTTCTCGGACGGCGAGCTCAATGCATCGGTGAGCTGCGTCGATCGTCACGCGAGTGGCTCGCGGCGCGACAAGGCGGCCATCGTTTGGGAGGGCGAGCCGGGCGACTCGCGCACCCTCACGTACGCGCAGCTGCTCGATGAGGTGAGCCGATTCGCCTCGGTGCTCGACGGGCTCGGCGTAAAGCGGGGCGACCGTGTCGCGATCTACCTGCCGATGATTCCGGAGGCCGCCGTCGCGATGCTCGGCTGCGCGCGGATTGGCGCGGTGCACTCGGTGGTGTTCGGCGGGTTCTCCGCGGAATCGCTGCGCGATCGCATCGTCGATGCGCAGGCGAAGGTGCTCATCACGGCCGACGGCGGCTTCCGGCGCGGGCAAGTCGTTCCCCTCAAGAAAAATGCGGATGATGCGCTGGCGCACACGCCGACGATCGAGCACGTGGTGGTCGTGCGACGCACGGAGAAGCCGATTGGCGGCACGCCCGCGGCGATGAAAGCGGGGCGCGATCAGTGGTGGCACGAGCTCATGGCGAAGGCATCTCCGAGTCGGCCCGCGACCGCGATGAACGCCGAGGACATCCTGTTCACGCTCTACACATCCGGCACGACGGGAAAACCGAAGGGGATCGTTCACACCACCGGCGGCTATCTGACGCAGTGCGCGGCCACCATGCGCATGATCTTCGACCTGAAGGAGAGTGACGTCTACTGGTGCACCGCCGACGTCGGATGGGTGACCGGACATTCGTACATCGTGTACGGTCCGCTCGCGAACGGCGCGACGTGCATGATGTACGAGGGCGCGCCCGACTGGCCGGCGAAGGAC
>DATCPC010000077.1:0-3457 GCA_036564355.1 Gemmatimonadaceae bacterium | reverse complement strand
GCGATGCCGATTGGTCGGACGTCGATTCGTTCGGCGTTCTTCCGAAGACTACTGGAAGTCGAGGGTGGAGACAGCCCCGGAACCGCGGCCTTGCCGCCTCGCGCTATCGCGCGGCGGCGTCGGACGGCGCGCGCGGCCCGCCGCCGAACATCAACGCGCCGAAGGCGAGGGCGAGCATTGCGTACAGCGCGCACGCCAGCCAAAGAAAGGAGTTGCCACTCGACGCACGCACGGCGTGCAACAGCGCAAACACACCGACGAGCGCGTGTCCAAAGCCTCCCGCCACGACTGCCTTGCCGTAGATCCCGCCGAGCAGCATCGTGCGAGCAATCCAGGATGTGATCGCGAGCCCGAAGAGCGCGGCACCGTAGAGCTGCGCGAGCGGGATTGCCGCAATTCCCGGCTCGATGGCGAATCGCGCGAGCACGAGCTCGGGAGCGAAGATGAGCGAAATCGCCGCTGCGCCGAGCACGATGGCGGTCGCCTCCATGAAGCGTTGGACGAGCATGCGACGTCTCCTGGAATGATGACGATGGAATGTACAGGCGCTGCGCTGGATCGCGACGCGTGCAAAGTTTGCGGGTGCCTCACCACCTTCTTCGAGAGCCGAGCGATCAGATGAAGAGCCGAACGTCCGCGCGCCGCGCGTCCGCGCCTGCGCGAAAAAAGAAGCGCGCTGCCGCAAATCCCGACTCGACGCGGCAGCGCATCTACGCGGTCGTGCGGCGAGTGCCGCGCGGCAAAGTCGCGACGTACGGTCAGATTGCGGAGCTCGCGGGCCTCGAGGGGCAGGCGCGGCAGGTGGGGTACGCTATGGCCGCCGTTCCCTCGAGCAGCGCCGTGCCCTGGCATCGCATCATCAACGCGCAAGGACGCGTGAGCGTGCGGAGCACGGGCACGGGAAGCACGATCATCCAGCAGCAGCTGCTCGAGCGCGAAGGAGTGGTGTTCGATAGCGGCGGACGCGTGTCGCTGACGCGCTTTCGCTGGAAGCCGCGCCGCGCCTAGCTACAACCCTCCACCCATTCGACCTCGGGCTCGCGTCCGACGCGATAACGCGTGACGCGCGTGGTGCTGTCGGTCTCGAACACGATGCGGCGCGATGAATCGCCGGGAGGAATGGGACGAACGACGAGATATTTGCCTCGCGGGTCGTACTTGGCGGGCATCGCAACCACGCGACCTCGATACAACTGTTCGATGCGCGCCTGCTTGTCGCCGATCCTTGCGCCGCGATCGGTGGGGAGCGATGCCGCGCCGATGTCGATGCGCGCGAGCGTCGCCGCCACCCACATCGTTCGCATCCCGGGCGGAACGCCCGCGACGGCGAGATAGGCGCAGCCGCTGTCGGCGCGCGTGTGCCTGGGCGGCGTGGCGTGCAGGTCGAGGGCGAGCTGGTCGCGCGTCATCCCGATGCGGAGCACGCCCGCGCCGGAATCGGTAACGGCCCAGGGCGTCGTGACGGTGGCCGGCGGCGACGGAGGGCTCGTATCCGCGTGCGGCGCGACCGCGGCGGCCGACGAGTCCGCGGGCGCCTTCCCCGCGGGGCGGCAACCGCCCGACGCCACCGCGATCGTCACGGCGAACAGTGCGCGCCTCACGTGCCGAGCACTTCATAATGCGTCACGAACTCCTCGCGCTCGAGCAGAAAGTCGTCGTCCTCCCCGTAGTAGCGCGCGCGCTCGAAGTCGTCGCCGGCGAATTTCCGGATCGCATCCAGCGAATCCCACAACGTGGTCAGCAAGAACTCCGTCACACCGTCCTTCGTGCGGCGAAAGACCCACACGCCGCGATTACCAGGCGTCGATGCATAGTCGGCGAGCCCCGTGCGGAGCAGATAGGCGTAGTACGCATCGCTCTTGCTCTCGGGCACACGGCCATGCCACGCACGGGCAATCATCGTCTGCTGTCTCCCGCGTCGTGAATGACGCTAGAACAGGAATGGAACGAGCCGCTTCGTGCACGCCGCGTACGCCGCGTACTCGGGCATCGACGCTTGCAACAGCTGCTCCTCCGAATGTATGCGCACGGCCGTCGTCAGGGTCGCGACGAGCGCGAGAATGATCGCGAGCACCGTGGGCATCGAGCCATGACCGAGCACGCCCGACCAGACGAAGAGCAGCACCGCGGCATAGATCGGGTGCCGCCAGTAGCGATACGGCCCCGCGGTCACGAGTCCGCCCGCCGTGGGGTTCGCAGCCGCATGAAAGCTGCGAGCTCCGAAGGTGATTCGCGCCCACAGCATCAGCGCCACCGCGAGCGCCTGCAGCGCGAGCCCGAGCGGGCGCTTCGCGATGAGCTCGTGCTGCTGGAGCAACAGTAGCACGGCCGCCACGAGCAGCACGACGGCAGCGAGCGAGCGGTATCTCGGATTCATCCGATGTTCACCTCCCTCTACAGCGAGTGCAGATGTGCCGCGCGTATCTACCAGTCCGTCGGAACGTAGTCCTTCAGAAACTTGCCCCAGATGTGCGTGCCGGTGTTCACCCCCGAGATGATCGGATCGACGATGCGTGCCGCGCCGTCGACGATGTCGAGCGGCGGATGAAAGCGATGCTCCGCGACCTTGCGCGCCGCGATCTCCACGGGATCCTCATCGGTGACCCAGCCGGTGTCCACGCTGTTCATGTGGATGCCGTCGGTGAAGTAATCCTTCGCCGCGGTTCTGGTCATCATGTTCAGCGCGGCCTTCGCCATGTTCGTGTGCGGATGCCGTGTCGTCTTGAACGGCCGGTAGAATTGTCCCTCCACGGCCGAAACGTTCACGATGTGCTTGTCGTGCTCCGGCGTGCGCAGCATGAGCGGCTTTAGGCGCGCATTGATGACGAAGGGAGCGATCGCATTTACGAGCTGCACCTCGAGCAGCTCCACCGACGACACCTCGGCCATGAGCAGCCGCCACGAATTTCTCCCGCGCAGGTCGACCTGCTGCAGGTCCTGATCGAGCCGGCCTTCGGGGAATAAATCCTTCTGCGCCTGCCGCTCCCCGGGGAGGAGCGCGAGCTGCGACAGCTGCGCCGCGTGCGTGATCCCCGCCACCTCCGAGATGCGACGTTCGAGTGCGGCGGACGCGAGCGACGTCCCGTCGGCTTCCGGAAGCATGTGGTAGCCGCGCAGCCCCTCGTAGGCGCCGAGCAGCTTGCGGGCATGCTCGGGCATCCCGTTCAGCGACGCGGTTTCGCCCTCCATCATGTGCTCGTAAAAGTCGGGGGGCCGACGCACGGTCTGACACGCGTTGTTGATGATGAAGTCGAGACGGCTGCGCGTCGTCAGCAGCTCGTGACAGAACGCCTCGACGCTGGGCGTGTGCCGCAGATCGAGACCAAAGATCTCGAGACGATCGCCCCACTCTCCGAAGTCGGGCTCCTTTGCGTAGCGCGCGGCGGAGTCGCGCGGAAAGCGCGTCGTCACGATGAGCTGCGCGCCCGCACGCAGGAGCTTGAGGCCCGCCTGGTAG
>DATCPC010000053.1:0-3670 GCA_036564355.1 Gemmatimonadaceae bacterium | reverse complement strand
GCGCCCGCGATCGAAGTAGATGTAGCCGAAGTTGTTGCGGTCGGTGACGCTGAGACAGCCGGTCTTCTGTCCCATCGCCAGCAGCTGCAGCACGTCGGGCAGGCTCGCCTCGCGCAGACTCCCCTTGATCGCCATCTACCGAAACTCCTCGATGGCGCGGCCCGTGACGTCGGGCCAGTCCCAGAGGATTTTCTCCTCGTCGAGGAAGAACGGGTCGGCGTCGCGACCATTGGACTGCTTCGACGGCGCCGGCGCGGTTGCGCCGCCCTCGAGCTCCTTCCGCGCGAACGACGCATTGAGCGGCACCCCCACCACGGCGGCCGCCTTCATCAGGCGGTCGACGATGCCGCGCATCTCCGCCACGCTCGCCACCGAGCGCGAGGCGAGAAAGTCGACGAGCGGACGATCGAGCCGCTCGCCGACGTCGGAGAGATAGCGCGCGTAGAGCTTCTCGCGCAGGGCGTGGTCCGGCGGCTGGATCTCGACCACCAGCCCGCCCTCGAAGCGCGAGCGGAGCCGCTCCTCGAGCCCTTCGATGGCCTTGGGCGCGTGGACGCTCGCGAACACGATCTGACGACCGTTGTATGCGAGGCTGTTGAAGATGTGAAAGAGCTCTTCCTGCGACCGCTCCTTCCCCGCGCACCTGTCGACGTCGTCGAGGATGAGCGCATCGACGACGCGATAGCGCGCCCGCCACTTTTCGATTTGCTCTTCCTGCAGCGCCGCGATCAGCTCGTCGATGAACTGCGAGGCGTTGACCACCGCGACCGTGAACGCGCCACCGCTCTGGGCGATCAGCTCATTGCCGAGCGCGTGCAGCAGATGCGTCTTGCCGACTCCGGTCGGTCCGTACACGAACAGCGGGTTGTATTTTTTCCCGGGCTCATCGATGATGGTGTCGACCGCGTGCACCGCGAGCTGGTTCGACGCGCCCACCTCGAAGTCGGAGCGGGCGAGCGCGGGATCGGGGCCCGGCGGCGGCTCCGCGCCGCCCACGAGGCGCGCGAGCACGAGCTCCGCTTCGCCAACGCGCTCCGGATCCTTGAAGAGCTCCGACGCCGCGAGTTGCGTGTCGAGCTTCGACGCCTCCGCCTCGAGCTCGCGGAGCCGCCGGACCGAGGCTTCGTAGCGCGAGAGCAGCGTGTCGACGTCCGGCTCCTCCGTCGCCTCGAGCGTGCGCTCGAGCAGGAGCGTGACGTAGCCGAGCTGGCGCCAGTAGGTCATCGCCTCGACGACGCGCACCCGCCAGCTGTCGATGTGCTGCGCCACGACCTCGCTCAGGTCCGAGAGAAAGCTGGCGAATTCCTGACCGCGCTCCTGCGGGGGCACGAGCAGCGGCGTGTCGGGCTTTTCGCCGAGCAACTCGCGCACGGTTCGCGTCGTGACGGGCACCTCGCCGAGGGTCTGGCAGGCGATGAGGCGGTTGAGGGCGCCCTGCAGCTCGCGCACGTTCGTGAAGTTGATGCGCGCGACCTCGTCGAGCACGCCCGCTTCGAACACGACGCCACGCTCCTCGCACTTGCTGCGCAGAATCGCGACGCGGGTTTCGTAGTCCGGCGTGCCGACGTCGACGACCAGCCCACCCGTGAGTCGCGTGATGAGCCGCTCGTCGAGATCCGCGATCTCGGACGGCGGACGGTCGCTCGTGAGCACGACCTGCTTGCCCGCGCGCTGCAGCGTGTTGAAGAGACGGAGCATCTCGCTCTGCGTCTCCTTGCGCCCCGCGAGAAACTGCACGTCGTCGAGAAGCAGCATGTCCACCATGTGGAAGCGCCGCTTGAAGAGCTCCATCGCGCTGTCGCCGATCGCGTGGTTGAGCTCCTCGATGAACTCCTCGAGCGTGACGTATTCCACGGTGAGGGCGGGATTGACCTGCCGCGCCAGATGCCCGATCGCGAGCATCAGATGCGTCTTGCCGAGTCCCGAGCTGCTGTAGATGAAGAGCGGGTTGTACGACGTGCCGGGAGACTGCCCCACCGCTCGCGACGCGGATACCGCGAGCCGGTTGGCACCTCCTACGATGTAATTCTCGAAGCGATAGCGCGGATCGAGATCCACCGTCAGCGGCCTCCCGCGGCGGCGGCGGCCGGTGGACTGCTCGCGCCGGCGCTCAGCCTGCGCAAGACGAGTCCGGCAATACCGCGCAGCGTCTCGAAGACGCCGGTGCCGTGCAGCGCATCGGCGGCGAACGACGGCACCTCGCGAAAGTTCAGCGCGTCCTCGAGCTCCGGCACGCTGGAGATGAGCGAGCGCGGAAGGTCCTGCTTGTTGTACTGGATCACGAGGGGCATGGTGCGCACATCGATGTCGTGCTCCGCGAGATTCGCGTGCAGGTCCTGCATGCTCTCGATGTTCTCGGCGAGCTGCCGCGACTGGCTGTCGGCGACGAACACGACGCCGTCGGCGCCGTGGAGCACGAGCTTGCGCGTCGCCTGGTAGTACACCTGGCCGGGGACGGTGTAGAGCTGGAAGCGCGTCGAGAATCCCGAGATGGTGCCCAGATCGAGCGGCAGAAAATCGAAGAACAGCGTTCGATCCGTCTGCGTCGCGAGGGAGACCATCTGTCCTTTTCGGTCCCCCGGTACCTGCTCGTAGATGTAATGCAGGTTGGTCGTCTTCCCCGACCGCCCGGGGCCGTAGTAGACGATCTTGCAGGTGATCTCGCGGGTGGCGTAGTTGACCAGTGACACGGCGCTTCAGGCGAGAGAGATGGAGGACTCGCCGCCGTCCGCGCCGCGCGATGCGCGGCCGAACAACAGGGCGAGGTTGTGATTCAGATCCTGCTCGAGCGATGTGTCCGAGATCGGCGTCTGCGCCATCGCGGGCGGCTGGGCGTGCTCGAGCAGCGCGCACAACTCCTGAAAATAGATACGAACCAGCCCGAGTGAGCTCTCCGCATCGAAAACGGTGAGAAACACGAAGCGGTGCCGCGTCGTCGGGACCTCGCCGATGAAGATCTGCCGGTTCTTTCCCGCATGATACATCTCGCGGAACGGCTTGCCATTCAGCTCCCGGCCCAGCTCACCGGCGGAGGCGTGAATCGCCGCCGCGAGTGCGCACGCGGCCATGACATCCACCGCGCGCGTGAAACCGAACTGCCCCATCACCTGGCCATTCGGGTGCAGCAGGAGCGCAAAGATCGCCCGCGCGTCGTCGACGAAGGTCTGGAGCGGAGCCTCGATCCACGGCTCCGCAACGTGCGTCCTCACGCGAGGACGCTCAGTGACTCGAGCATCGCTCCGCGAATTCTGCCGATGTGGGCGCGGGGCTCCGCGAGCGTGACCAGCACGAGCCCATCGCGGCCGATCGCGCAGATGTGGCCGCGCTCCGCCTCGAGCTGCAGAAATCCGACGGTGCTCAGCCCGGCCGCCGCCGAGCACAGACGCGCCTTGCGATAGAGCGCCGCCGCCAGCGCGGCGACGACGTTCGACTGAATGCCCACCTGCACGTTGGAATCCACCACGATTCCATCCGCCTCGCCAACGACGAGGCAGCCGAGCACGCCGCGCTGGCGAATCAGCATCGCGAGGACGTTCTCGAATGGCGATGCGCTCATGCGCCCTCCTCGAGCCACGTGGTCGCGCGTTGCACGCACCGGTCCAGCACGCGGCGCACGAATCCCAGCGGAACCGAGCGGCCGGCCGCGACGAGCACCATCGACTCGTCGAGC
>DATCPC010000047.1:0-3119 GCA_036564355.1 Gemmatimonadaceae bacterium | reverse complement strand
GCCATGGCAAGCATCGTCGCCTTGCGCGCGAAATTCACCGACCAGCCGCGTTTGATCAGCGCGCTCGAGATCCAGCCACCACCGACGGAACCGACGTCCGCGATGAGATACACCACGATGATCGGCGCCGCGACCTGCGCGAGCTTCACGCCGTACTTCGCATCGAGGAATTTCGGCAGCCAGTAGAGGTAGAACCACCAGATGGGGTCGGCCATCAGCTTGCCGACGATGAACGCCCACGTCTGTCGATGCCCGAAGAGGCTGACCCACGGCACCCTCGCGACGGCGACCGATGTGTCGCCGGCCGATTCAGGGTTTCGATACAGCGGAATCCAGAGCAAGAGCCAGAGAAGGCCCAGCGCGCCCGTCCCGACGAATGCCCATTGCCATCCCCACCGCAGCGCAATCCATGGCACGAGGAGTGGCGTGAGGATCGCACCCATGTTGGTGCCCGCATTGAAGATTCCTGTCGCCAGCGCGCGCTCCTCTTGCGGGAACCACTCGGCGATCGTCTTGATCGATCCCGGGAAAATCGCCGACTCGCTGACGCCGAGCATCGCGCGCGCGAATGAGAATCCCGCGGCCGTCCGGGCGAACGCGGTGCCGATCGCGGCGACGCTCCACGCAACCACGGCCGCCGCCAACCCTCGACGCACGCCGATCCAGTCGATCGCACGACCGGCGACGAGGAACCCGAACGCGTACGCGAAGCTGAACCACGAAACGATATCGCCATAGTCGGCCTCGGTCCAATGCAGCTCGCGCTGGAGCGTCGGCGCGAGGATGCCCAGCACCTGACGGTCGACGTAGTTGATGGTCGTCGCGACGAAGAGTAGGGCGCAGATCGTCCACTTATACGACACCGGACTTGCTACATCGCGCTTACTATCCACCAGCGATTCCTTCCCAGAGCCCGTGGAGATACATCGCGCCCAGCGCGCGATCGTGCAGCCCGTAGCCCGGCTGGCCGGTTTCGCCCCAGATCATGCGTCCGTGATCGGAGCGTATCGGGCCCGCGAAGCCCGTGTCGTGCAGCGCTGCGAGCACCGAGCGCATGTCGATGTCGCCGAACCCTGACGGATGCGCGGTCTCCTGGAACGAGCGCGCGCCGGTGCGCCTGATGTTGCGGCAGTGCGCGAAGTGGATGCGGCCCTTCGCCCCGAGGCAGCGGATGATGGCCGGAAGATCGTTCGTCGGGTCGGCGGCGAGCGATCCGGCGCAAAAGGTAATGCCGTTCGCGGGATCGTCGACGATGTTGGTCACGCGCTCCAGCGCCGCGCCGTCGGTGATGATGCGCGGCAGTCCAAAGATCGACCACGGCGGATCGTCCGGATGCAGCGCCATCCGCACGCCGGACGATGCGGCGACAGGAACGACGCGCTCCAGAAAGTACGCAAAGTTGTCCCAGAGCTTGTCCTCGTTCACGGAGCGATACGCATCGAGAAGTTTCCCCAACTCGTCCGCGGTATAGGCCGCCGCCCAACCGGGCAGGTCGGCGGTGCCGCGCGAGAGATCGATCTTCGCGAGCGCGTCGTCGTCGTATGCGAGAGCGGTTGAGCCGTCGTCGAGCCGGCGCGCGAGGTCGGTGCGCGTCCAGTCGAAGACCGGCATGAAGTTGTAGCACAGCACCGGCACGCCCGCGCGCCCGATGTTGCGGACGCCCTCGCAGTAGTTGTCGATGAGCCGGTCGCGCGTGGGGCGGCCGAGCTTGATGTCTTCGTGGACGGGGATGCTCTCGATGACCGCGAGCGACATGCCGTGCCGCTCCACCTCTTCGCGCAGCGCCGCGATGCGATCCAGCGGCCACGGCTCGCCGACAGGAATGTCAAAGAGGGCCCCCACGATGCCGCGTACGGCTGGAATCTGGCGGATGTACGCGAGTGAAATCGGATCGCGCGGCCCGAACCATCGAAAGGTGATCATCGCGCGCGCGCCTTTCGCGCAGCAGCGAGGAATTGAGCGGCCAGCACGCCGATCGCGGCGTAGTCGCGCCGAGCGAGGGCGTCCTTTGAGATCAGCTCGCTGCCGACACCGACCGCGGCGGCGCCGGCGTCGAACATCTCGCGCACGTTGTCGAGCGTCACGCCGCCGGTGGGAACGAGCGGAATCTCGGGAAACGGTCCGCGCAGCGCGCGGAGATACGCCGCGCCGCCGACGTTCTGCGCGGGAAAGACCTTCACCATGTCCCCACCCTTCTGAAACGCCTCGAACACTTCGGTCGGCGTGAGCGCGCCCGGGAGCACGGCGACGTCAGCGCGACGCGCCGCGTCGATCACCTCTGGGACGAGACAGGGCGTGACGATGAACTCCGCGCCGGCATCCACTGCGCGCCTGGCCGTCTCGGCGTCCATCACGGTCCCCGCGCCGACGAGCACTTGATCGGCGAAGCGCTTCGCCACCGACGCGATCACATCGATCGCGCCCGGCACCGTCATAGTGACCTCGGCGACCGTGAGTCCCGCTTCCACCAGTGCCTCGACGACGGCCAGCGCGGCGTCGGCGCTCTCGGCGCGGATCACGGGGATGATTCCAATCTCGCGAAGCGTCGATATCACCGACGATCGCGAGCGTGCTTGAGTCGTCACCGCGACACTCGCAGGCTCGCCCCGCGCAGGAGCTGCTCCACCTCCCTGCGCGTCACGAGACAGAAATCGCCCGGAATGCTGTGCTTGAGCGCGGAGGTCGCGGTCGCGAAGCGGACCGCATCTTCCCAGCCGTGATTCTCGAGGCGGCTCACGATCAGGCCGGCACTGAATGCGTCGCCGGCGCCAATGCGATCCACGACCTCCACTTCGTAGCGCGGCGCTCGGTGGATCTTGCCCTCGGCCGCGACGATCGCGCTCCAGCCGTTCAACAACACCCGCGGATTCTCGCGCAGCGTGATGGCCACGGCGCGAAATCCGAACCGTTTCTCGAGCGCGCGCGCGACCTGCGCGTACGACTCCGCGTCCACGTGCTCGTAGTTATCCTTCGCCGCAGCGCCGATGCCGAACACCACGCGCGTGTCCTCCTCCGTCGTCATGAGGACGTCCACGTGCTGCATCAGCGGCTCCTGCACCGCGCGCGCCTTCTCGGCGCTCCATAGCTTGCTGCGATAGTTCAGGTCGTAGCTGACGGTG
>DATCPC010000018.1:0-1655 GCA_036564355.1 Gemmatimonadaceae bacterium | reverse complement strand
CCTCGTAGAACGTCTCGTAGAACTCGCCGAGCCGGTAGAGCAGGATCGCGCCGGGATTGCGCGACTTCATCTCGCGCCAGTGCTCCATCAGCGGCGTTTCGCGACTCACCTCGGCTCGGCCTCCGTGACATACACGGTGATTTGCTTTGCCTTCATCTGCTGCGCGGCGGCATCGGCCTTGGCCCGCGTGTCGTAGAAGCCTACTCGCACGCGGAACAGCTTTGTCGAGCCGACGACGCGCGCTGCGTAGCCCCGGGCGGCGAGACTCCTGCGCTGCGCCTCCGCGGCGTCGCGCGTCGGGTACGCACCCACCTGCACGGTGTACTTCCCGGTGCCGGACGGTGCGCGCGATGTCGTCGTCTGGGTGGAGGCCGTTGACGTTCGTTTCGAGGTCGTCGCCGACGCGGGGGGCGGCGGCGGTGCGGACACCGTTTCGCGCGGCGGTGGCGTCGCCGCCGCGGCAGTCGATGCAGGCGGCGCTGCCGTGGGAGTGCTATCTGCTGACGCCGATGCGGCAGTGGTCGATACAACGGCGGCGGTGTCCATCCCGTGGCACCGCTGCATCCAGAAGGCGATCTGGTTGTGCTGCTCCACCTGGCCGGGCGATGTGTTGTGCGCGGCATCGGCGAGACTCCGGCAGGCCGCCGGCGTCTGGTTCTTGTCAAAGTACACGCGAGCCATCCAGAACGACGCGCGCGCGCGCGAGGGGCTCGTGGGGTGATCGATCACGAGCCGCTGCAGATGCGAGAGAGCTTGATCATTCTCGCCCCGAGTCATCTCGAGCTGCGCCAGCCGGAGCAACGCATCCTCGTTGCGCGGCGACAGCGGGAACTCGATGATGATGCGCCGCAGATCCTTCTCGGCGTCCGCCGCCGTCGCCGCGACCACCGCGCGCCAGTAGAGCGCGTCGACGTAGCGAGGGGAGCCGGCGGACGCCGTGTCGATCTCGTGCTGTACGAGTGCTCGCGCCGCATCGCCCTGCCCCTCGGCGGCCATGCGCTGCGCGCGGAGAAAGAGCGTGTCGCTCGTCGCGGAGTCGGCAGCGGCCGCCAGCGGGGGAGTCGCCTGCGCCGTGAGAGGCGAGGCACCGATCAGAAGCGCGGCCAGTGGTGCGAGATATCGAGTCATGAGCGGTGTGCGAAGGGAACGCGTCACGCCGGAACGGCGGCAAGGAGGAGGCGCGCGGCATCGATCGAGCGTCGAGTGCCGCAGAGCGTGAGCACGAGCGTGGAGAGCAGCTGCGTATCCGATGAGATGCGAGTTTCCTTGAGAGCGATATCGGCGGCAAGGAGCGCGTCGAGTGCGCCGTCGATCGACTCGTCGGTCCAGTGCCGCTCCGCCGCGCTCCATGCGCGGGCGGCCTCGGCCCACGGGCGCATCGGATAGGCCTTTCCGGTCTTGAGCAGCTCGAAGTAGTCGGCGCGCCCGTTGCGCGTGATCCCCCATCCGATCGCCAGCATCTGCGTGGTGAGTGCCATCACGAGCGAGACAGCGCTCGTCTTCGGCTGCGCGAGGATGTGCGGCAGCAGCGCGAGCGCGCCAGCCGCATCGCGCGCAGCGACCCGATCGAGGAAGTCGCCGAGCGTCTCGCCGCGACGCACGCCGACGACATCGGCCACGGCGGCCTCGTCGATCGCTCCGCCGCCGGCATAGCT
>DATCPC010000004.1:0-11742 GCA_036564355.1 Gemmatimonadaceae bacterium | reverse complement strand
GTGATCGCGATGGAGGATGCGACGCTGCTCGTGCTGCATCGCGACGACTTCCGGAGACGCGTGCTCGAGTCCCCCGCGGTGGCGTGGGCGCTCCTGCAGGAGCTGTCGCGCCGCCTGCGCCGCGCGGACGAGCAGATCGGCCGCCTCGTGCTGCTCGACGTCGACGGACGCATCGCGCGGTTGCTGCTCGATGCCGCGGGTGAGAGCGGCGGCACCGTGATCGAGAAGCGGCTCACGCACCAGACGATCGCGCAGATGATCGGCGCGAGCCGGGAAACCGTGTCGCGCGCGATGCGCGACTTTCAGGACCGCGGGCTGATCGACGTCGAGCGCCGCCAGATCTCCGTGGCCAACCGCGAAGGGCTCGAGGCGCTGGCGCGAGTGAAAGTCTGAGCGCGTGAGCGCCGCATGACGCTCGCGCTCACCTTCTGGGGAACGCGCGGATCGGTGCCATCACCGGGCGCATCGACCGCGCATTTCGGCGGCAACACGCCCTGCGTCGAGCTTCGCACGGGAACCGGAGCGCTGCTCATACTCGACGCGGGCACAGGCATCCGTCATCTCGGACGCTCGCTGCTCGAGCGCGCGAACGGGAAGGCGATCGTCGCGGATATTCTGCTGAGCCACGCGCACTGGGACCACATCCAGGGGCTCCCGTTTTTCGCGCCGCTGTTCGCAGCCGGACACGAATTCACCGTTCGCGGCGCGCCGGGGGCGCTCGCCGGCATCGAGTCCGCACTGCGCGCGCAGATGACGCCCGCCGTGTTTCCGGTATCGTTCGATGCCTTCCTCGCGCAAGTTCGCTTTCGAGCGCTCAACGAGGTGGAGCGCGGCGTTGGCTACGCCCTGAAAACGTGCGCGCTGCGCCATCCGGGAGGCGCAACCGGATACCGGATCACGGACGGTAACGCGGGAGCCCCGGCGCTCGTCTACATTTCGGATAACGAGCTCGGCAACGCCGACGGGTATGCGTCTGCTCCGGGGTGGCGGGATGAGCTCGTGTCCTTCGCGCGCGGGGCGTCATTGCTCGTGCACGATGCGATGTATACGGCCGACGAGTATGAGCGGCACCGCGGGTGGGGACATTCGCGGTACGAAGACGTCGTGGACCTCGCGCTCGACGCGGGAGTGCAACGGCTGGTGCTCTTTCATCACCACCCCGAGCGCTCCGACACCGCGGTGAGCGAGCAAGTTGCGGCATGCCAGAAGCGCGCGCAGGACAATGGCGCGCGCCTCGAGGTACTGGCTGCCGCGGAGGGGACGACGCTCACCGTGTAGCCGGGAGGCAGCATGCGACGCCGATGTTCGAATGCCCGCTGGACCGCAATGCTCTTCGCGACGCTTATTGCGACCGCGGTTCGGCTGCCTGCACAACACCTCGAGTCGTGGCCTCTGGTGGGCGCGCTCCCGTTTGCGAACAGCGTCGTGGGCGATGAGCACGTTGCGCTCAACCCCCTCATCAGCGGAGTTCCAGAGCTCATTCTCATCGAACTTGCGCGCAACCCCACCATTCGCACCGTCGAGCCGCAGCGCCTGAGACGCGCGCTCTCGGCGCAAAAGCTGGACGCGCAGGGACGCATCGACGATGAGGCGGCCTCGCACGTCGGACGCGTCCTGGGCGCCCAGTGGGTGATTCGCGGCGCCTTCACGGGCGACGGTCATGGCACGATCCGCATCACCGCATACATGGTGGACGTCGCGACCGCGCAGGTCGAGCACACGGAGAGTGCCGAGGGGAAGCAGGCGAATCTCGCTGCGCTCATCGGACAGCTGTCGGAGCAGCTCGGGCACGACATGCATCTCGCTGATCTGCCGAGGGATGGCAAACGCGCGCGCGAGGTGACGCAGAAGGCGTCGTACACGACGACGCTGATGTTCGCGCGCGCGATCGAGGCGCGCGATGCGGGGCGCGTGCAGGCGGCGATCTTGATGCTGAAGCAATTGCTCCTGGACGAGCCGGAGTACGAGCCGGCACAGAACGAGCTGGCGCTGCTGCACTCGGACCGCGGGCGATAGGGCGGCAGCGCCTTCCTTCATTGGATCGCGACGTCGACCCGCCGCGTACCGCCGCCTCAGTCTCCGATCGCGATCCTCGTCCCGGTTCGCGAGATGATCTTGCCGCTCTTGTCCTTGACGTCCGCCGGCCAGTTGATGGCTATCGTGCTGTCACTCGCCGAGAACATCGCCACCTTCTGATGCGCATCGTTCCCGACCGAGACGGCCTCCGACTGCGACGCGCCCTTGCCCTTGTAGAAGGCGACGACCTTCTCATAGGAGTCCGGGGTCACGTACACCTTGTAGGGAAACTTCGGGTGTTGGGCGGACGCCTCCTTCGAGGCGGCCGCGTCAAGTATCGCGCCCGGGTAGACGGGCACGGGGGCGATCGTGGATACGACGACGGCTACCATGAGCAGGCGAATGGCGGAGGCGATCATGGGCTGGGCTCCCGAACGGTGTGAGGGTTGGAAGTTGCGCTCCGCGATCACCAGGTGCAATCCGGTGGGTGCGGATGAGGGTGCCGAACCCGAAGACGCGAAGGGCGAAGCCGTCCGCGCAGAGGCGCATGAATTGCTATGGTTGGATGGTCCGTCCTGCCGCTGCGAGCGCGACGTGGGCAGTTTCGTTTCCCGACCCAGAGGTTCAATGAGCGCATTGAAGCTTGCATCCATGGTAGCGGCATTTGGAGTGATCGTCGGCTCCACCGCCTGTAAGGGTGATCACGATGAAACCGTGAAGGGCGTCGACACGCTGGTCACCAGCACCAAGGTTCGCGATACAACCGTCGTGAAGTCCGACACCACGATACACACCGATACGGTGAAGCAGACGCACCACGTGCCGGACGCAAAGAAGCCGTAGCATCGGGCGCGCTGGCCGATTGCCTTGAAAGACTGCTGTCGGGCAGCGGTCTTGACGACATGGGGGAGTGGCGTCTTCATCCCCGCGAACGCCTGTGCGTCCCAGAGTGCTAGCGTAGCCGTGAGCTTCGCATTCGTGGGGTATGGCTCGTTCGGCGTGGACCACTGGCACGCCGTCGTGCCAATCGGCTCGGCAGCGCCGACGATCAACCGAAGAGCTGAGCTTATATCGTCTCCGCGCAGCGATGCCGAATACCTACCCCGCTATATCGACCGCTACGCACTTCGTCGCCACACATCCATTTGCCACGCGAGCGTCGCGGTGCGAGAGATCAGTGTGAATCCGCCGTTCACTAGCACCGCCTCCATCTCCGTCACGGGGTGCACGAAGGCTCGAAATGCATTGCGGCGGATCCACCGGAGCATATTCTCGGCCGCGTGCATGATCCGGACGTGCCAGCGGTCACGGGGGTAGGACATGGCGAGCAGCATCCGCGCGTGGGACGCGGCGTAATGCAGCATGGGTTCGTACGCGGGGTAGCAGCACACGACCCGATCCATGGCGACGACATCCGCGGGCGGGACTGAGGACGCGATCGCCACGAAGTCGGCCGCACGTCACGATATCCGGCTCGCGACGCCTCGTCGCTCGGCTTCCGCCTGCCCGCCCTCCATGAACGAAGGGGAGATGTCGATGCAGGTGGCACTGATGATCCCTGCCGAGAGGAGCTCGAATGAGAGTGCTCCGATACCCGCGCCGATGTCGAGAAGCGTCTGCGGCTGAAGTCCCGCGGCGGCGAGTCCATGAAGAAGGCCAAGGGTCGTTGAACCAGGTCCGCGCTTCCGGTAGTGGGCGAGATCGCTGGCGGTCCGTTTCGCACCGAACTGCTTACGGCTCGCTTCCGATGGAGACCGACAGCAGTGGTTCATCACGGCTCTGTCAACAAGGTTCAACGATCCATCATGCACCGCGGCGCGATGCCCTGTTTCGCGTGACTCATGGCGCGGCTGCGGACTTTACCTCGTTGCTGATGATATGGAGAATCGCCGCGCCCACATCCTCGACGGAGTTCGACTCGCGCGTGGTTCGGGTAACGTGCAGTGACCCGCTAGATGCCGGGTGTTAACGTGAAATCGCCATGCGCGGCATTCGACGAACGCAATCGCCACGTGCCACTCACGATATCATGACTTCGTTCTCCCGCTAGCTGGATACCGGCATCCGTCGCAGCACCGCTGAGCAAGGTTTCCCAATGTTCGCGGTTCCTAATCGAGAGAAATGTGGAATCGCCAATCGATCCGAACACCACTGGGAAGTGCCTCGTATCGCCCTGATACGTGCCGAACGCGCGGTCGGACCGCACGGAGTCGGGCCTCAGAATGAACACCGCGCTGTCGACTACTGGGGCGAAGTAGGCCTCACGCTCGGGTGCGAGGGCTGGTCGTTCCGAGAGATGCAACACGAGGCGGTACGATTTTGCGAGGAGCCAGAACTCGCTCGGGTTGTGGCGTTGGCATCCCACCAACGCCACTGTCATTGTCGAAAGCGCGAGTACGACGAGTCTCGGTGAGTACACTACTCTCGTGCATCGACAATATCCTGGGAGCACCGACTGGAATCTCGGTCTAGAGCTTGAGCAGGAAAACAGGTGCGAGTGCTGCAAGCGCGGCGAGGACTTGAATGGCCAACACCGACAACGCTTGTCTCGGAGCCCGCGGTAGCCATTTGACCGCGAAGTAGGCCACGATCGGTGCCTGTGCCGCCATGAGCAGCTGAAAGATATGCGCGACTGCCCCCTCGTCGCCCTCGCGCACGATGCCGGAGGTGGCAAGAGACACGAGCAAGATCGCGAGAGTCGCCAGCGACATTGCCACTGGAACGAAGGCGCTCGGCTCTTTCATCAGCGTCGAGAAATTCATTGCTCGGCACGCGTGGCTTCGGGTACTCCTATCATAAAGTACTTTGTGTTAAAAAGCAATACGTCACGCGGTAGCGCTGGATCTCCCGGTCGCGCGACGGGAGCTCACTGACGCCGGAACGTCTCATCCGCGAACGACACCCATTCTCCGCGCGCGTTCTTCTGCCGCATCTGCGAGAGCCATTCGTTCTTCGATCGGTCGAAGGAGAACGCGTTCACGAACGGACCGTCGGGATACTCGAACACGAAGCGAATTCCCCCTGGGACGCGCGACCCGTATCCGAGCGTCTCGGAGAAGCGTCCACCGAACACGTCGATCCAGTGCGCGACGTATCGGTCGCCTCGTGTTGTCGTAGCCGAGAACACCATCGCTTCGTACGAGCTCGGCGTCGCCGTATCGGAGTAGTGGAGGCGAAGGAACTGATGGCTCAGAACCCAGTCCGCCTGCACGATGCTGACGGTCGTCCCGCGCGAAGACTTGCGCGTGGTGCTCCACGTACCTGCGAGCTGTTCGAGCACGGAGTCGCGAAGGGGTCGGGCCACACCATCGAGCGGCGGTGGCGGCGCGGACTGGGTGGTGCTCTGCGCGGAGACCGCCGATGCCATGATGGCCAGCCCAGCGATCTCGAGTAGCGCACTCTTGAAAGTCATGATGTGCCTGCCGAGGAAACGTCAGAAACCAGTGCCGGGCGGCTGAGCGGGACATGTGTCGACGGAATGCCACACGTTCGTGTCACCGAGGTGCGTGGAAAGCAACACCTCGGCACGGTCATGCGCGCGCTGAAGCGCCGCTTCGTAGATGCCGACAACCATCGCCGACACGCTGACGATGAGCGCGGCGATGGCGATGAACGTCTCGGGCTCCCTGTACCACGATCGGTCGTCACTCATGAGCGGCGAAGTTGGCTGACAAGCGCTATTGCGTCAACGTTGCGGCGGAGGGCCCCACCCGCCGCCGCCCGGCGTCTCGATCGCGAGCACATCCCCCGCCACGAGCTGCACTCGACACTTGGGCGGCAGCTCCCGTCCATTCAGAAGATTCCTTCCCACCGCACCGCTCCCGCCTCCCGCCGCGCCCGCGGGCGCGCGTCGGCGGCGCTCCGTGAGTAGCGTGACGGTGCACGGCTCGAGCGCGCGGTAGCGACGCACCACTCCGTCGCCGCCAGCATACCTCCCCGCTCCGCCACTGCCGCGCCGAATCGAATATTCCTCGATCTGAATCGGGTACGCCCACTCGAGCGACTCGATCGGCGTGTTGCGCGTATTGCTCATCCCCACGTGCACCGCGCTCGGCCCCTTGCCCCGCGACGATGCGCCCTGTCCGCCGCCCAGGGTCTCGTAGAATGTCCACCCGTCGCCGCCGAAGGTGACGTTGTTCATCGTCCCCTGCCCCTGCGCCGGGACGTCCAAGCCCGCGTTCGCCAGCGCCAGGAAAATCGTGTCTGTGATGCGCTGCGACATCTCGACATTCCCCGCCGCGACCGCGGCCGGCCAGCGCGCGTTCACCGCGCACCCTGGCTCGGCGATGATCTCGATCGCACGCGCGATGCCGTCATTCGTCGGCACGTCGTCGGGCAGGAGCGTTCGCAGCACGAACACCGCGGCCGCGCGCGTGACCGCGAGGGGGCAGTTCACGTTGCCGCGCACTTGCGGCGACGTTCCGGCGAAGTTCAGCACGAGCCGATCGCCGCGCGTGTGCAGTGCGACCGACACCGTGACGGGCGCATCGGAGTGCCCGTCGCCCTCCAGGGTATCCGTGGCGTTTCCGCTGCGAGGGCCAAGCGCGCTGATCGCCGTGTGCGCGCGGCGGGCGGTGTAGTCGATGAGCGCGCGCCCCGACGCCGCCACGCGCTCGCGTCCCTCGCGCGCAATGAAGGTGCGCAAACCGCTCGCCCCTGCGGCGCACGCCGAGATCTGCGCGCGAAGATCGCCGCGGCGCTCGTCCGGCGTGCGCACGTTGGCGAGGATGATGGCGAGAACGTCGTCGCGCACAACGCCGTCGCGCGAGATGAGCACCGGCGGCAGGATCAGACCCTCCTGCACGAGCTCCGTCGCGCCCTGCGGCATGCTCCCGGGACTCATCCCGCCAACGTCCGCGTGATGCGCGCGCACGGCCGCGTAGCCCACGATCTCGCCGTCGAGCTCCACCGCCTCCACCAGGGTGAGGTCCGGAAGGTGCGACCCGCCCGCGTACGGATCGTTGAGGATGAACACGTCACCCGGCCGTGGCGATCGTTCGCGCACGGCGCGTACGGATTCTGGCATGGCGCCCAGATGCACGGGGATGTGCGCCGCCTGCGCGACCATGCGGCCGCCCGCATCGAACAGCGCCGCGGACGCGTCGCGCCGCTCGCGGATGTTCGGCGACAGCGAGCCGCGCACGAGGACGCTCCCCATCTCCTCGGCGATCGCCGACCACGCGTGACCCATCACCTCGAGCTCGAGGAGCTCGTCGAAGGTAGTCGTACTCGCGTCGCTCATGCGGTGCGCTCCATGAGATAGCCGCCGATCGGCAGCGCGCTCGCAGTCCATCCATCGGCGACAAAGAGCGTCGCGTCGGAGAGCGGAATCACCGCGGGCCCGCGATGCGTAACGTCGGCGAAGTGCGGAGCCGCGAGTACCGCCTCGCGCGCAGCACCGGAGACGGCGATCCGCGCGCCGACCACTTCAACTTCCTGCTCGAGCGTGAAGCCCATTCGCTTCTCGTGCTCGACGGCGAAGCGCATGATGAGCGATGCGCCTTCCTCGCCCGGCGCGAAGGGAATCTCCAGCTCGTGCCCCTGACCGACGTACCGCGCCCGCAACCAGCGCTGCGTCGCTCCCAACGCGGCGACACTGCGGCCCCCCGCGCGCGCCGCCAGGAGCGCATCGAGCTCGCGCGTGTCCGCGGCGGTGAGTGCGTGCGCCCGGCGCATCACACTCGCGAGCGCATCGCGGCGCTCCGGCGCGATCGCGAGGCCGAGCGCGCTCAACACGCCAGCGAAGGGCGGCACGAGCACGGTGCGGATGCCGAGATGGTCGGCGAGCGCGCACGCGTGCAGCGGACCGCCGCCGCCGAACGCAACCAGCGCGCACCGCCGCGGATCGATTCCGCGCTCGACGCTCACGCGCCGCAGTGCACGCGCCATCGCCGCGTCCGCCGCCTGCACCATCGCGCGCGCGGCTCGTTCGGGCGCGACGCCGAGCGTCGCTGCAAGGCGCCCCACCGCCGCCTTCGCGGCCTCGGCGTCGAGCGCGACGACGCCGATCGCGCGCGCGGTGAGCGTGCCGAGCACGATCTGCGCGTCGGTGACGGTGGCGTCGATGCCACCGCGCCCGAACGCCGCGGGACCGGGCGTCGCGCCCGCGCTGCGCGGTCCGACGCGAAGCGCGCCGCCGTCATCGATCCACCCGATGCTTCCTCCGCCCGCGGACACTGTCTCCACCAGCACGCGCGGAAGCGCGATCGGCACGCCGGCGATCTCGCCGCCGCTCTCCGTGAGCGGCTCGCCGTCGAGCACGAGTCCCGCGTCTGCACTCGTGCCGCCGATGTCGATCGTGAGCGCGTTCGGGAACCCGGCCAGCCGCGCCACGTATGCCGCGCCGGCGACGCCGCCCGCCGGCCCCGAGAGCGCGAGCGCGGCTGCGCTCTTCGCCGCCGCCTCCGCACCGCGCATTCCGCCGGAGGACGTCATCACGGAGAGCGCAGGATATCCCTGCGCGCGCAACCGTTCCCCTAGACGTGCCAGGTATCGTGCCACGCCCGCCCGCAAATACGACTCGGCCACCGTCGTGGTGGTGCGCTCGTACTCGCGAATCTCGGGAAGCACGTCGACCGAGCAGACGATGTCCGCATCGATCCCGGCTGCGCGCAGCCCGGAGGCGAGCGCGCGCTCGTGCGAGTCGTCGCGGTACGAATGCAGCAGCGCGATCGCGATGACCTCAGGCGCGCACGCGCGCACCGCGGTGACAGCGCGCGCGATCGCGGCGGCCGCAAGCGGCTTCTCCACGGCGTACGGCGTCATCCGCTCCTCGATCGGAACCGTCATTGATGACGGCACGAGCGGCGCGGGATGGTGGCGCGTGAGATCGTACAGCGACGCGCGCTCCTGCCGGCGCAGCTCGAGCAGGTCGCTGGCGCCGGCGGTCGCGCACAACACGACGCGCGCGCCCTTTCGCTCGAGCAGCATGTTCGTCGCGACGGTGGTGCCGTGCACCAGCCGCGCGATCCCCGTCGGCGCCGCGCCGAGCGCGTGGAGCGCGTCGAGCACCCCATCGCTCTGATCCGAAGCGGTGGTCAGCAGCTTGCGCGACTCGACACCACCGCTCTCCGCGACCGAGACGAGATCGGTGAAGGTGCCCCCGACGTCGATCCCGACCGAGAGCGCCGTCACGCCACGCGACGGCGGAAGCGCGCCCACACGAGCCCCGCGACCGTCGCGAGCAACGCGAGCGAGCCGAGCCAATCGCCGATGCGGACGTAGAGCGTCATCACGTTTGTGGTCTGCGTATTGTAGACCCGCGAGTCCGCGGTATCGAGCCTCGTCTCGCCCTGAATGCGGCCCAGCGGATCGATGTACCCTGAGATTCCCGTGTTCGCCGCGCGCACGATGCCCACCCGGTTCTCGATTGCGCGGAGCGCCATGTGCGCCTCGTGCTGGTACGGCGCCAGCGATTTCCCGAACCACGCATCGTTCGTGATGTTGACGATCAGCTTCGCGCCCTCGCGACGGAACTCACGCGAGCGCTGCGGGAAGATCGACTCGTAGCAGATGAGCACCCCCACCTTGCCGAACGACACGATGAATGGCTTCGTGTTCCGGCCACGACCGTAGCCCCCGAAATACTTCAGAGTCTTGAACCAGCGCGGATTCACGAACGGCACTCGCTCCACGATCGGCACGAGAAACGACTTACGGTACGGCGGCTGCGCGTTGAGCACGCCCGCTGAATCGACGAGCATGGCGGCGTTGTAGTAGTCATAGTCGCCGGGCCCATGCCACTCGACGTCGAGCGTCCCGAAAAGGATCGGCGTGCGGGCGTCGCGCGCCATGTGCCGCAGATCGCTGCTCCATTCGGGATGCTCCGCGATGAATCCGGGGAGTGCCGCCTCGGGCCACAGAATGAGCCTGGCCTCGTGCGTCGCGAGCCGCTTGTTGGTGATGTCGTCGAGAATCACCTGGATGCGCGACTGGTTCTCAGCCTGCCACTTTTCCTCCTGCGGAATGTTCGGCTGCACGATCGCGACGGGCGCGAGCGGAAGCAGCTGCGTCGTTCGCATGCGCCACGCGCCGTAGCCGGCCATCGCGGCCACGATGGCGATCGCGGCCACGAGGCGCTTCGCGATCGCGGAACGCTGGCCACGCAGCAACCACGCATCCGCGATCAACCCGTTCACCGCCGCGATGAGAAAGCTCAGCCCGCGCACACCCGAGAGATCAGCCGCCTGCGCAAGCACCGGCGTGCGGGCGAGCGCGAGCCCGAGTGGCAGCCATGGGAACGCGAGGTCCGACATGTAGTTCAACACCACCTCGGACGCCACCCACACCACCGGCAGGAGCAACGCCAGCGGCAGCCGCGTGGTGCGCCGCAGCACGAAGAGCGCGATCCCCGCGAGCGCGACGATGGGCGCGAGTACGAACAGCGCCGCGATGTAGCCGACGATCGCAAGCTTCGTGAAGATCGACAGCGCGATCGCGATCCAGTACAGGTTGGCGGCGTAGCCGAACATTCCGAACCAGAAGCCGAGGCGCGCGGCTTCGCGCACCGTCCCCGCGCGATCGGCGCGCGTTGCCACCGCCACCGCGAATGGGACGAGGCAGAAGAACGCCGGAATGATCAGGGGGAATGGCGGAAATGCGATCGCGAAGACGAGCGTCGAGCCGGCAAGCGCCGCATACTCTCCCCTCTGCGGAAACCACCCTCGGCGAGTCATCACAGTCGGATTTCTTTCTCCTCGTCCGCGGACTTGTAGATCGCCTCCGCGATGCGATGCAGGACGAGCTGATCCGAGGGTGGCTCGTAGCTCGCCTCGTCGCGCAGCACCGCGAGAAAGTGCGCGAGCTCGGCCCGATAGGACTGCGTCACCGCGCTCTCACGCACAGCGGCGCCGCGCGGCGTCACGTCGGCGGGAGTCGCGTTCAGTGCCTTCACGACCTTGAAAGGGCTGAGCTGCGCGCTGCCGCGCGTCGCGAGCACGTCGAACCACCAGCGATCCTCCTGCGACGTCACCGACCAATTCACGTCGATCACGAACGTCTTGCCCTGCTCGCACTCGACGAATGCGAGCATCGCATCCTCCACGGCGCTCGCGCCGCGCCCGCGCTCCATGTGCGCGCTCACGCGCACGGGCTCCGGAAAATCCGCGAGCCAGAGCGCGAGGTCGAGCATCGCAAATCCCTGCTCCATGAACACGCCGCCGCCGGATTCCGCGCGGCGAAGACGCCACCCCTCCGCCGCGCGCTTCGACTGATACGAGCCCGTGCGCACGCCGCTGAGCTTCCCGAGCTCGCCGCCGCGCAGGAACGCGGCGATCGCCTGCACGTCGGACCGAAAGCGATGATTGTTGGCGACCGATACCTTCTTATCGCTTCTCGTCGCCGCCGCGAGAATGCGCTCGATGCCACGCACCGTCAGCGCGAGCGGCCGCTCGCATAACACGTGCACGCCAGCCGCCAGCGCGCTCAGCACGTGCGGCTCGTGCAGATGGCTCGGCGTCGAGATCACGACCGCATCGAGCTCGTCGAACTCCAGCATCTCGTCGATGTCGGTGAAGACATCGGGAACATCGAGTCGCTCCGCGAGGGCACGCGCCTTGGGTCCGTCGTTGTCGCACAGCGCGACCAGCTGCGCACCACGCAGGCGCGCGAGCGTGGGCAGCAGCGCGACCTGCGAGATCGCGCCGACGCCGATCACTCCGATACGCAGGGCAGGCTTCATGGACTGGACACCTTGGGATGGGTCGGACGGCTGAAGTGAAACATCGC
>DATCPC010000151.1:0-23901 GCA_036564355.1 Gemmatimonadaceae bacterium | reverse complement strand
CGGTGCACGTGACGGCGGCGTTCGCGCCCGCCGAGCGCGAGCGCGAGTGGCTGCGCGCCCTCGCCCACGCGGGCGTGCGTGTGAGCTGGTCCGGCGACTCGCTCCCCGCCACCGCGATCGAAGTGGCGGCGCGCAACGATCCCGCGGGCGGCGTGCGCGCCTACGTCGCTGCCCCCGCGGGCGGGCGCGCGATGCTCTCCGATGCGGTGGGGCTCCTCGACACCCTCGGCATCGCGCCGGGCACGAACGCGCTCGTCCTGCCGGTGAGCGTGGGCGCGCTCGATGTACTCGTTGGCCATCAACACGCGCGCGCCGCCGCGCCCGACTCGCTACTGCCGCGCCAGGTAGTGGTGCTCGGACGCGCGGGGTGGGAGGGGAAGTACGTGATGGCGGCGCTCGAGGAGCGCGGATGGAAGGTGAGCTCGCGCCTTCGCGTGGCGCCGAACGTCTTCGTCACGCAGGGAACGCCGCTCGCGCTCGACACCGCGCACGCGAGCGTCGTGATCGCACTGGACTCGAGCACCGCCTCGTACGCGAGCGCCATCTCGGCCTTCGAGCGCAGCGGTGGCGGCGTGGTGCTCGCGGGCGATGCGCCGCTCGCATCCGGGCTGCGCGCGCTCGCTCCCGGACGTACGGGCCCGCGCATCGCCGCCGCGTCGCTCTCCTTCGCGAGCACCACGCCCCGCCGCGCGCTCGGATTCTTCCCGATCGTCTCGCTCGCGTCCGACGCCGTGCCGCTCGAATCGCGCGACGGCCGCGTCATCGTGGCGGCGCGCCGCGCGGGAGCGGGCCGCGTCGTGCAGCTTGGCTACGACGAGACGTGGCGCTGGCGTCTCGCGGGTTCCGGCGACGCGCCCACTGCGCATCGCGACTATTGGTCCACCGTCGTCTCGGCCGCCGCGTATCGTGCCGCAACGCCAGTCGCTTCCGAATCTCAAACCGGCGATGCGACGCCGCTCGCCTCGCTCTACGCCGACCTCGGCGCCCCGACGCCTCCAACCGCCGCGACGCTGCACGTCACGCCCGGCCTTCGCTGGTGGATGTTCGCTGCGCTCGCGCTGCTGCTGCTCGCCGAGTGGGCGTCGCGCAGACTTCGAGGCGCTCGATGACGACCGCGTTCATCTCGCACTCCGATTGCGGGCGCCACGATACCGGGTGGGGCGCGCCGGAGCACGTCGGGCGGATTCGAGCGATCACACGCGCGTTCCGGGAGCGGCCCGAGCTCTTCATGCGCCTCCTCCATCACGAAGGCCGCCACGCCACGCCGGAGGAGCTCGCGCTCGCGCACGACCCGGAATATATCGCTGGAATTCAAGCTATTTCTCTCGCGGGCGGCGGGCGGCTCGACCCCGATACGGTGGCGAGCGAGGGCTCCTGGCTCGCCGCCACGGCGGCCGCCGGGTGCGTGCTCGATGCCGTCGACATGTCGTTCGACGGCCGCGCCGTGCGTAGCTTCTGCGCGATTCGTCCGCCAGGGCATCACGCGATTCGTGATTCGTCGATGGGCTTCTGCATCTTCGGCAACGTCGCGCTCGCGGCGAGCTACGCGCGGCGGACGCACCGTGCGGATCGTGTGCTCATCGTCGACTGGGACGTGCATCACGGCAACGGCACGCAGGCCCTGGTCGAGCACGATCCGGGGATTCACTTCGTTTCCATGCACCAGTGGCCGTGGTATCCGGGCACCGGCGCCGCGAGCGAGCGCGGAATCGGGAATCTCTGGAACGTCCCGATGCCTCCCGGACTCGCGCCCGCGGTATACGTGGACGCACTGCGCACCGCCATCGACGCCGCCACCGCGGGCTTCACCCCCGACGTCGTGCTCATTTCCGCCGGATTCGACTCACTCGCCGGCGACCCGCTGGGCGGCTTCACGCTCGAGATGGAGCACGTGGCGCTGCTCACGCGCGAGTTGGTGGAGCGCGCGGAGGGTTGGTGCGGCGGGCGAATCGTGAGCGCCCTCGAGGGTGGTTACGCCCCCGAGCGCCTCGGCGAGGCGTGCATGGTACACCTCGAGCAGCTCGGCTGAACCGGGCGAGTGCTTGCTCGCGCCGTCTCTGAGCCTAACTTACTCGCGTGACAGCGCTTGAATTTCTGGGCCTGATGGCGGTCGCCCACGACGACGTGACGCCGCTCGCGCCGGGCGTGTCGGCGATTCGCGTGCGCGAGCTCGGAGCCGTAGTGCGCGCGGCGCCCGCGGAGCCGTACGATCCTGCGAAAGACAATGGCGAATACGAGCAGCTGCTCGACGCGCTCTTCGCGCGCGGCGCGGTCTTCCCGGCGCCGCCCGGGATGGTCTTTCGCACGGCCGAGACGCTGCGCGCGTGGGTGGAGCAGAACTACATCGGGCTCGCGGAAGGGCTCTCGTTCATCTCCGGGCGATGCGAAGCGCGCGTGCACGTGCGGCCTGCAGGTCACGGCCTGTCGCCGGATTCCGTCGCCGCGGCCGCGCTCGAGGCGCACGACGCAATTCGCGCGCTGCGTCACGGCGCGGTGGCGACGGTCAACCTCCCCGAGCCTCAGGAGCCCGTGCTCGTGAGCGTCGCCTTTCTGCTGAAGACGAACGAGTGGAACACGTTCAGCGAGGCGGTGCTCGAGCAGGAGCGGCGCTTCACCGAGCTGCGCTTCGAGCAGACCGGCCCGTGGATTCCGCACGACTTCGTGCGGCTCGATCTCGGAGTCTGACCCATGTTCTGCCCTGACTGCGGAACGTGGAATCGCGGCTCGGCGGTGATCTGCGCTCGCTGCTCGCACGAGCTCCCCGAAATGTCGGACGCGCCCGCGGAGAAGCCGGACGAGGAGATGGATCTGCTCCGCCGCGCCGCGGGCGGCCGCTATCGCATCTACCGCCGACTTGCCACGGGCGGCATGGCGAGCGTGTACGCCGCGAAGCACGTGCAGCTCGGGCGCCACCTGGTGGTGAAGGTGCTGCTCGGACATCTCGCGCGCGATCCGGAGATGCGCGAGCGCTTCAAGCGCGAGGCCGAAGCGAGCGCACAGCTCTTTCATCCGCACATCTGCTCGATTCTCGACTACGGCGAGCTCGAGACCACGGTGTTTCTGGTGATGCCGTACATGGCGGGCGGCTCGCTCGCGGACCTCATCGTGCGCGGGGGCACGGTGCCGCCCGAGGTCGCCGCGAGCGTGTGTGCGCAGATCGCCATCGCGCTCGACTACGCACACCGCCACGGCATCGTGCACCGCGATGTGAAGCCGGACAACATCCTGTTCGACGAGGACGGCAACGCGCTCATCACGGACTTCGGCATCGCGACCGCGCGCTTCCATCAGCGGCTCACGATGACCGGTCGCGCGATGGGAACGCCGCACTACATGTCGCCCGAGCAGGCGATGGGAAAAATGGTCGACGGCCGAAGCGACATCTACGCGTCGGGCGTGCTGCTGTACGAGATGCTCGTCGGATTTCCGCCGTTCGACGGCGCAGACTCGTACTCGATCGGCTACAAGCACGTGCACGAAGACGCGGCGTCGCCCGACATCGTGGACTCACGCACGCCGCCGGCGCTCGCCGCGATCACGATGAAGTGCCTGGCGAAGGCGCCCGCGGATCGCTTTCAGCGCGGAAACGATCTCTCGGATGCGCTCATCGCTTATCTTTCGCAGACTGCCGGCGGCGATGCGCTCCGAAATGCGTGGCTCTCGCGCCGGCTCGGTATCACACCCACGGCGAAATGAAGCTCACCCACGAAATCGTTTCTCTTCGCACCAAACACGCGTTCACGATCGCGCGTGGCGGCGGCAGCGAGTATCGCGTCGTGCTCGCGACGATCACGGACAAGGACGGCGCGCAGGGAGTGGGCGAGGCGAACCCGAGCCGGTACTACGGCGAGAATCCGGACACGACGCCGGTGGTGCTCGACCAGTTTCAGAGCATCCTCGACAAGGCCGACGCGTGGTCGCTCGATGCCATTGAGCTCGAGATGAACAAGATGTGGCGCGGCAACGGCTCGGCAAAGAGCGCCGTGATGTCCGCTCTCTACGATCTGATGGGCAAGCGGCTCGGTGTTCCGCTCTACAAGATGTGGGGGCTCGATCCCGCCACGGCACCGCTCACGAGCTTCACCATCGGCGTCGCGCCGGAAGCGGAGCTGCGCGCGAAGGTGCAGGAGGCGGCCGAGTATCCCGTGTTGAAGGTGAAGCTCGGCACGCCGGACGACGAGGACATCATTCGCATCATCCGCGAAGAGGCGCCGGACAAGGTGCTCCGCGTCGATGCCAACGCGGGGTGGACGCCGAAGCAAGCGCTCGACATGATCGCGCTGCTCGCCGAGTACGAGGTGGAATTCGTCGAGCAGCCGCTGGCGCCCGAGAACATCGAGGGGCTGCGCTACGTGCGCGACCGCTCCCCGCTGCCGATCATCGCGGACGAGTCGTGCCTCGTCGCTAGCGACATCCCGAAGCTCGCGGGCGTCGTCGACGGGATCAACATCAAGCTCGCGAAGTGCGGCGGCCCGCGCGAGGCGCTCAAAATGATCGCCGTCGCCCGCGCGCACGACATGAGCGTGATGATGGGATGCATGATCGAGACGAGCGTCGGCATCACCGCCGCCGCGCATCTCGCGCCGCTGCTCGACTACGCTGACCTGGATGGCGCCGCGCTGCTCGCGGCGGACCCGTATCACGGCGCCACGATTCACGGCGGCGTGTTCAGCATTCCCTCCGGGCCGGGGCTGGGCGTTACGAAGGCATGACGGCCCCTCGGTTCATCGAGGTCGCCCTTCCGCTACCGCTCTTCCAGACATTCACGTACTCGGTGGGCGAGGGGCCGCTTCCTCCGGCGGGCTCGCGCGTGGTCGTGCCGGTACGCAATAGACGCGCGATCGGCATCTCGCTGGGTGAGAGCGACGGCGCGGGGATCGCTCGCCCGCGCGCGATCATCGACGCGCCCGATGCGGAGCCGGTGCTTTCGGACGCGATGATGTCGTTGTGCAAGTGGATGGCGGAGTATTATGTCGTCCCGCTCGGCGTTGTGATGCGCAGCGTGCTTCCGGTGCTCCTCACGGGGAAGCGCGCGCCGACACCGTCCGCGAAGACGCTGCGGGTCGCCACCATCGTGCGCGAGCTCCCGTCGCTGCAGGAGCGCGACACCATGTTCAAGCGCGCGATCCGGCAGCGCGCGCTCTACGAGGTGCTCGAGCAGATGGGCGGGCGCGGCGAGGTGCCGCATCTCACCGGGCAGCTCGGCTTCGGCGCGGAGCTCGTGCGCGCGCTCGAGACGCGCGGGCTGATCGCGATCGAGACGAATATCGTCGCGCGCGATCCTTTCAGCCAGCGCGCCCGCATCGCGGCGACGCCGCACGAGCCATCGCCCGCGCAGCACGACGCGATTCGGCGATTGGTGCAGGGCAAGGGCGGCGCCGTGTTTCTACTGCACGGAGTCACGGGAAGCGGGAAGACGCTCGTGTACATCGAGCTGCTGCGCGAGATCGTGATCCAGCGCGGACAGAGCGCGATCGTGCTCGTGCCCGAGATCGCGCTCACCCCGCAGACCGTCGATCGCTTTCGCGCCGTGTTCGGCGATGAGGTGGCGGTGCTGCACTCGGCGTTGAGCGACGGCGAGCGCTACGATGCGTATCTCGCGCTTCGTCGCGGCGAGAAGCGCATCGCCGTCGGCGCACGCTCGGCCATCTTCGCGCCGCTCGCGAATCTCGGTGCGATCATCGTCGATGAGGAGCACGAGGGGAGCTACAAGAATGGCGAGACGCCGCGCTATCACGCGCGTGAGGTGGCGATGGTGCGCGCGCGCGCGGAGGGCGCGGTCGTCGTGCTCGGGAGCGCGACGCCGAGTCTCGAGAGCTGGGAGAATGCGGCGCAGGGGAAGTACACGCTGCTGTCGCTGCCGGAGCGCGTGGGCGCGGCGCGGCTTCCGACGGTGGAGGTCGTCGATCTGCGGCACAGCCAGCGTGCACTGGGTGGGAAGCCCGTCGATCCATCCCGCGTGCCATTCAACTACGTGTTGAGCGAGCCGCTCGAGGCGGCGCTGGGCGAGCGGCTGCAGCGCGGTGAGCAGAGCATTCTGCTACTGAATCGCCGCGGCTACGCGTCGTTCCTGCAGTGCGACGCGTGCGGCACGGTACGCAGCTGTCCAAACTGCAGCATCACGCTCACCTATCATCGCAGCCCCGAGCGGCTGATCTGTCACTACTGCCTGCACGAGGAGCTGCCGGAGGCGAGCTGCCGGAAGTGCGGCGGTGCGACCGTGCGTCAGCGCGGGCTCGGGACGCAGCAGGTCGAGCGGCTGATTGCGGAGCGATATCCGTATGCGCGAATCGCACGGATGGATGTCGATACGACGAGCGGGAAGTGGGCGCACGCCGAGATCCTCGATCGCGTGGGGCGTGGCGAAGTCGAGATTCTGCTGGGCACGCAGATGATCGCGAAGGGGCTCGACTTTCCGAACGTGACGCTCGTGGGTGTGATCGACGCGGACGTCGGGATCAATCTTCCGGACTTTCGCGCGTCGGAGCGGAGCTTTCAGCTCCTGAGCCAGGTCGCGGGACGCGCGGGGCGCGGTCCGAAGGGTGGCGAGGTGATCATCCAGACGCGCGTGCCGACACATCACGCAGTGCAGTGCGCGGTGACGCACGACTATCTGGGCTTCGTGCGCCAGGAGTCGCCCTCGCGTCGCGATCCGCCGTATCCGCCGGCGATTCGGCTCGCGAACGTGATCTTCAGCGGGCTGAATGAGGACGCGACGGCGAAGCTCGCGCTGGGCGCGGCGGAGTGGGTGCGGGCGCTCCTCGCGTCGCAGTCGATGACGGAGGTGACGGTGATTGGGCCGGCGCCGTGTCCCGTGGACCGGATCAAGAAGCGGTGGCGATGGCACCTGCTGCTCAAGAGTCAGAAGGCGAGCGCGCTCTCGAATGTGGGCCGTTATTTCGTGGAGCGCTTTCCGGTGCCGGCGACCCATTCGCTGCGCGTCGCGTTCGACAGAGATCCGGTGTCGCTGCTCTGACCTGCCGCGGCCGCTAGCCTCAGGCTAGCTTTCGGGGTGCCCTCATTTCTTCATCCAGACCTGACCGCGCCCAAGTTCGCTGGCGCCCCCGACGCGCGCTTCATGCCCGCGCCCGCCGACGGTGTGCTCCCCGAAGGCTTCTTCTCGACGACCAATCTTCCCACGTACGTGCGCATCAAGGGCGAGTGGCAGATGCCGCGCGAGCCGCGCATGGACGGCGTGCTGATGCTCGCGAAGAACGGCGAGCTGTGGATCCGCGAGATGCGGCGTGTGCGCAAGGACGAGCTGATCGCGGTTGGCGCGGCCGAGGATGGGAGCGAGGGGATTCTGGTTCACGCGCAGGCGTTCCTCGGGGGCGGCGAGGAGGGCGAGTTCAAGTTCATGTCGAGCGAGGTCTCGCGCGAGAAGCCGATCGACTACGCGCTGATGGCGCATCTGCTGATCGAGGAGCGCGATCGCGGCGGCTACCCGATCTGGGTGACGGGACCGGCGCTGGTCCATTCGCGCGCGCGGTCGGACATGACGTGGTTCATCGCCAATGGCTTCGTCGGCGCGCTCCTCGCGGGAAACGCGGTCGCGGTGCACGATATCGAGACGTCGATCTTCAACACGACGCTCGGCATGAACTCGCAGGGCGGCTCGACGCAGGGCGGGCATGGGCTGCACATGCGGGCGATCAATCGCGTGCGCGCCGCGGGCTCGATCGAGGCAGCGGTGGCGAACGGCACGATCACCGACGGGATCATGCACGCGTGCGTGGTGCACAAGGTGCCGTACGTACTCACGGGGTCGATCCGCGATGATGGTCCGCTGCCTGGCGTGATCAACGACATGGCGGAAGCACAGGACGCGATGAAGGCGCACACGATCAAGGCGACGATGGCGATTCTCATCGCGACGGCGCTGCACGCGATCGCGACGGGGAACATGCTGCCGGCGTTCGTGACGGAGCCCGACGGGACCCTGCGCGAGCTGCCGACGATCTGCGTCGACTCGTCGGAGTTCGTGGTGAGCAAGCTGAAGGATCGCGGCACGCATCAGGCGTTCGGCGTCGTGACGAACGCGCAGGACTTCATGCACATCCTGAAGCTCTACGTGGAGCGCGAGCTCGATGCGCGCGGCGCAGAGTCGCGTCGCGTGTCCGGCGCGGCGGCGGCACTCAAGTGAAGAAGATCATCGCGGAAGGGCGAGAGCGATTCCTGAGGGAGATCGCGGAGCAGCTGCCGATGGACCGAGTCGAGGAGCTGCATCTGTTCGCGTCGATCCGCCAGGGCGGGAACGAGAGCGCGATCGCAGTCGTCGCGCTGCGGCCCGAGGTGGAGGCGGAGGGAAGCGATGCGCGCAGGACTGTCTATCGCGCGCGCTATCGGCTCGCGCTCAAGGGAACGGAGCGCGGGAAGTGGGAGATGGACATCATCGAGGAAGCGGACGCGCCCACAGCTACGGTGGATGAGGTGGTGCGCGGGGTGATGGAGCGCGCGGGGGATGCCGAGGAGCCGGAGCGGTTGAGCGCTGGAGATTTGCGCGCGGTGCTCGCGGATGAGCCGTGGAGCTCGACCAGCAGTTAGGTCGGCGCAGGCGTCTGGGGTATCCCGGAGCCATTGCGGAGGTTGGCAAACCTTTTTAGATGGGACGGGACGACGCCTTCACTGGCGGATCGGTGATTCGTGCTCCTGAACTGCAAAGGAGGTCGATATGCACCCTCTCTCGTTCGTCGCTGCAGGACTTGCACTCGTCGCTACCGCAGCCGCTGCGAGCGCAGAGCCTCGCAGGCACGCCCGTGCAATTTGGAGTCATGGGCGGAGCTACCAAACCGGTAGGGGACGTAGCGTCCGTCACGCACCTCGATTGGAGCCTCGGGGCGCTCGTTTCCATCGGGGCACCACAGTCTCACTTGAGCTTTCGGGTCGATGGGCAATGGCAACAGCTCGCGGGAATACAGCCGCCCACCGGTGCGGAGCTCGCGTGTCTCGGCTGCCAGACCGGCACTCAACCGAGAGCGCAGAGCTATCGCGTTCTCGATCTGACGACGAACGCCGTCTACAATTTCGCCCCGATAGCTTCGATGAGCTTCTACCTTATCGGCGGTGTCGGCGCGTACAACGAGCGCCAGTACGATCCGGCCAGTGAAGAGAGTGCAAGCGTGACGAGGTTTGGCTTCATCGGTGGTGCGGGCGTCAGGTTCAGAGTGTTCAAGCTCCAGCCTTTTGTCGAAGCGCGTTATCACAACATCATCGGCGCACACTCGTTCGCTTCGGGCGAGTTTCAGTACAATCGATCGCAGAGCTTTCAATTCGTGCCGATCAACGTGGGTTTCGTTTTTTAGCGCGGGTACGACACTCTCGATCGGCACGCACGCGGGCTGATTGAGCACAATGTGCGAAACGAAGAAGTGCCGCTCGGACATCGAGCGGCACTTCTTTCATCTGCGAGGCGGAGAAAGGCTAGTGCCAGCTGTAGCTCAGCCCCGTGTGCAGCAGCAAGTCCACCTGCCTGCCGCGCTCCGATATGCGCGGATCCGTTTGCGCTGAGCCGCGAACGTTCAGGTCGTAGATCATCGAGGTGAGTCCAAGATCCGCGCTCAGCCCGGCGATGAGTCGAATCGCCGACCCCACTCCGATCACTCCTCCGTAGTTGATGGGAGTGCCGAACGGCTCATACGCCGGTCCGCCATGCCGGATCGCGCCGGCGCCCGCGCCGAGCCAGACGCGCGCACGACCGCCATCGCCTGTGAGCCGAAAGAGGAGCTGCGCGCTTCTCGTGGACACGCGAGCGGGGATGGCTGCGAAGTACCCTTCGGGTGTGGAGCCACCGCCGGCTCTACTCGATGTCGTGGTCGCGGCGAGCTGCACGCCTATGCGCGCGACCCACACGCGGAGCTGGCCGCCGAGCGCCATACCGGAAAGCTGATCGGGACTGGCCGCGAGTAGCGTCGAACCCACGGGCGCGGGCTGAAAGGACCCCTGCGGCAAATAAGCCCCGATCGTGCCACCCAACTCGACCCTGACCTGCGCGACGACCGGCGTGGCGAGGGTCAGCGATGCGAGGACGACTGCGAGTGTACTGCGACCGACTCGGCTGGTCATGGACACACTCCTCGCAGGGTAGGTGGTCACCCTGCCTCGACGTGCAGGCAACGCAACGTCGGCTTCTAATCGCTGAGGCGCCCCCCGCCGTCGAGGCCCCCAATGTCGTTACGACCCTCGGTAACGTCGTCGCGTCACCGCGGTAACGCCCGGTTCCGATAATTGCCGCATGGAACCCGTTACCCCCTCAGCGCCGTGATGAAATCCATGAAGAAAACCGTCTCGCTCGTCGTGATCGCCGCGTTGCTCACGGCGATCGCGTGCAAGAAGCCCGATGCCTCCGCGCCGGCCGCTCCGGGTGCGATGACACCTCCGCCAGCTCCGGCGGCCACCACAGGCCTCCCGGCCTCGCTCGCCAAGCTCACGCCGAATGAGCTCAAGTGGGGCATCTCACCCACGCGAAACAGCAAGGTCACCTATCAACCCGGAGTGATCATTATGGAGCACGGCTCCGACGCCGTGCGCGCGATGGCCTCCAACGGTATGACGTGGACGATTGACGCGAACGCGCCGGGCGCCGAGCAAATCAAGCCCGACAAGATCCTCTTCGCGACGGGCCGCGTGATGGGACGCGTGCTGGCGGTCGATCATACGCCGAACGGCCTCGCCGTCACGCTCGGCCCCGTCGAGATCACGGACGTGATCAAGGACTGCGACCTCAAGTCCGATCAGCCGCTCGACATTGGATCGGCGCTCGTGTACACGGCAACCGACTATCCGGGCGCGACGACGTACGACGACTCGGTGCCGCCGACGAGCTTCGCCGAGCCCCGGGTGCCGGTGCTGTTCGCATCGTACAGCGCGCCGGCCAGTCCGAGCGCACAGGACGCGATGCCCGGCATTGGCGCGCCCATGGAGCTGTTGCTCGGCGATTTCCACGTCATTCCCGTGTGCTGCGGCGGCCTCGGGATTACGCTCGCGCACGACGCGAAGGGTGTGAAGATGATGGCGACCGCCGCCGTCGAGCTGAGTCACCCATCGGTGCACTTCGCACTTGTCATTCGCGGTGGAACGATCTACACGGCATTCGTGCAGCTGCAGGGCACCGCGGGGTTTCGGGTCCACTTCACGGCCGGCACCGAGGCCGGACTCTCGGGAAACATCAGGCAGAACTTCTTCGTCCCGGTCGACGCCACGTTCCCGATCGTAGGGCTGGCCGTCCCGCTGTCGGTGGTGATTCGCCAGACGTTGCGAGTGGAGACGATCTTCACGGCGCAGACCGGGACACTCGAGGCGACCGGCGAGTACGGCTTTGGTGGCGAGTTCAAGGCAGGAAAAGAGAATGGCGGCGACTGGAGAGCTGACGGTCCCACCAGCGTGACGACTAAGCAGAACCTCGCCAATACGCTCGACGGCATGTCGCTGGGCGTAAACGGTCTCGTGTTCGCCTACGGTGCGAAGATCATCGTCGGCATCGGCGCCTTTGGCTTCGTGACCGGTCCATACGTCGGTTACAACACGGTCGTGGGCGTGAACAAGACATCGAGCATGCCGGGCGCACTGCCGTGCAGATCCGGTCAGCTGAGCACAGCCATGCGGTTCGGCGTCGGCTACCAGATTCCGCAGGTGGTGACGAATGCGATCAACTTCTTCATGCGCGCGCTGGGGATCAAACCCATCAACAGCGAAGGAGGCTTCGAGAAGGAAGAGCCCCTGATCAACAAGACCGATTACGTGCCCGAAGGCTGCAAGCCGAAGGCGGACGCGACATGACGAAGCGAATCTTCGCCCTCACGGGCACTGTTCTCGCGCTCGGTGCCGCGCGGGCCGCGAGCGCGCAGGCGCCTCGGCCAACGGTGCCGCTGGTGACGGGGCTGGCCGTCGTCGGTTCGGTGCGCGAACCCGCCGGCGACTACGAATCGGTGCGACGGGTGACCGGCATCGCGAGCGATCGCGTTGCGTTCACGATCACCGCGGATCGGCCGGGGAACAACGGAGAGGAGCCGCAGCAGGTCCAGTTCAGCCGCACCGTGCTCAAGAAAGATCTCAAATCCGCACACACGCTCCAGCCCCGCATCTCGGGTGGCATCAACGCCGAGGAGGTGTATCCGGGAACGACCACGGCGCAATTGTCCACCGACGGGCTCGTGGAGCTTCGCACCACCGGGCACACGACGCTGACCTTCTTCGACGAAGGAGCCGGCGGTGTCACTGCCGCCGACGCGAGCATTCTCGAAAAGATGATAGTCCTCGGCAGTAACGGCGCGGTCTCCGCCGACTCCGCGAAAAAGGTCGGCGCGATGGCAGTGAGCATGGGTGGCGCGGAATTCACCGTGTCGGGAACGCTGACGAGCGTCGAGCCCGGAGATGTTCCCGTCTCGATTCTCGTCAACAACGTGGTCGTCGCCCTGCCGGCTCGACACATTCGGGGAAAGCTCACGGGCGAGGAGGGGCCCAGGAATGCGGACATGTACGTGCTCGACGATCCAGCAAATCCGATTCTGCTGCAATTTCGCGTGGGCGAAGACTCGATGACGGTGATTCGCATCGACTGGCCCGACGCGAGCACGGCGAAGAACATGGAGTCGGCGCTCGCGGCGCGAAAACCGGTGGATGTCTACGGGATCTACTTTGCGTACAACAGCGCGGAGATTCGACCGCAGTCCGATTCGACGCTCGATGCGATCGCGGCGATGATGAAGCGGGACCCAGCGTGGAAGCTGACGGTCACGGGACACACCGATAATGTCGGTGGTGACGCGTCGAATCTCGCGCTGTCGCAGCGACGATCTGCCTCCGTGAAGGCGGCGCTCGTTGCTCGTGGAGTCACCGCCGATCGGCTGGCGACGGGCGGCTCCGGATCCGCGGCGCCCAAGGCGACAAATGCGACGCTCGTGGGCCGCGCGCAGAACCGGCGCGTCGAGCTGACCCGACAGTGATTCTTCGGGCGGGATAGTCGCCGAGCGGGCAGCGAGAATTCTTCGCCGCACTGTTCAGTCGCCAGAGAGCGCACTATCGTGGGAGCAACGCCGGCTGGAGGTTCGGATGCGCTTTCCGTGTCAAAGGTGGGTCTCGCTCGTCGTGTGCGGCGTCGCACTGTCGCTTGCGAGCGGATGCGGATCGCAGCCGTCGGGGCCTCTCGACCCGGCGCTCACGGGCGACTGGATCCTCCCGAGCGTCGACACCTACAGCAAGTTTGCGTTGCAGCAGAGAGGTACAGTCGTGACCGGCACGTTGGGCTACTTCTCCGCAAATCATTCCGGCTCGACGACGTTCGGCGTGACGGGAACGGCGGATTTGCCGCACGTCGTGTTGAACTGGGTCGAAGGCGGCACGCCGCAGAGCTTCGATGCGACGCTATCTGAAGATCAGCAAACCCTGTCGGGAACGTTCGAGCCGGCCGGATTCGTCTACACCTTTCATCGCAATGCCACGCAGTAACACCGATATACTCGTCTTCACACACACATCGAAGTGCCATGCCGGAAGCGCCCGAGGTCGACACAGACAAGCTGCGTGAAGCGATCGACGAAGAGATCGAGAAGGAGGGAAAGGGCGGCGCGCGCCTCGTGCGATGGATCGCCCTCTCGACCGCCATTCTCGCCGCGCTCGCCGCGATTGCATCGCTGGAGGCCGGGGCGACCGTGAACGAGGCGCTCGTTCTCAAGACGGAGTCGACGAGGCTGCAGTCGCAGGCGTCCGACCAATGGGCGTACTACCAGGCAAAGGGAATCAAGGCCGACGTCGTGCAGGCCTCGGCGGCCTCGTGGACCGCCGCGGGGAAGACGCCGCCCGCGAATATCGCGAGCGAGACGGCGCGGTACAGCGCGCAGCAGGACACGATCCGGGGGAAAGCGAAGGAGCTGGAGAGCGAGCGCGACGCGAAGTCACACGAGGCCGACGAGCTGCTCGAGCGGCATCACCACTATGCGGGGGCGGTGGCGCTCTTTCAGGTTGCGATCGCGCTCGGGGCGATCGCGGCGCTCACGCGCGTGAGAGCAGTGTGGATCGGATCGATGGTCGTCGGTGGAGCGGGGGTCGTTCTCGCGATACTGGCTGTCGCACACTGATCGCCGCCGCCTGCCTCACGCATACCTCGACATCACCACCCGATTCACATCCCGCGCATCCTCGAGTATGTCCTCGCTCAGATCGAGATCCGGCGGCGTGATGATGAACGGATAGACCTGATCCCCACCCGCGCTCCCGTGCGCGCCCACCTGATCGTCGAACGACACGATGTCGTAGCCATCGTAGGCGCCGAAGAGCATGATGTCCCCCGAGTTCGGCTGCATGATGAGATCGCGCACCGCGCCCACCACGTAGTTCGCCGTGCCGTACGGCGCGAGCGGATTCTCGCCCGCCAGCACGCGCACCGTCTCGCTTCCCCGCGCGATCACGGCGCGCCCGCGCGGGCTCTCGAGCTCGACGCCCTCCGCGCCCCGCGTCAGCACCAGCCCGATGCCCGGGTGTGCGAGCAGCGCGCGATACAGATGCGCGCGCCGCGGCTCGCCCAGAATATCCTCGCGCGACAGCTGCTCCGTCACGTCATCGAAGTAGATCAGGGCCAGGCACGAGCTGTACGTCACCACCACCTCGTGCCGCGCATCGACGCGGTACTTCTCGGGAAAGATGATCTCCCGCAGTCCGTATCGGCTGCGCGTCCAGTCCCTCACCGCGCGCAGCGCTCGCCGCCAGCTCCGATGCCGGGGTCGCGACATCTGCGCGACGCTCTCCATGATTCCAGGCCCGACGTCCGAGTACTCACTGTCCTCGCTCGAGCTCGAGAGCACGTCGGCCTCGGGCGAGCGCGTGACGCCGTCCGGGCCCTGCGACATCATCTTGGTCACCGTGCTTCCGAGCGACTCCTTGAACATCACGCGATAGCTCTTCGCCGGCGTCATCCCGTGATCCGACAGGATCACGAGATCGTAGTGCCGCGGCGCGCCATCCTGGATCATGCGCCAGATCTCCGCGATCCGCGCGTCCGTTCTGCGAAGATCGCTCAGCGCACCCGTGCTCGACGGCCCGAAGTGGTGCGCGAGCTCGTCGTACTGCATGTACGTGCTGTAGATGACCGGTACGCCCAGCCACACGTCGAGTACGATCGCCATCGTCTGCAGCTCGCGCACGATGACGTTGCTTAGAATTCGAACGAATGGAAAAATGCCCTCCGCGTGCGTCGCGCGCGCGGCGAGCTGCGATGCCGCGCGCTCCCATTCCTCGCGCAGCCACTCCACCACACTCTGGAACGCCATGCGCAGCACGCGCACCGGATGAATCGCAATGAGCAGCAACATGCGCGTGCCGCCGAGCCGCCGATACACCGACATCCGCTCTCGCGTCGCCACCGTGAACGCCACCGTTCGCGCGTCGCCGTCGAGCAGGTTCACATAGCTCGAGCCATTCGCGAGCGCGCCCGGCGCGTGGATCCTGTCGCGGATGTACTGCACTCCATGCGGCGCGTTGCAGGTGATCACACGACGCGTTTCCTTGTCGAAAAAACGAAACGCGGGAATCCCGCCATTTTCGCCGTGGAAGATCCCGGCCTGGCAGTACGGAGTGGCAGACGGCAGCCCGCTGAACCACCGGCGGATGTGAAAACCCTCCTCGCCGAGCAGGCGCGAGATCGTCGGGCAGTAGCCGAGCGCGATCGCGCGGCGCAGATCGGCATACGACAGGGCATCGATCTGCAGTGCGACGATCCCGCGCCGGCCATCACGCGTTCGACTCTCTCGACGAAATGCGCGATACTTCAGGTCGTAGTACCACCTGAGCGCGGGCCCCATGCGGCGGCGTCCCCGCCGGTCCACTTTCGGAGGTAGTGTGGAAAGTCCAGCGACATTCGGGCTGCTCGTCGCGTTCTCGGCCGGATTACTCAGCTTCCTCTCCCCGTGTGTGCTACCGCTCGTTCCGAGCTACGTGACGTTCATCACCGAACTAAGCCTCGAGGAAGTGCGCACCGCGCGCCGCACCGCGCTCATTCACGCGCTGCTCTTCGTCCTCGGATTCTCCCTCATATTCATCGCGCTCGGCGCTACCGCAAGTGTACTTGGACGAGTGCTCTTCGCCGCTCGCGTGTGGATTGCCCGGCTCGGCGGCGCGCTCATCATCGTGTTCGGGTTGTACCTGCTCGGCGTGTTCAACTTTCGCGCGCTCGCGCAAGACAAACGCATTTATCTCGCCGACAAGCCGCTCGGCTACCTCGGGACGGTGCTGGTTGGCCTGGCCTTCGGCGCGGGATGGACGCCGTGCATCGGCCCGATCCTCGGCTCGATCTTGATCTACACGTCGAGCACGGCCGACCTGCACCGCGGCTTGCTGTTGCTCACCGCGTATTCTGCGGGGCTTGCGATTCCGTTCATCGTCGCCGCTCTCGCGATCGACCGCTTCCTCGCCGCCTTCGCGCGCTATCGCGGCGCCATGAAGTGGGTGAATCGAGTGGGAGGCGCGCTGCTCGTCGCGGTGGGACTGCTGCTCGTCACGAGCTACTTCACGGTGCTCGCGAGCTGGCTTCAGGCGCTGACCCCCGATGCGCTGCGTACGCGCATCTAGGCTACTGCGCGCCCGCCGAGCCACTCGGCGATCTGTCCCTTGAGCTTCAGCGGCGCAATCGGCTTCACCAGCACGGCGCGACAGCCGGCCGCGGTGCAGCGCTCGACGGTCGCGACATCATCGTGCCCGGTGAGCGCGACGACGATTGGACGCGGGCCTTGCCCAACATCGAGGGACGACATGAGCGAGAGTCCATCTTCGTTGCCGAGCGTGAGGTCGAGCAGCACGACGTCGGGCGGGTCGGCGAGCACTATCCGCGCGGCATCGGCGACGGTGCTCGCGTCGCTCACGCGATGTCCTGTCTCCTCGAGCAGCATGCGCAGCGCGCCAATGACGAACGCATTGTCCTCGACGAGCAGGATGTGAGGGACCATTCAGGGCGCGCTGCGCACCGGAAGCGTGAAGAAGAAGCGGCTGCCGGTGCCCAGAGTGCTCTCGACCCAGAGCCGTCCGTCGTGCAGCTCGACGAACTTGCGCGCGATCGCGAGGCCGAGCCCCGTGCCGTGATGTTGCCGCGACGCCGAAGCGTCCACCTGCGCGAACTCGCGGAAGACGAGCTCGTGGTGCTCGGGAGCAATGCCGATCCCGGTGTCGCCCACCTCGATAAGCAGCACGTGGCCGCGCTCCGTGGAGGCGCCGCGCGAGCAGCGAATCCACACGCGACCGTCCGCGAGCGTGAAGTCGATCGCATTGCCGAGGAGATTGCCGAGGATGTGCGCGATTTTTTCGCGGTCGGCATAGAGCCCGGGAAGGTCGGGCTCGATCGCCACTGCGAGATCGAGCTTCTTCTTCGCGATGAGCGACTCGTTCAGCGCGCACACCTGCTCGACAGCCGACTCGATGCTGAACTCCGTTCGCGCGAGCGTCAGCTGGTGCGCGGCTCCGCGCGCATAGGTGAGAATCTCGCCGATCATGTCGAGGAGCTGGCGGCCGCCGCCGATGATCCCGCTCACGCTCTCCTTCTGCCGCGATGTCAGCTCGCCGAGGATGCCGTCGCGGAGAATTTCGCCGTGAGTGATGATCGCGGTGAGCGGTGTACGCAGATCGTGCGAAATATTCGACAGAAACTGCGTGCGAAGCGCGGCCTCGTTGCGCAGCTCCGCGACGAGTCGCGACAGCTCGAGATTCTGCTCCTGCAGCGAGCTGAGTCGCTCGGCCGAAGTGTCGTCCATGTAGGCGCGTGTCATCGCTATATCATACGCCGAGCGTGTGTTTAATCCAATGATTGACAGCCATGCGACAGCTGGCCGTGACAGCGACGTGATGTCTGTCACGCTCTCAGGAAACGAATGCGTGCTAGTTTCCGTTGCTGATCATGGCGGCGAGCCCATGCGTGGCATGCGGATTGCCTTCTATTTCAGAACTCTCTATTGGAAGGAGTACGACATGTCGATTACCCGGTGGCTCACTCCCCTTGCGCTGACATCCGCGCTGGTGATGGGCGCTTGCAAGAAGTCGGACAGCGCTCAGCTCGCGCAGGACTCCACCGCGTACGCGCGAGACCTGCAGATGGCGAATCGCGACTCCGCGGCGCAGCCGCAATTGAATGACGCGGCTCCAGCGCCGGCGCCCGCACCTGCGGGCGCGCCGCGTCCCCGCAAGGAGCCCGAACATACTACGACCAGTCGTGAGTCGAGTGCTCCGCGGACCACGGCGAGTGGCAACACGGTTGTCCGTGGCACGAAAGGGAGCGAAGCGGCCGTCGGCTCCATCGCCACGGGAACGCCGATCGACCTGACGTCCACGGAGCGCGTGTGCACGAACACCAATCACGTCGGTGACAAATTCACCGCCACCGTGAATTCGAGCGTCGCCGGTACCAACGGGGTCACGATTCCGGCGGGTGCGAAGGCCGTGATCGCCGTGTCGCAGCTCAAGCAGAGCGGCCACACGGGCGATCCGATCCAGATGACCTTCGACGTCACGAATCTCGCGTGGGGTGACCGGAGCTATCCGATCGACGCCACGATCGACCACGTCGATGTAGAGAAGGTGCGCAACGCGAGCACGACGTCCGATGTGGCGAAGGTCGGTGGCGGAGCGGTCGTCGGCGGCATCATCGGGCAGATCATCGGCCACAGCACCAAGGGTGTCGTCATTGGCGCGGCGACGGGTGCGGCGGCCGGCACTGCGGTCGCGATGGGTACGGCCGGTTACGACGGCTGCGTGCCGGTGGGCGGCAACATCAAGATCCACCTGAACGCGCCCGCAGAGATTCAGAGCGAGTAGTCGCTCGGCGAACGCCCGCGGGGCACTTGGCCCGCGGGCGTATCGCCTGCTTTATCGCTAGTAGCCCGCGGCGCCCCCGCTGGTGCGAGGGTCCACCACACCTTCCCACCCGCCATCGACCCGACCCACCATGATGACGCGGCCGACGTAGCCGCCCGGGCTGAATGCCGCGGCTTCGATCGAGTGTCCCATCACGCGCAGCGAGTCCACAGTTGCGAAGCCGAGCCCATTCGGTTCGTAGTGCACCTCGTCCGGCCACGCCTGATGGTGGATGCGCGGCTCCGACAGCGCGTCCTCGAAGCTCATGTGGTGGTCGACCACGTTGACGATCACCTGGGTTACGCTCGTGATGATGCGCGGGCCTCCGCGCGAGCCGATCACCATCATCAGCTGGCCCTTCGGATCGAGCACGATCGTCGGCGACATCGCGCTCAGCATGCGCTTGCCCGGCGCGATTGCGTTCTGCTCGCCCTGAACGAGGCCGAACATGTTTGCCTGCCCCGGACGCGCCGCGAAATCATCCATCGTGTCGTTCAGAAAAAATCCGGCGGCGGCGACGTACACTCCGGAGCCATAGAGATCGTTCAGTGTCGTCGTCGTCGCCACCGAGTTGCCGTGATCGTCGACCACCGAGTAGTGCGTCGTGTTCACACCCTCGGTCTTCGCATTGCCGAAAGCGCCCGTTTTCGTCGCGCGCGCGAGATCGATCGACGCGGCGCGGTCGCGCGCGTACGTCTTGCTCGTGAGCTCGGCCACGGGCACCTGCACGAACGCGGGATCGCCGAGCTTGGTGTTGCGGTCGATGAAGGCGCGCCGGAACGCCTCGGCGAGCAGATGATAGCTCCTCACGCTGCCCGCGGGCGACGCGGGGAACTGCTCGAGGATGTTGAGCGTCTCCAGCATCGTGATGCCGCCGGACGACGATGGCGGCATCACGAGCAGCGTGTAGCCGCGGTAGGTGCCCGTGAGCGGCGCATGCCACACCGGAGCGTAGCGCGCCAGGTCCTCCTTCGTGATGATCCCACCGCCGCGCTTCATCTCCGCCGCGATCGCGTCGGCGATCGGTCCCGTGTAGAACGCCGAGTCACCTCTCCCCGCGATCGCGCGCAGAGTACTGGCGAGCGTCGGCTGCCTGAACAGCGATCCGACCGCCGGCGGGTGGCCGTGCGGCATGAACAGCGCGGCGCCCGCGAACGGCGCGATTCGCTCCGAATTTCCCTGAATCGACTCCGCGAAGACGCTGTCGACCACGAAGCCACTATCGGCAAGGCGAATCGCGGGCGCCATCACCTTTTCGAGCGGCATGGTTCCATAGCGCGCGAGCGCTGCGGTCATCCCCGCCACCGATCCTGGCACGCCGGACGCGAGGTGCCCGACCTGGCTTCGCTCGGTGACGCGTCCCCTCGCGTCCACGAACATGTCGCGCGTCGACTTGAGCGGCGCGATCTCGCGATAGTCGAGGGCGAACGACCGGCCGTCGTTGAGGCGGATGAGCATGTAGCCGCCGCCTCCGAGGTTTCCCGCCTCCGGGAGCGTGACCGCGAGGGCGAAGCCCGTCGCCACCGCCGCGTCGATCGCATTCCCGCCCGCGCGAAGAATCTCGAGGCCGGCGCCGCTCGCGAGCGCGCTGTTGCTCGCGACCATCGCGCGCGGCGCGATCGCCGTGTTGTGTATCGTGGACAGTGGCCACGCCTCGGGAAGGGGTTTGCGCGCCGTATCCGCCACCGCCTGGGCGGCCTTCACGGCCTCCATCGACGGCGGTGCGTTGGGGAGCGTGGCTGGCACCGGCGCGCTCGTGGGTCGCTTCGCCGGGTGGCAGGACACGAGGAGGGCTCCGACGGTGACGGCCATCACACCCACTACGCGATGCGCGATTTCTGATCGTCGTTGCACGAACTCTCCTGGAAAATCTCTTGCTACGGGCGCGCGACGGGGCATAAGTTAGCCCGCGTGACGCGTCGCGTCACCTTCTCACCCCACTCGAGTACGTGACTGCGTCGCACTCCGATCCTCGTCTCACCGAGCGACGAAATCCCCGCACCGCGGACATCGATCTCGCTTCGCCGCGCGAGATAGTCGATCTGCTGCACGCCGAAGACCGCTTCGTGCTCGACGCAGTCGCCACGCAGCGCGACAACATTGCGCGCGCGATCGAGCTCGCCGAGCAGGCGTTTCGCTCGGGCGGTCGTCTCTTCTACGTGGGCGCGGGCACCTCGGGGCGGCTCGGCGTGCTCGACGCGAGCGAGTGTCCGCCCACCTTCGGCACCGATCCGGAAATGGTGCAGGGGATCATCGCCGGAGGGCCGCCCGCGCTGACGCAGTCGCAGGAAGGGGCTGAAGACGTCGTCTCGGACGGCGCGGACGCCATCTCCGCACATCAGGTCGGCCCGCGCGACTTCGTGCTCGGCATTGCCGCCTCGGGCACCACGCCGTACGTGCGCGGCGCCCTCGAGCGGGCCGCGGCGCTCGGCGCACACACCGGTATCCTCGCGTGCTCGCCGCCGGCCAAATCCGTGCTCGAGCTCGTCGATGTCGCGATCATCCCGATCACCGGCGCCGAGCCGGTGACGGGCTCCACTCGCATGAAGGCGGGAACGGCGACCAAGCTCGTGCTCAACGCGATTTCCACCGGCGCGATGATCCGCATCGGAAAGACGTTCGGCAATCTGATGGTCGACCTCCGCGCGATGAGCGCCAAGCTCGTCGATCGCGGCGAGCGCATCGTGATGGAAGTGACGGGCGTCGAGCGCCCCATAGCGCGAGCGCTCATCGACGATGCGGGCGGCAGCGTGCGCACCGCGATCGTGATGCAGCAGCGCGCGATGTCCCGCGCGCAGGCCGAGCTCGCGTTGCGCGATGCGGGCGGCGTCGTGCGGCGCGTGGTCCCCAACGCTCCGCCGCCGGTCGATGAGGGATGATCCTGCGAGTGGCGAGTCGCGCGGCGACGTGCTCGTGGGGCTGATGTCGGGCACCGCCGCCGACGGCATCTCGGCAGCCGCGGTGCGCTTCGGCGCCGGCGGCGAGCATCCGGGCGCCACGCTGCTCGCGTATTGCGAGCAGCCGTACGCGGGCGCGCAACGCGAGCGGCTGCTGCGCGCGCTCGACGGCGCATCGCTCGCAACGCTCGCTCGCCTCGACTTCGAGCTCGGCGCGTGGCTCGCCGACGCCGCGCTCGCGGTGATCGGGAGCGCGGGCCTCGCGCCGCGCGACGTGCGCGCGATCGCATCGCACGGGCACACGATCTGGCACGAGGCGCCGCTCGCGACCTGGCAGATCGGGCAAAGCGCCGTGATCGCCGAGCGGACGGGCGTCGATGTGGTGAGCGACTTTCGCGTGCGCGATGTGGCGGCGGGCGGCCAGGGCGCGCCGCTGGTCGCGATCGCAGACCGTTTGCTCTTCGGAGCGGAGGGCGCGTGGCGCGCGCTCCAGAACATCGGCGGCATCGGGAACGTGTCCGTCGTGCCGCCGCGCGGCGTCGACGCCCCGGTCGTCGCGTTCGACACTGGACCCGGCGTCGCGATCATCGATGGGGTCGTGCGCACGTTGCTTCCGGGGCTCGCGTACGACGTGGATGGAGCGCTCGCGCGGCGTGGTACAGCGATCGAGAGCGTCGTGCGCGATGCGCTCGCCGAGCCGTACTTCGCGTCGCGACCGCCAAAATCCACGGGGCGCGAGCTCTTCGACCGCTCGTACATCGCGCGCTTCATCGCCCAGTGTCGAGAGGCAAGCGCGAGCGCGACGAACGAGGACATGATCGCGACGGCCGTGTCGCTCACCGCGTGCTCGATCGCCGACGCGTACCGGCGCTTCATCAACGCGCCTGTAGCCGACGTCGTGATCTCGGGCGGTGGCGCGCGGAATCCCGCGCTGGTGAGTGCGCTCACCGCCGCCGTCGCGCCGCTGCCGGTGCGGATGTTCGACACCGTCTTCTTCAATGGCGACGCCAAGGAAGCCGTGGCCTTCGCGTTCCTCGGGCGGCTCTTCCTCGATCGCCGTGCGGGCAATCTCCCCTCGGCCACCGGTGCGCTCGGCCCGCGCGTGCTCGGCAAGTTGACGCCAGCATGAGCGCGGCCGCCGCCCTGCTCCTCCCCGCGATTCGCTGGGACGCGAATCTCGGCTACGCACCCGAGCGCGCAGCGATCGAGAAGGCGCTCGCGCTCGGCGTCGGCGGGTTCATCCTGTTCGGCGGCGAGCAGGAGCACGTGCGCGCGCTCACGAAGGAGCTGCGCCAGCGTTCGCGCGTTCCGCTCCTCATCGCCGCCGATCTCGAGCGCGGAGCGGGCCAGCAGTTCGCCGGCGCGACGGGACTTCCTCCCCTCGCGGCGATCGCCTCGCTCGGCGACGCGGACGCCGTGCGCCGCGCGGCCCGCCTCACCGCGCGCGAGGCGCGCACGCTCGGGCTCAATTGGGATCTCGCGCCCGTGTGCGACCTCGACATCGTCCCCGAGAATCCAATCGTTGGCACGCGCTCGCTGGGCAGCGACTCACACCGCGTCGCGATGCTCGCGCAGGCGTGGATCCAGGCCTGCCAGGCGGAGGGCGTGCTCGCGTGCGCGAAACACTTTCCGGGACATGGGCGCACGCGCACCGATTCGCATTCCGGGCTTCCCGTCGTCGACGCGACGCGCGCGGAGCTGATGGAGCACGACCTCGCGCCGTTCCGGGCGGCGATCGAAGCCGGCGTCGCCGGCGTGATGACGGCCCACGTCGCGTATCCGGCGCTGGACGCGAGCGGTGCCCCCGCGACGATGTCGCGCGAGATGCTGCAGTGGCTGCTCCGCCAGCAGATGCGCTTCGAGGGGCTCATCGTCACCGATGCGATGATCATGGAGGGAGCCATCGCCGAGCATGGCGAGAATGAGGCGGCGATCCTCGCCCTCGACGCCGGGTGCGACCTGCTGCTGTACCCGAAGGACCTGGAGGCGGTGGCGAGCGCGCTCGATCGCGCGGTCGCTGCCCACCGGCTCGATACGGGGCGCATCCAGACCTCATTGCGCCGTCGGCTCAAATGGGCGCAGTGGTCGTCGCCGGCCAACGAGTATCGCCGGCCATCGGGAACCGATGTGCTCTGGGGCGCGCAGCTCGCCGACCGCGTGGTGCACGTGGTGCACGGGG
>DATCPC010000075.1:0-10874 GCA_036564355.1 Gemmatimonadaceae bacterium | reverse complement strand
GATCGCGTGAGCGTGGCGCCGGTAGTGGTAGCCGCGGCCTGATTCACGCCGCGCCGACCGTCGCGAGCCCACGCTCGGTGAGATACGCGCGCAGCCCCGCGGCACTTCCATCGCGATCGGCGAGCGCGACGTAGCCATCGGGGCGCACGAGATAGAACGCCGAGCGCGCGAGCCCCGCTCGCCCGGCCTCGGGCGTCCAGGAGAAGACGTGCAGCGGTACTTGCAGCTCCGCGCACATCGCGCGCGCGCCTGGGCGCGGCTCGCCGTAGACATGCGCCTGCCACGCCATCGAGGTGAGCGGTGTGAAGTTATCGGCCGCGCCCATCGGCACCCATGGCAGGCGATCGCCGCCACGCACGTCACCAGCGCTCCCGGCGCTCAGAAAGCTCATCGGATACTTGATACTGATCTGCGAGATCGTGCGGAACATCAATCGCTTCACACCGTCTTGTTTCAGCGCGACGGGCAAAACGATCGCAGTGAGAAAGGCGCGCAGGGCGGCCATGACCCGCGTCTGACTGGTTGCGAACGTGAACACGCGGTCCGTCGTCGCCACGAGCTTGCGCGCGAAGCCGATGCGCTCGGGCTCGTAGCTGTCGAGCAGATGCGCCGCCGCCTCACCCTTCACGACGGCCGCGAGCTTCCACGCCAGATTGATGGCGTCGCCGATGCCCGTATTCATGCCCTGGCCACCGGCCGGGCTGTGGATGTGCGCGGCATCGCCGAGGAGAAATGCGCGCCCCGTGCGAAACGAATTGGCGACTCGGTGGTGAACCTTGTAGGTGGAAAACCAGTTGACCTTCGAGACCACGAGATGCATTCGGCCAATGGCGTGCGTGCTCACGTCGGCGAAGGTCACGGCACGAGGATCGGCGCCCCGTGCTTCCCGTACACGCCCGATCAGACGTACTCGCCCCTCTCCTCGTAGAGGGAAGATGGCGACGAAGTCGAAGCCGTCGAGGCTCCCGTGGACCTCGCGGGCATTGAAGGGGCCAGACGCCTCGACATCGGCCACATAGAAGAATTCTGCGTACGTGCCTCCGGGAAAGCCGATGCCGAGTGTCTCGCGTACTTTCGAGTGCGCGCCATCGCATCCCGCGATGTATGCAGCGTCGCACGCCGACTCCGAGCCATCGGAACCCGTGAGCCTGGTGCGCACACCATCAGCGTCCTGAACGAAGCCGGCCAACGTGGTGTTGCGCTCGACGTGCACGCCCAACGCATCGAGGTGGTGAATGAGGAGTCGCTCGTGCTCATCCTGCGGATAAATCAGCAGATACGGGAATGGGCTCTGCCCACCGCTCATGTCTCCGAATGGAATCCGTGCCTTGCTCGAGTCACCCGACCACGCGTTGACGGCCTGCACTATGTTGCCGGCGTCCACTACTTCCTGAGCGATCCCGAGTTGCCGATACAGCTCGAGCGTGCGTGCCTGCACGCCGAGCGCGCGCGACGTCGTTCCCGGCTCCGCTGCCTCGTCGATGATGCGCACGGAGACGCCGGACCTCGTCAGCCAGAGCGCGAGCACGAGGCCCGTCGGGCCTGCTCCGACGATCAGCACAGGCGTGCGGCTCATGCGCCCATACCGCGCCCGACGAGCAAACGCTTCAGTCGTGCCATGCGTATTGCCTCAGTTGCTCTCACGCTCTTTCCGGGGAATGTCGTTGATGATGAAGATGTCGCTGATCGCGCTTTTCGCCACATCCGCGCTCGCCCTTCCGGCCCCGCACAGCGGTCGGCACGCCACTCCAGCGCTCACGATCGTCCGCTACGTCGTTTCATCCGACGGCAATGAGGCGCGGTATCGCGTTCGCGAGCAGCTCATGCACCACGATCTCCCCAACGACGCGGTAGGAAAAACCACCGCAATCACCGGCGGCATCTCGCTCTCGGCCAGCGGCGCCATCGACACCACCGCATCCAAGATCAGCATCGACGTCACGTCGCTCAGGAGCGACCAGGACCGGCGCGATGGGTACGTGCAGCATCGCACGCTCGAGACCGCGCAGTATCCGACGGTGGTGTTCGTCCCGACGTCGATGATCGGCGCGCACGTTCCGCTCGCGAGCGGGGAGCAGAGCTTCGACGTCGCCGGCATGCTCACGGTTCACGGCGTGACGAGGCAAACGGTGTGGCACGTGAAGGCGCAGAGCAGCGGCAGCGACGTCACCGGAAGCGGGTGGACGCAGTTCACATTTGCGGATGTGCAGCTCGCGCAGCCGCGCGTGCCGGTATTGCTGAGCGTTGCCGACACCATCAAGCTCGAGTACGACTTCCATTTGGTGCGCCAGCCGTAGCTCGCTCCGTTCAGAGATCGAGAGAGGGTTGGGCGGGCGCGCCGCCGCCCCAGTCCCCGGCTACCTCCCTCGCGCAAATCGCGACGCGGCTACATTCTCCCTGTCGGCCGCCAAGGCGGAGAACACAACGCGAGGGAGATCTCGAGCATGCCGGAAGTCGAGAACGATGGCGCACGGATCTGGTACACGATCGACGGTCGCGACGACGCGCCCGCCGTGCTCCTCCTGCACTCGCTCGGCACCAGCCACGCGCTGTGGGACGAGCAGCTGCCGCCGCTCGTGGACAGATTCCGTCTCATTCGCTACGACGCGCGAGGTCACGGGAAATCCACTGCGCCTCCCGGTGAATTCACGATCGAGCAGCTCGGCCGCGACGCGCTCGCGGTGCTCGACGGCACGGGCGCGGAGAAAGCCGCGGTGTGCGGCGTCTCGATCGGCGGCCTCACGAGCGTCTGGCTCGGCGAGCACGCCGCCCATCGCGTGAGCCGGCTCGTGCTGGCGAATACCGCGGCGCGCATCGGTACGCCCGAGATTTGGAGCGATCGCATTCGCTTCGTGCGCGACAACGGGATCGAGATTACGGCCGAGCACGCGATGCTGCGCTGGTTCTCGGATGAGTTCCGGGCGGAGCACCCGGACATCGTCGCGCGCTTCCTCGCCATCGCGCGTTCGTGTCCGCTCGAGAGCTACCTCGGCGCGTGCGCGGCGTTGCGCGACACGGATCTGCGGCGCGATCTCCATCGCGTCATCGCACCGACGCTCGTGGTGGCGGGGAGCAAGGATGAATCGACCACTGTGGCGGACGGAGCGTATCTGCGGGACAACATTCCGAATGCGCGGATGGAGGTACTGGACGCCGCGCATCTGTCGAATGTGGGTCGACCGGAGGAGTTCTCGGCGCTGCTCGACGAGTTTCTGAGCAGTTAGGGCCCTGTACGGGTAATCGAGTACACACTTGACATTACGTGAGTACTATCTTACGATATATCGTGAGTGATGTCGTACGATATATCGGAGGAGTTTATGTGCAACAAGAGAGATGATTGGGGTTTTGGCCCGGGATTCCCCTTCGGCGGCCCCGGCGGCTGGTCGGGAGCCTGGGGCGGTCGCGGTCGAGGCGGACCGGGCGGTGGACGCCGCCGGAGTCAGATGTTCGAGTCCGGCGAGGTGAAGTTCGTCATTCTCCGTCTGCTCAACGAGAAGCCGCGCCACGGCTACGAAGTGATTCGCGCGCTCGAGGAGAAGTTCGCGGGGCTGTACACGCCTTCACCCGGCACCGTCTACCCGACGCTGCAGCTCCTCGAAGATGAGGGCTACGTGAAGGTGATCGAGACCGACGGGAAGAAGGTCTATCACGTGACGCCCGAAGGTTCGAAGTACCTGGAGGAGCATCGCGGCGTGCTCGACGAGATCTTCGATCGCGTGCGCGAGACCGTGCGGGAGTTCACGGGCGGCAGCAGCGGCGACATGCATCAGGCGTTCGCGCACCTGGCCGCAGTCACCTTCAAGCGCGCGTGGCGTCGCGGCCCCGAGGATCCCGCGCTCGCGCGCGCGGCCGAGATTCTTCGCAAGGCGGCGGCAGACATCGAAGAGGCGTTCAATCCCAACCCAACCACCCCACCCACCCCTAACAGCTCGACCTGACGATCGACGGAGGGACCGATGTTCAGATTTCACCCGATGTTCTGGCTGATCGTCGCCGTGTTCTTTCTGTTCGCGTCGCGTCGCCGGCGCTGGGCTCGCCGGCGCGCGATGGCCGGAGCGATGGGATACGCGCCGTACGGCCCGTTTGGTTGGGGTCCGTTCGGTTGGGGACCTCGCGGCGACGCGCGCGATGCGGAGTGGGCGCAGCGGCCGCAGGTGCCCGCGGCCCCGCAGCCGCTCGCGCAACCCGACAGAACGCTCGTCGAATCGCTCGAGAGCCGCATCGCCGAGCTCGAGACGCGACTCGAATTCGCGGAGCGGTTGATGGCGAAGAAGGAGTGATCGGCTGCGTGGTGACGCGGGACGAATAGGCGCGCGGGCGAACTGCCCGCGCGCTTATTTTCTTCCCGCCGCGCTCACGCTGTCCGTCGGATCGGAGCCATCCCACTTCACGTCCGCGGTGGGACCGTACGTCGGCGGCACGCTGCGGTCCATCATCCGCAGATACACCGTGAGTTGCGTGCGATGATGCGCGGTGTGCAGCACGCGCCGCCAGAACACCCAGATGCGCTCGCGCTCAACTTCGAAGAATGGGATGCGCGTGTGCCACCAGTCTGCGTGCCGGGGCGCGAGCTGGGTGAGGCGCGCGTGCGCGAGCTCCGTGAGGCGATCGATGGCATGGTCGACCGTCATTTCGGATGGCAGCACATCCGCCGGCGCCGGCTCCTCGGTGCCGATGAACTCTCCGAAGAATCTCCGCTCCGAGAGCAGCTGGTGCTTGAAGATGTCGGCGACGGTCGTCGAGCGCGGATGCGGGCGAAACGCCAGGTCGCCGTCGCGGAATTCACGCCACACGCTCGCGACCTTGTTGGTCTCGCTCGCGTACGTGTCGAGCACGTGCTGAAAGGCCGGCTCGCTCGACCTCGGGATCCTGTCGTCCGTTATCGCGACGAACGCATACTGCATGGGCCTCATGTTCTGCCTCCTTCGCTCGGTCCGATCGCCCTCTGTTCCTCACCTGTCTCGCACCACAGGTGGAGTGTGGCATAGCTGCGCCACGGACGCCATGGCTGTGACAGCTCGTCGGCACGGGCTGCGGTGACGCGACCGAGCGCATTGCGGAGGGCGACGTCCTCCTTCGGGAACGCGTCGGGCCAGCGCAAGGCGCGCATCGCGACGTAGTGCGCGGTCCACGCGCCCACACCCGGAAGGGCGACGAGCTGAGCGATCACCGCGGCCGGTTGCGCGCCCGGTTCGAGCAGGAGTCGGCCGCTCTCCATCTCCTGCGCGATCGCGATGATGCTGCGCGCGCGCGTCTGGATGATGCCGAGCGACGCGATCTCCGGTATCGAGGCGAGGGCGATGCGGCGCGATGTCGGCGAGAGATGCGTGAGGCCGGCGTGGGGCGCGTCGATCGGATCGCCGAAGGCTGCGGCGAAGCGGCCCGCGAGCGTCGTCGCCGCTCTTACTGTAATTTGTTGTCCGAGTATGGCGCGGGCGGCGAGCTCGAAACCGTCGAAGGCGCCGGGGACGCGGAGTCCGGGTCTCCGCGAAACGGCGGCGGCGAGGCGTGTATCCCGAGCGAGATGCGCGGCGATGATGTCGGGATGCGCGCTCAGATCGAAGAGATGCTGAAGCCGATGCACCAGTGCCGGAAGCACGGGCGCCAGCGACTGCGCGACCTCCACGAGCAGCGTGCTCTCGGCCGACGCATTTCGCACGACAATCCACCCGGCGCGATCGTCCAGCCGAATCGTGCGCAGATACGCGTCGTCTTTGACGGACTCGACGCCCTTCATGGAGCGTGCGGCCAGGAAGTGCAGCATCCGCGGCCAGTCGTACGGGGGCCGATACTCGAGGCGGACGAGCTCAGCTCGCGAGTTCATGCACCGAACAATAGCGGCTCATTTTGCGTATTTTTCTACACCGCCAAACCGTGAGGGCGAACTGTGGATACCGAGCAGATGCTGGAGCGGCTCGAGCGCGCCTGGGCAGACTTCGAAGCATCGTATGCCGGACTGTCGAACGAGCAGCTGATGATTCCCAACGTGACGGGCAAGTGGTCGGTGCGGGACATCATCGCGCACGTGACCTGGTGGGATGAGGAGGCGCTCAAACATCTCCCCGTCATCCTCGAGGGCGGCCGCCCGGAACGCTACTCCGACAAGTACGGCGGCATCGATGACTTCAACGCGATCATGACCGTGAAGCGAAGCCACCTCTCACTCGCCGAGGTGTTGCAGCAGCACGATGAGGTGCACGCGCGGCTCATGGCCTACGTCCGCGCGGCACCCGGGGATCTGTTCGCGAGCGAAACACGATTCCGTCGCCGGCTGCGGCTCGACACATTCGGCCACTATCCCGGGCACACGGCCGCGATACGAAAGTGGCGCGATGCGCTGGCGAAGGTAGCCCCCTAGCGGTGTAGCGTGTCTGCTGCTTCCGCAGCGCGGAGATCGGCACGCCGCGGTAGAGATGCACTGGTGCGTCGTGCACCTGTGCCCGAATCGTGTCCTGAGGGAGCGCCTCGAGCGCCGCACGCGTGAAGGCGAGTGGCTTCGCGGCGTCGCCATCGATGCGAAGCAGCGTGTCCGTGGCGAGTGGTGCGCGAGTGACTGGCGGAGCGGGTTTGTTCTGCGCCGGCAGCGTGAACACCGCGCACGCACACAGAGCCATCGTCAAGCGCAGTGCGAATTGCACGCGAATCACAGAGTTGCCGTGAGTGGGTTGAGTTGCCCCGGAGGGCTCGCGAGCAGCGCGCGGTCGATGTCGATGTTGCGCGCGACGGCGATGAGCGCGGACGCAATCGGTGCGACTGGATCGCGATCCGGAGCGATGAGCCCGATCTCGTGCGTCGCCTCGGGCTCGACGAGCGGAAGGACGAGTAGCCCAGGCACGTCGCCGAGTACATAGGTGATCGTATGTGGGAGCACGCTGGACCACTCGCCATGGCGCAGATGCGACGCGAGCGTGATCACGGAATTCGTTTCCAACATCGGATCGGGCGTCACTCCCGCGGTGTGGAAGTTCGCGTCGATGATGCGTCGGTTCTGCATCGAGTGATTCAGCAGGCACAGCTGAAGCGTCGATGCCTCCGCCCACGTGGCCGTCTCGCGGCCAGCGAGGCGCCCGGCGGCCGGTGTCAGAAGTACGTAGCGCTCGCGATACAGCGGCACCGAGCGAACGCGCGCAAGCGGCTCATTGTCGAGATAGGTGAGGCCGAGGTCGAGTGAGCACTCGTGAAGCCCCCGCTCGATCTCCCGCGACGTGAGCGAAGAGACGCTGATCCGCACGCGCGGATAAAGCTCGGCGAACGGCGTCGTGAAGAGCGCGAGTATCGGAAGGACCACGGGAATGCCGCCGATGCGCAAATGGCCGACGAGTCCCTGGCGCATCGCACCGAGCTCTTGCGACAGCGCATCGCGCTCGGCCAGGAGTTGCCGTGCCCAAGCGAGGATTCGCTCGCCCTCGCGAGTGAACCCCTCGAATCGATAGCCGCGCTCGACGATGGGTACGCCGAACGACTCCTCGAGATGCCGCAGTCCGGCGGACAACGCCGGTTGTGACACGTTGCACGCCGCCGCGGCGCGCGCGAAGTGCCGCTCCTGCGCCAGCGCGACCAGGTACTCGAAGTGACGGATCAACATGGAGGTGTCCCAACGTATTCCCCGGAAGCGCGCCCGGCAATGTGTTTACGCGCTCGATAACGCGGAGTTATCGCGTCATGAAATCGAGTGATTTGATGGCCGATCGGTCCCTCTCTATCGTTCGCGCTCCGGACGACACTCACTCCGAGGATACCGATATGGCGAAGGTGCTCTGCGTGTTGTATGACGATCCCATCGATGGATATCCGCCGAAGTACGCGCGCGATAACCTGCCGATCCTGAAGAAGTATCCCGGCGGCCAGACGCTACCGTCGCCGAAAGCCCTCGACTTCAAGCCCGGGGAGCTGCTCGGCTGCGTGTCGGGCGAGCTCGGGCTGCGCAAATACCTGGAATCCCACGGGCACACGCTCGTAGTGACCGCAGACAAGGACGGACCGGACTCCGTGTTCGAGAAGGAGCTCGTGGATGCGGAGATCGTCATTTCGCAACCGTTCTGGCCGGCGTATCTCACGAGGGAGCGGATCGCGAAGGCACCCAAGCTCAAGCTCGCGATCACTGCGGGTATCGGCTCGGATCACGTCGATCTTCAGGCGGCGATCGAACGAGGGATGACGGTGGCCGAGGTCACGTTCAGCAACAGCATCAGCGTCTCGGAGCATGTCGTGATGGTGATCCTCACGCTGGTCCGCAACTATATACCGGCCTATCAGTGGGCGGTGAAGGGTGGATGGAGCATCGCCGACTGTGCGTCGCGCGAGTATGATCTCGAAGGGATGTCCGTAGGAACGGTCGCCGCCGGTCGCATCGGCACGGCCGTGTTGCGAAGACTCAAACCATTCGACGTGAAGCTGCACTACACGGATCGGCACCGGCTGCCGCCCGAGGTCGAAGTGGAGCTGAACGTCAAGTTCCATCCGACGGCGGAGTCGATGGTGAAGGAGTGCGATGTCGTGACGATCAACGCGCCACTCTATCCGGAAACCGAGCACCTCTTCAACGATGCGCTCATCGCGAAGATGAAGCATGGGAGTTACATCGTGAATACGGCGCGCGGAAAGATCTGTGATCGCGACGCCATCGTGCGGGCGCTCGAGAGCGGGCAGCTGGCAGGATACGCCGGCGATGTCTGGTTTCCGCAGCCGGCGCCGAAGGATCATCCGTGGCGGACGATGCCGCATCACGGGATGACGCCGCACGTTTCCGGCACATCGCTCACCGCGCAGGCACGCTACGCTGCGGGAACGAGGGAGATTCTCGAGTGCTACCTCGAGAAGCGGCCGATTCGCGAAGAGTATCTGATCGTCGCGGGATCGAAGCTCGCTGGTGCGGGCGCGCACTCGTACAGCGCGGGTAACGCGACCAGCGGTTCGGAAGAGGCGGCTCGATTCAAGAAGTGAGCGGCCTGAGAATCGATCGGATGTCCGGCGAATCGCCCGGCATCCGATCTGCGCGAAAACCGTTACTGCTTCGCCGTCTTCGGCAGCGACTGCAGAAACTTCAGCAGGTCGGCGTTGACGCGATCCTTCTGCGTCGTGCAGATGCCGTGCGGCTGACCCTTGTAGATCTCGAGCCGGGAGTTCTTGATGAGCTTCGAGGATAACATCGACGCGGCACCGATCGGCACGATCTGATCGTCATCGCCCTGGATGATGAGCGTCGGCACGTCGAACTTCTTGCAGTCCTCGGTGAGATCGGTTTCGGAGAATGCCTTGATGCAGTCGTACGCGCCCTTCAGGCTGCACATCATTCCCTGAAGCCAGAAGGTGTCGCGCATCCCTTGCGAGACGGTGTTGCCCGGTCGGTTCGCGCCGTAAAAGGGCGCGCTCAGATCCTTGAAGAACTGCGAGCGGTCCGCCGCGAGGCCTTTTCGAAGCCCATCGAACACCTCGATCGGAAGTCCACCGGGATTCGCCGGCGTCTTGAGCATCAGCGGCGGGATCGCGCTGATGAGCACGGCTGCGGCGACGCGCTTCGAGCCGTGGCGTCCGATGTAGCGCGCGACCTCACCGCCGCCGGTCGAGTGGCCCACGTGCACGGCATTCTTGAGATCGAGCTTCGCCGTCAGCTCGGCCAGGTCGTCCGCGTACGTGTCGAGGTCGTTGCCGTCCCACGTTTGCCCCGAGCGGCCGTGCCCGCGGCGGTCGTGCGCGATGCAGCGAAATCCCTTCGATGCGAGAAACATCCCCTGATCCTCGAACGCGTCACCGTTGAGCGGCCACCCATGACTGAACACGACCGGCTGTCCCTTGCCGAAGTCATTGTAAAAAATCTGGGTGCCATCCTTGGTCGTGATCGTTGGCATCGGAGTTCTCCGTGCGTGTAGTATTGTGAAAAAGAGCTTTCGAATTTACGACGCCCAAGAGGTTCTGGCGAGGCACTCATGTAACAGAATGGATGCGAGAGCCTCGACTTACATCGCCGCGTTCGCGCAGCGCGGCAGTCTCAGCCAATACTGCGCTTCCGGCCTGCAGGTATGGTCCTCGCAGAGGCACGGACGCGGCAGCGGACTCGAGTAGAACCGTTGGTAATGCGCGCGCGCCGCGAGTCACCGATAGCTCTGCGCGTAGCTCCCTGGCGTCACGCCGCGCACGCGCTTGAATTGGCGCGTGAGATGGCTCTGGTCGCTGAAGCCCGTGGCGTACGCGACGTCGCAGATGCGCGCTCCCTGCTGCAGCATCAGCTTCGCACGCCGCACCCGCACGAAAGCGCGCAGAAGCAGATCGACTTCGCGCCGTTCATCAAGCGCTTCACCGGCGGCGACGTGGTGCGCACGCAGGCGTTCGATAACTTCTATCCGTATCCCGCCGTGCAGCGCGCGTACGAGGAGGCGAGCTTCGAGATTCAGGGCGCGATTCCGGAGCCGGGCAACTAGCTCCGCCTCGGGCGCCCCGAGCGACTCGGCTCCGCCCGAGGAGTAAGATACCTCGAGCTATCGTAGTATTCTCCATAGAACATGCGCTCACCGCCCGTTGCGAGCCGTTCGCCGCGCGATACCGGGCATAGACGCCCCGGTTGAGCACGAGGCGCATACGGTTTGCCATAATGTCATTCTCATTCTGATCGTGAACATCGTGGGGTCGTTTTTTTCATGAAGCTCGCCATCGTCGGATACGGCAAAATGGGACGCCTGATCGCGCAGCTCGCGCCCGAATTCGATTTCACGATTCACACACGTATCGAGAGGGGCGATGACTTCTCGCGAGTCGAGGGCGCCGACGTTGCGATCGAGTTCACCCGTCCCGATGCCGTCGCGGGAAATGTCGACAGGATCCTCGCGGCCGGCGTTCCGGTCGTGGTCGGGACGACCGGATGGATTGCCGAGATG
>DATCPC010000206.1:0-6561 GCA_036564355.1 Gemmatimonadaceae bacterium | reverse complement strand
GCGGAGGGATCGACACCCGACGCTTGATCCGGCGACGCATCCCCACCCGACATCCCCGGTGGTCCGCCGGTGGTGTCCTGCGCGGTCTGTCGCGAGCCGCCCGGAACCGCCGTGACGGGGAGCTGTCCCGATCCGCCGTACTTCTGAATGAGCGGCAGGTCTGTGGCCGGCACGGGAAAGCGCACGAGAATCGGGCTGATCTGATTGATCACGACGAGCGGCGTGGCCGTGCCCGCGTGCACGACGTTCCCCTCGCGCACGAGCAGGCCGCCGGTGCGCCCCGCGATGGGTGCGCGAATTTTAGTGTTGTCGAGATTGAACTTCGCGTTCTCCACCGCCGCCTGATCCGCCTGCACCGTGGCCGCGGCCGCGCCGGCCGTCGCCTTCTGCTGGTCCGCCTGCTCCTGTGTGACGTAGTCCTTCTGCACGAGATCCACGTAACGCGCCACCTCCTTCTGCGCGTTCGCGTTCGTCTCCCTGTCGCGCGCCAGATTCGCCAGCGACTGCTGGTACGCCGCCTCGTACGGGCGAGCCTCGATCTGAAAGAGCATCGCGCCCTTCTCGACGTTTTGTCCCTCCTTGAAGTAGACGTGCGTGATGAGCCCGTCCACCTGCGCCGTGATCGCCGACGTGCTCAACGGCGAGACGACGCCGTTTGCCTGGATCTCGAACGGCACGTCCGCGCGCACGGCGGGGGCGACGATCACCGGGACTGCGGTGGCCGGCGGCTTCGGCGCCGCCTTCGAGCACGCACCAGTCGCCACGACGACGGCCATCGCGGCGAACGCGGCGAGCGGTGATCGGCCGTGTTGCCGAGTGAGCGCGGAGTGGGAGTTCATTTGGGGCCAGAGGTAGAGTCGTGCGTGAGCGGGATCGGCGCTTCGCCGTGCACGCCGAGCACTCCGACGTCGTGCGCGAGCTGGGCGAGCGCGGTGGCCCACGTCCATCGTGTTTGCGCCTGCTGCGCGCGCGCGCTTGCGAGCGCGGACTGCGCGGTGAGCAGGTCGAGAATCGTGCCGACACCCGCCTTGTAGCGCCCGGTTGCGACCTCGTCCGACTTCTGCGCGCTGGCGAGCAGCACGTCGGCGGTGCGCACGCGCGCGGCCGCGGTGTGCAGCGCGACGTACGACGTCACGACCTGATTCGAGACCTGCGTCCGGAGCAGATTCGCGCTCGCCGCCCGCTCGTCGACGCGCGACTTCGCTGCGGCGAGATCGTACTGGTACCCGAAGCCGTTGAAGATCGGGATGGTGATGCCGAGCGTCAGCGCATAGTTGTTCCCGGCGAAGAGCGTGAGGTTCGAGTAGTTGCGCCCGACGTTGGCGCCGACCATCAGCGCCGGATATTCCGCCGAGCGCGCGACGCGCACCTCCTGCTGCGACTGGAGGATGCTCACGCGCGCGGCCTCCATGTCCGGCCGGTTCGCGAGCGCGCTGACGACGAGCGAGTCCACGCTGTCGGCGGCCGAGCCGACCGACATCGTGTCCGACGGCATCGCGAGCTCGAACTCCGCGTCCGCGCGCAACCCCAACGCCGTCGCGAGATTGCTGTGGCTCGTCTTCACGGTTCCGGAGTCGGTCTCGAGATCGAGGTCGGCCTGGGCGAGCACCGTCTGCGCCTGCAGCACGTCGGCGATCGTCGCCACACCGTCCCGATGCCGCACGTTTGCCGCCTGGTAGCTCTGGTTCGCCTCTTCCACGGTCTTGAGCTGCGCGAGCGCGAGCGCACGCGCCGAGATGTACGCGAAGCAGGCGCTCTCGGTCTGCAGCACCACCGTTTGCAGCGTCGCGTTGTAGCCGAGATCCACCGCGACCGTGTTCTCGCGCGCGGCCCCAATGGTGCCGCTGCGGCCGCCGAAGTCGAGGAGGAGATAGGAGAGCGACACGAGCGGTGCGAACTGCGTGCGCTGCACGAATCCCGTTTGCGTCACGCTCTGCGAGCGGCTGAGGTTGGCGGATGCGTCGACCGCAGGAAAATACGCACCTTTCGCGGAGCCGTATTCGTACGCGGCGGTGCGCGCTTGCGACCACGCGAGCGAGGTCTGCGGATTGTTGCGGAGCGCGACGTCCACCGCATCGGCGAGCGTGAGGCTATTCCGGTGCTCGGCGAGATCGGGAGGGAGCGTCTTGCTCGCGGTGCCCGAGTCGGGCTCAGGCGGCACCACTCCTTTCGGCGCCTTGTACGGCGTGCCGGGCGCGGGCGAGATCGCGGGGCTCCCGCCGATCGACGGCGTGGTGTGCGAGCACGCGGAGAACAGCAGCGCGAGCGCAAATGGCACGTACCGCGCGCCACTCTGCAACGGTAGCGCCGGCGCGCGGCGGACAGCGACGCGTCGCTCCGTGTACAGATCCTCCATGTCTATGAAAGCCCCGCGAATTGAGTGGCAGTGCGCTCGCATATTCCGAGCCTGTCACAACCATACGGTTAGCGGGCAGATCGCGTTGACATTCTCACTCCAAGCCGACGACTGTTTCGATAGCGGCGCGCCGCCAAGATTCCTTCGCGGACGGTGTTACGGCGCCGCGGGCCCCACGCGCGCGCCGGTGAGCGTCGCGACGGCGCCGAGCGTCGTCTGCGCGGCGTTCAGGCCGAGCCGGAAATCCTTGTCGGAATAAGTGGAGTGGAGGTCGGTTGGCTGATGCCACTGCGGATCCCAGCCGCTTCCGATCTGCGCCCCGCGCTCGTTCTCGCGAAGGCTGATCGCCGGCACGACATCCATGAACGGAGACGAATCCGTGTTCGTCATGTGCCGCCCCACCTGCGCCGGATAGTCGGTGGCGTACTTCTCGTTCGCGTCCGCGAAGGCCCACGCGAGCTTCTCCGCATCCGCCGCGAACTTCGATCTCGACTGGAACTCGATGTTCACGTCGGCTTCGGGACGCTGGTCCTTGCTCATCGTGCCGTCGGGCCTCGGCATGCCGTGGTCGAACATCATCATGTCGTGCTGGATCATGCCGAGCCATTTGGGCTCCGGGTACTTGCCCGACCCCTTCGGCGACTCGATCCCCTGCAGCGCCTGCCGCTGCGCGACGTATGCCTTCGCGCCATCGAGCCCCGTCTCCTCGTTGTTCCAGAGGATGAAGCGGATCGAGCGATCGGTGTGCACGTCGCTCGCGCTGAACACGCGCGCGAGCTCCATCACGAGCGCGGTCCCCGAGCCGTCGTCGTTCGCGGCCTCGCCCCAGCCGATGCCATCCATGTGTCCGCCCACGATGTACATCTCGTCGGGGTGCGTCGTGCCGACCTTCGTGCAGTAGACCTCCTGCCGCTCGCCGGCCACGCTCTGCGGTGTGTCGAGCGCGCGAAGCTTCGCGTCCGGCTGCAGCAGTGAATCGGTATTGACGCCCGTGGGCGTGCGCTTGCCGCGATTGCGCCCGCCGCCCACGCTGTACCGTTCCGCGCGGGCGCGCGCGGCCGAGTCCATGGGCGGGCGCTCGCGCGGCGGCGCGGGCTGGAAGTCGTAGGTGATGCGAGCCGTCGGCGTGCAGCCGTAGCTCTTGAGCTGGGCCTCGATCCAGTCGACGGCGGCGCGGTTGCGGTCCGTGCCCTGCCGGCGGTCGCCGAACTGAGTGAGCCCCTTCACGGTCGCTTTGTACTTCTCGAGCTCGAGCCGCGACACGAGCGTCGTGATGGTGGTGATCGGGGTATCGAGCGGAGCGGCGGCGGTGGCGGGAGCGACGGCTCCGACGTTTGTGCCGCCCGCCGGCTTCGCGGCTCCCGGGGCGCACGCGGTGGCCGCGGCGGCGGCGGCCACTAGTGCGCCGTAGGTATTCAATCGATTGAATGAATTGTGCACGCGGGTATCGGTTCGAGGTTCACGAATCGTAAAGCAACGGCGCGCGATGCGCGAGCGAAAAAACTCTTGCTCGTTTGACCTGCGCGACATATACCTTGGCGCCCATGACGCAGATTTCCCGTCGCGCCTTCATTTTCACCGGAGCCGGCATGATCGCGGCGATCGTCGGGGCGCCGGCGGTGGCGCACGCGCACGCCCGGAATCCCCGCGCGCGCGGACCGCAGCATCCCGATCCCCGTCCGGGCATCACCGGCGCGAAGGTCGCCACGAAGGAGCAGCTCAAGGACGTCCCCGCACTCATTCCGCTCTTCGATTCCGTGCGCGAGATGCCGGAGATCGCCGACGGCATCCGCTGTCACTGCGGCTGCGCCGATACTCCCGGCTACCGCTCTCTCCTCTCCTGCTACGAGGGCGAGGCGATGGCGCGCGAGTGCCATACGTGCCAGGGCCAGGCGCGCCTCGCCGCCCGGCTCAAGCAATCCGGCAAGTCGCTCGACGAGATTCGCGCGGCCATCGACGCGAAGTTCGGTTGAGCGCCCCGATGCACGCGACGCGATTCGCCCGCGCGATCCTCGTCGCCACGGTCTTCCCGACCGCGGCCTTCGCGCAGATCCGCGCGAGCGAGCCCGCCTCCGTCTCGCAAACCGTGGACGGCACGAAGATCACCATCGAGTACTCCCGCCCGCGCCTCCGCGGTCGCGACGCGATCTTCGGCGCGAAGGACGTAAAGTGGGACGAGGTCTGGACGCCCGGCGCCAATTACGCGACGACGCTCGAGACGAGCCGCGACATCAGGCTCGATGGCCGCCCGATACCCAAAGGGAAGTACTCGGTATGGATGGTGGTTCGGAAATCCGGACCGTGGACATTCGTGCTCGATCCGCGCGCGAAGCTCTTCCATATGGTGCACCCGGATTCGACGGCCTCTCAGATTCGCTTCGCCGTGAAGCCGCAGAGCGTGCCGCCCACCGAAGTGCTCACTTGGTCCTTCCCCGACGTGCGCTCCACCGGAACGACGATCGCGATGTCATGGGTGAACTCCCGCGTGACCGTCGAGGCCGAAGTCGAGCCGTCGCTCGCCTACGGGCTCCCCGCCGGCGACGCCGCCCGGTACCTCGGCCGCTACGCCTTCGAGCCGATGACCAAGGAGGACTCAGCAAAGAAATCGCAGGACCATTTCGTCGTCACCTACGACAACGGGGTTTTGAAGGGCGCGTTCGACCCGATGGACGACTACATGAAGACGTTCGCGCTCATCCGCGTCGGCCCCGACGCCTTCGCTCCCGGCATCTATGACGAAAAGGGCGTGATCTACGAAGTGCTGCGCCCGGATCTGATCTTCGAGTTCACTCGCACGAACGGTCGCGCCACCGCGCTCGAAATGCGCGACGACAGCGACAAGCTCGAAGGCCGGGCAACACGCCCCTGACCCACCCCCGCACCCGCCTTACCCGCTTTTCCGCCCGCCATACCTACCGCTTCCGCGTCGTCTCGATCCACGCAGCAAACGCCTTCAGAAACGTCGTCAGAAATTCCCTGCTCGCGTCCGCGTGAACGATTCGCTGCGAAGGCTCCCGACGAGCACCGCAACGTCACGCGCTTGGTCCATTCTATCACCTCGCTGGCCTTACGGCTCTCGAATTTCTCCTACGCCCCGAAAGGACACACAGAGCTAACAATGAATTGTGCATGCGCGTCGGCCTCCCTGGCCGCTGCGGTGTAACGGAGCGATGCAGCCGTTCCCTTGCATTAATTCGTTCGTCTTACCCACGATGCCAAACCTGCCCGCCGTTCTCTCGTAGGATCGACACGCGATGAAGCGCACCGATCTCATCCCCGTACTGCTGCTCATTCCTGTGCTCGGCTTCGTCGCCGTGCAGGCAGTGCACACGCGTGCGATCACCGCCACGACGCAGGCGGCGTCGCTCGCGCCGGCAACGCGCGTGCATGCTCGCCGCGCGGCGAGCCGCTCGACCGAGAGCGCCGCATCGATCGCCGATGTCGGCGCGGATGCGAACGCCGCACTCGCGGCCGACGTCGACGCAAAGACGCGCGACGTGCTCGACATTCGCCGCCGCATCCAGCTCGGCGAGAACGGCACCTACATCGGCGAGATCCTCGGCGAGCGCGACTCGGCACTGGCGCGCTGGCCCGAGCGGATCACTACTCCGGTGCGTGTGTGGGTCGGCAGCAACCCGGCGATCGAGGGCTGGGACCCGACGTACCCCGATCGCGTTCGCGACGCCTTCGACCAGTGGGCTGGGCTCGGCATTCCGGTGCGCTTCACCTTCGTGCGCGACTCGGTAGACGCCGACGTGCACGTCAGCTGGATCGACCACTTCGAGTCGCCGATCAGCGGCAAGACGATCTGGGCTCGCGACGGAAAGTGGTGGATCGTGACTGCCAACATCACGCTCGCGCTGCACCACAACGCCGGCGAGCTGCTCGACGCGAAGGCCGTTCGCGCGATCGCGCTTCACGAGGTCGGCCACCTGCTCGGCCTCGACCACACCGCCGACACCGCGAACATCATGACGTCGCGTGTGCGGGTGCGTGACCTGAGCGAAGCGGACCGGGCGACGATGAAGCTGCTCTACTCGCTTCCGCCGGGCTCCGTCAAGTAAGTCCGCGCTCGCCTCGGCGAGCGTTCCGCAGGGCCTCTCATACATAGTATTGTTCCGCCATGTCGCTCACCCCGTATGACGTGGCGATCGTCGGCGGCGGCCCTGCGGGTCTCACCGCCGCAATGTGGCTCGCCCGCTACC
>DATCPC010000041.1:0-1593 GCA_036564355.1 Gemmatimonadaceae bacterium | reverse complement strand
ACACGGTGCTGGTCATCGAACACAACCTGGACGTGATCAAAACCGCCGACTGGATCATTGACCTCGGCCCCGAAGGGGGGCTGCGCGGAGGCGAAGTGGTCGCCGCCGGCCCACCCGAAGAAGTCGCGGCCGCGACGCAGTCCTACACCGGCCAGTATCTGAGATCGCTGCTCAAGGTTCGCGCGGCCCCGCGGACGCGAGAGAGCGCGGTGCAGAGCGCATAGTGGTTTCGCTCCTCGACATAATCGGTCCCGTCATGGTCGGGCCGTCGTCGTCGCACACAGCCGGCGCCTGTCGCATCGGACTTCTGGCGCGCGGCCTCATCGGTGGAACCCCGGAGCGCGGCGTGCTCCAGCTGCACGGGTCATTCGCTCGCACAGGTGAGGGGCACGGCACCGACAAGGCGCTGGTCGCCGGCTTGCTCGGCTTTCGTCCCGACGACGAGAGGATCCGAACAGCGCTGGAGATTGCCGAGCGCGAGGGGCTGGACTTCCGGTTCGAGAAGACCACCATCGCCGATGCCGCACATCCGAATACGGTGCGCATCAGCGTCGAGCGGGGCGATGCCACGGCCACGCTGCTCGGGTCGTCACTCGGCGCCGGCCGGATACTGATTCAGGAGATCGACGGCTACCCCGTAGAGGTGACCGGAAACCTGGGCGCCCTTGTTCTCGTAGCTGAGGATAGGAAGGGCTCCATCGCCCGGATTACGAGCATTCTCGCCGAGCATGAGGTGAACATTGCGACGCTCCGCCTGACCCGGAAGGAACGCGGGGGCGACGCATTCATCGTCATCGAGTGCGACGAGCATCCGGATTCGGGCGCAATACGGGAGATTCGCGGTCTCGGATGGGTACGATGGGCGCGCAGTCTCGACAAAGTGAGTGGCGGCTAGATGTACAAGGCTCTCTCGGAGGCGATCGCGGACGCGGAAAGGCGCAAATGCCGCCTCGCCGACGTCGCGCTCGCGGCTGAATCCCGGGACCAGGGAAGAACGGAAACTGAAATACGCGCCGTGCTGATGCGCGCACTCGACGTGATGCGGGGTGCTATCGAGCGGGGAAATGAAGGGGACTTGAAGTCGGCTTCCGGACTCGTAGGCGGCGACGCGGCCAAGCTGCGCACCGACGCGCGCGGACCTCTGGCCGACACCGCGTTTCGCGACATTCTCACTCGTGCTCTCGCGGTGCAGGAAGTGAACGCGGCGATGGGGGTGATCGTCGCCGCGCCCACGGCCGGCGGGGCGGGGGTGCTTCCGGCGATCCTCACGGGTTTGGCAAAGGCGAAGAACATTCCCGATGAGAAAGTCGTGGATGCGCTGGCGACTGCGGGGCTCATCGGAGCGGTGGTGGCAGAGCGCGCGTCGCTGTCGGGCGCGGAGGGAGGCTGTCAGGCCGAGACCGGGGCGGCGGCGGGAATGGCCGCCGGCGCCGCGACGGAAATGCTGGGCGGCACACCGCGGCAGGCGGGACACGCGGTCGCGCTGACGATGCAGGGAATGCTCGGCCTGGTGTGCGATCCGCTTGGCGGATTGGTCGAGCTGCCATGCGTCTTCCGCAACGCGACCGGCTCGGCGCTGGCGCTGGCGGGAAT
>DATCPC010000007.1:0-1976 GCA_036564355.1 Gemmatimonadaceae bacterium | reverse complement strand
CACCTGGGTGCCTTCGTCCAACGAAAAGACATACTGGAATTTCGCCGGCGGAAATCCCCGGACGCCGATCTCCAACAGATCACCGGTCTCGGCATCGGCCTGCACCGCAATCACGTCCAGGGCGTCCTTGAACGTGTCGCTTTCGACGGCACCCTTTCGCCGTACGTCGGAGCTGCCGATAGAAAACTCGTAACGCGGCATGCTATCCTCCCCTGTTTGTCTTCATCACTCTATACACGCGGCGGGCCTGTTTGGTTTCGCTTTTTTGTCCCCGTCATTTTGGCGGGAACGTACCGCGTGCCAACCGTCTTGCTCTCATAGACAGCGTGGGAGAAGAGCAATGAGCACGCCGCAGCAATCACCCAGCGCCGCCAGCGCGGGCACCGTCTCTTTTGGCGATCTGACCGTGAATCGCCTCGGCTTTGGCGCCATGCGCATCACGGGCGAGGGAATCTGGGGTGAGCCCAGGGATCCCGCGGAGGCCAGGCGGGTGCTCGTGCGGGCGCTCGAGCTCGAGGTCAATCTCATCGACACCGCGAACTCGTACGGCCCCGAGATTTCCGAGCGACTCATCGGCGAGACGCTCTCGCCCTACAAGGCGGGCCTCGTCATCGCCACGAAGGGTGGATACACGCGCTCGGGTCCGAACAGATGGATGCCGGACTTGAAGCCTGAGCATCTGCGCGCGGCGCTCGAAGGGAGCCTAAAGCGGCTCAAGCTCGAGCGCATCGACGTCTACCAGCTGCACAACGCGGCGGATCCGACGGTTCCCCTGGCCGATGCGATAGGCGAGCTGGCGATCATGCAGAGCGAAGGGAAGATTCGCCACGTCGGGGTCAGCAACTTCACGGTGGCGCAGCTCAAGGAAGCACTCTCGATCGTGAAGGTCGTCTCGGTGCAGAACCGCTACAACCTCGGCGATCGCACCTCGGAATCCGTGCTCAAGGAATGTGAAAGGCTCGGCATTCCGTTCCTACCCTGGCGGCCGCTTGGCAAGTCGAACAGCGACGCGACCACCGCGCTGTCGAACGTCGCCCGGCGCCACGGCGCGACGACGGGACAGATCGCGATCGCGGCGCTTCTCGCGCAGTCGCCCTCGATGCTTCCGATTCCGGGTACGTCTCGAGTATCGCATCTCGAGGAGAACGTGGCCGCGGCAGGCATCGAGCTCACGGCGCAAGACCGCAGGGAGCTGTCGCTCACCGCCTGACGCTACCGCTTTGCCCCGCGCTTCTTCCCTTTTCGACGCTTCCACGCCACGATACCGCCCCAGGCGGGTCGCGCGATGTCGCTCGCGATCCCGCAGCACAACTCTGTCCCGAACCCACATCCCATGTCGAACGACGAATCACAATCCATGTCGCGTCGCAGCTTCGTGGCGGCGTCCCTTGCCGCAGGCGCGCTGATCGGCAGCCGCGGCTTGCCGGAGCTGGCATTGCCCGGCCAGGTAGAAACGGCGCGACGCCGGGAGCGTGTGGACGGCGACCCGGTGGAAGAAAAGACCGTGGGCCAGCTGCAGGACGCGATGCGCAGCGGGGCGACGACATCGCGCGAGCTCGTCGAGGGATATCGCGCGCGCATCGCGGAGATGGATCACGATCTGCACGCGGTGCTCGAGCTCAACCCCGACGCGCTGGCGATCGCGGATGCGATGGACGCCGAGCGAAACAAGTCCGGGCCGCGAGGACCGCTGCACGGCATTCCGATTCTGCTGAAGGACAACGTCGCGACGGCCGACAAGATGGAGACGACCGCCGGCTCGCTCGCGCTCGTGGGCGGGCGGCCGCCCCGCGATGCCTTCATCGCCGCGCAGCTGCGGGCGGCGGGCGCGGTCATACTGGGCAAGACGAATCTCAGCGAGTGGGCGAACTTCCGCAGCACGCACGCCTCGAGTGGATGGAGCGGACGCGGAGGTCAGTGTCGCAATCCATACGCGATGGACCGCACGCCCTCTGGCTCGAGCTCCGGCTCGGCGG
>DATCPC010000248.1:0-8903 GCA_036564355.1 Gemmatimonadaceae bacterium | reverse complement strand
CCCCTCGAGCGAACGATGTCGCGATCGAGATTCTCTTCTGCGGCGTCTGCCATTCCGACATTCACCAGGCGCGCGACGAATGGGGCGGCTCGATCTTCCCGATGGTGCCGGGACACGAGATCGTCGGCCGCGTCTCGAGCGTCGGCAGCGCGGTCACGAAGTTCAAGGTGGGAGAGCTCGCGGGCGTCGGCTGTATGGTCGACTCGTGCCGCGAGTGCGTGAACTGCAAGGACGGCGAGGAGCAGTATTGCGTCAAGCACGCGACGCTCACCTACAACGGGCGCGACAAGAATGGTGAGGTCACCTACGGCGGCTACTCCACGTCGATCGTCGTCGACGAAAACTACGTGCTCCATATCTCCGACAAGCTCGACCTCGCGGCGACCGCCCCGCTCCTCTGCGCCGGAATCACGACGTACTCACCGCTGCGCCACTGGAATGTCGGTAAGGGAACCAAGCTCGGCGTCATGGGCCTTGGCGGACTCGGCCACATGGGGCTGAAGTTCGGTCACGCGTTCGGCGCGCATGTCGTTCAGTTCACGACCTCAAAGAACAAGGTCGCCGACGCGAAGAAGCTCGGCGCCGATGAGGTGGTGATCTCGACGGACGCCGAGCAGATGGCAGCGCATGCGGGGAGCTTCGACTTCATCCTCGACACGATCTCCGCACCCCACGACATTGCCGCCTACCTGAACCTCCTCAAGCGCGACGGCGTGCTCTGCATGGTCGGCGCTCCGGACGAGCCACTCTCCGTACCGGTGTTTTCTCTGCTCGGGCGTCGTGCGTCGCTCGCCGGTTCGGGAATCGGTGGAATCGCGGAGACGCAGGAGATGCTCGATTTTTGTGCTGAGCACGGTATCGTGTCCGATATCGAGATGATTCCGATTCAGAAGATCAACGAGTCGTACGACCGAATGCTCAAGAACGACGTGAAATACCGGTTCGTAATCGATACGAAATCGCTCAAATCGGGACCTGCCGCGGTCTAATTCGACCAGATTGTAAAAAAACGAGTCGCGTTGGCCGTCGGCTCAGTCTTGTGACGAAAGCGACCGCGTTTGCGCGGTCGCTTTCATGTGTGTGGCCACTATATTCGGCAATCTTCTCGTGCACTGGTGGCAATCTGGTGAGCTCTCGATCACAGCCCGAGGAAGCCGGCATAGATAACGACGAAGAGAGCGCGCACGCGCACAGTCTGACCGCGCCCGAAGGCGGCGCGGTCGAGCGAATGATGCCGCTGGTGTACGAAGAGCTCCGGCGAATCGCGAGCCGGCAGCTTCGACACGAGGGCGTCGGTCACACGCTCAACACCACGGCGCTGGTCCACGAGGCCTACCTGCGGCTCGCGGCACCATCGCGTCTGGATGTCAGCGGACGCGCGGAATTTCTCTCGATCGCCGCGATGGCCATGCGCCGAGTGCTGATCGACTACGCGCGGCAGCGCACGGCGCAAAAGCGCGGCGGCGTCCAAATGCGCGTGGAGCTCGATGACATCGAAGTGGCTGCCGACGACCGCGCCGAGCAGCTGGTTGCGCTCGACGAGGCGCTCACCGCGCTCGCCGCTACCAATGCGCGACTCGCACGCGTGGTCGATCGTCGCTTCTTCGGCGGCATGAGCCAGGAGGAAACGGCAATGGCGCTCCACCTCACGCCGCGCACCGTACGCCGCGACTGGACGAAGGCGCGCATGTGGCTGGCCGTCGCCATGGATCCGGAGAAGGCGTGACGCGGGCGGCCGTCGCGGAGCTCTGGGAGCGGATCGAGCCCATTCTCGACAACGCGCTCGAGCTGCCTCCCGAGTCATGGCCGGCGTATCTCGACACCGCCTGTGGCGCGGACAGAGGTTTGCGCGAGGCCGTCGAGCGCCTCCTCGTGTCCGCGGGAAATACGGAGGCTGCGACGGCCTCCGATGCGGGGGCCGTCGCCTGGGCAGAGCCGCTGTTCCGAGAAAGCGAGCCGGCCCCGCCCTCGCGCATCGGACCCTATGTAATCCACCACGTGCTCGGCCGGGGCGGCATGGGCTCCGTCTACCTGGCCGCGCGCGACGACGCGGAGTTCGCGCCGCGTGTCGCGCTCAAGGTGATGCGGAGCGGGCTCGATCAGGATCGCGTGCTTCTTCGCCGCTTTACCGAGGAGCGACAGATCCTCGCCGCGCTCGAGCATCCCGGCGTCGCGCGCCTCCTCGAAGGGGGGATGACATCCGACGGCCATCCCTGGTTCGCGATGGAGTATGTCGACGGCATGCCGCTCAACCGCTACGTCGAGGCGCATCAGCTCACGCTGGCCGAGAAGCTCGGACTGTTCGTGCAGATTTGCCACGCGGTATCGTACGCGCATCGCAACCTGATCGTCCATCGCGACCTCAAGCCGTCGAACATCCTCGTCACTGCGGATGGACGCATCAAGCTGCTGGACTTCGGTATCGCGAAGCTCCTCGCGCCCTCGGTCGCGGGTGACGCGCCGATCACGCGCACCGGTTTTCAGCCCTTCACACCCGAATACGCGAGCCCCGAGCAGGTGCTCGGCGAACCCGTCACGACTGCGGCCGACGTGTACGCGCTCGGCGTGGTACTGTACGAGCTGCTCACGGGCGAGCGGCCGCTGTACCTCGCGCGATCGAATCCGGCCGATTGGGCCCGCATCGTTCGCGAGGCGGAGCCCCGGGCTCCGTCCGCCGTCGTCGCCGACAGCCGCGCGCTGCGCGGCGACCTCGACACGATTGCGCTCATGGCGCTGCGTCGCGAACCTGACCGCCGATACGCGTCCGTCGACAGACTCGGCGATGATGTGCGACGGCACCTCGAGCAGCGCCCGGTACTCGCGCGCGCGGACAGCCGCATCTATCGCACCAGGAAATTCGTGCGGCGGCAGCGCGTGGCGGTGACCATCGGAACGATCATCACCATCGGTCTCGCGACCTTCGGCGTCGTCGTGCGCCGCCAGAATGCGAATCTGAAGCGCGAGTCCGATCGAACTGCCGCTCAGCGCGACCAGGCCAGCGCGGTATCGCATACGCTCTGGTCGCTGCTCGCGCAGCTGACGGATTCGCTGGGGAAGCCGTTGTCCGTGGGTGACGTACTCGATCACGCCGAGCCGAAAATCGAGGAACAGTACGCGACTCAGCCAAACGTTCGCGCGCGGATGCAATCGGCGCTCGGCCAGATCTACTTGAGTAACGGTGATCGGCCTCGGGCCGAGACGCTGATTCGGCAAGCGGTCGCGAGCCAGCGTGCGTACGGACGCGATTCGGCGGATCTGGCAACCCATCTCGAAACGCTCGGGCGCGTTCTGCTGAATGGCCAGGAATACGCGGCCGCGGAATCGGCGGCCGTGGAAGCGAGAGCGATTCGCGCGCGAGTGAATCCGGGCGTCGTCGATCAGGAAGCGACCGCCACCCTCGGCGGCGCGCTCATGAGCATGGAGAAGTACGACGACGCGGAACGCGTGCTTCGAGAGCTCGCAACGGTGCAGCAGACGCACGCGCAGCTGATTCCCGGTACCTCCGCGAAGATGCTCCTGGGCGAGACGCTGCGAAGGCAGGGACGAAACGAAGAGGCGTCGGGCCTCTTCCGCGAGGAGATCTCCCATCTTCAGCGCGATCCCGATGTCGACTCGGGCGAACTGGCATCGGCGATCGGCTCTCTCGCGGCAGCACAGATGATGATGGGGCACGGTTCCGTTTCGGATTCCCTCTGGGTGGAGTCGTATCGCGCCTACGAAAGCACCACTCCGATTCGATTTCAGCGCCTTGCGCGAGGTGGCATTCAGGCCAATCGGGCCGAGCTCGCGGCGCGGACGGGCAATGATGCGAAGGCGAAACCGCTGGCCGACAGTGCGCGCGCGCTCTGGAAGGAATATGTGCTGCCAGGCGACTACCGATGGGCTGCGCTCGCGCGAGTGGACGCGCTCCTCCTGCGCGACCACAATCAGCCCGCGGCCGCGGCGGCGCGGCTCATCGCCCAGCTCGACACGCTTCGCTCGCGGCCGCATCCGAATCTCTACGTGTACCGGCGCACGGAGGCGGTTCTCGCGGACGTGTACGATCGCTGGGGTCAGCCAGACAGCGCGGCGGCGCATCGCGCGCTGTCTCGGCCCGGGGCCCCGCTCACGCTCGCGTCCGCGTCAGCGTCCGCGTCCGCCGCGAGGCAGTGATGGAGATCAGGTACGCGGCGGCGCTCGCGATGGCGATGGTATCGCTCGCTCCCGCGCCGCGACATCTCGCGCCCGTGCTTTTGTCGCATTTCGCTACTTTTAGTGCGGATTCCGCGCCGCTCACTCGAGCGCAGGTCGTGGCGCGACTCGACTCCGCATCGGTCGATCATCCCGCGAACTTTGCCGGCCAGAATCTGTCGGGGCTCGATCTCTCGGGGCTCGACTTCAAGCGCGCCAATCTCTCGCGCGCGAAGCTGGCCGGCACGAAGATGATGAAGGCGAAGATGTTCAGCGTGAATTTCGACGGCGCGAGCGCGCGCGGGGCCGATCTGTCGGGCGCAACGCTTGACGTGTCCACGATGCGCAGCACGGACTTCACGCACGCAACGCTCCGCGACGCGAGCCTGTACGCGGTCATCATGCCGGGAGTGAATTTTACCGACGCCGATCTCTCTCGCGTACGAATCATCGGGTTGGCGACGGGTGCCATCTTCGTGCGCGCGAAGCTCGATCACGCGGACTTGGGTGCGGATCCGCGCAATCAGCCCATGGGCGTGATGCGAACGGACATGAGCGCGGCGGACTTCAGCGGGGCCGATTTGACCGGCGCCAACCTTCGCAAGGCGAAGTTGACGCGGGCGACGCTCACGGGCGCCAACCTCACGGGCTGTGACCTCTCGCTGGCCGAACTGTCCGGCGCGAATTTCCAGAAGATCGTCGGGCGCAATGCGATCAAGGGGCTGGATCAGGCGAAGTTCCGCGACGAGGCCACGTTCGACCCTCGCTGAGCTCGTGCATTGGGCTCGAGTCCGAGACGCGGCAAAACTGAACTACGCAGGATGAAACGACGCCGCTGCCAACGGGGCCGGCGCTCATGTTTCCTCATCGCGATGGACCCGTTGCATCGCGCGCCGTCTCGACCAACCACGCGCGCAACTGTCAACCGTCGAGTGCTGGCAAACTGACGCGGAGCACAGGAGAGAGCATGCCACGAACCGCAGCGCAGCACCGGTGCTCCTGGGCGGAAGGCGACCCGCTCATGCGCGAATACCACGACGCCGAGTGGGGCGTGCCCGAGCGCGACGGTCGCGCAATGTGGGAGGCGCTCATGCTCGATGGCTTTCAGGCGGGGCTCTCGTGGATCACCATCCTGCGCAAGCGTGATGCGTTCCGCGAGGAGTTTCGCGGATTCGACCCGAGCGTCGTCGCCCGCTTCACCGAGAAGGACATCTCGTGCGCGCTCGCCAATCCGGGAATCGTGCGATCGCGCGCGAAGATCGAGGCGACGATTTCCAACGCGCGGGCATATCTGAAAATGGATGCCGATGGCGAAGCGCTCTCGAGCTTCGCCTGGTCGCTCGTCGGCGACTCACCGGCGAAGATTCGAGGCGACGTTCCGGCGAAAACTCCGCTCTCGGAATCCATCTCCATCGCGCTCAAGAAACGCGGCTACAAGTTCGTCGGGCCCACCACGGTATACGCGTGGATGCAGGCGGTGGGGCTCGTCAACGATCACGTCGCCGGGTGCTTCCGGCGCAACGAGGTGTAACGGCATCCAATCGAATACGCGAACGGGTCAGGGACTCGGAGCCACATGTAGCGTCGCGGTCACGAAGTCGCTCTCCCACACCGTTTCACCAGTGGTCGAGCGCCGCAGGCTCGTTCCGTTGATCAGCCATCGTCCGCCGGCATCGAGCACCACGCCCGCGCGACCCGCGGTATCAGTGTGGAAGAAGATCGGCCTGGTGCGCCCCTCGCGAATGGCGCCCACGGGGAATCCCGCCTGTGGCACTCCGTGCCGCAGCACGCGCACGAACAGCGTCTCGCCCCCGTGCAGCGCGGTCGGATCGCGCTCGGGCACGAGCTCGAGCTCGAGGCCGAGCGGGCGCATCCAGATCTTGTCCGCCATCCACATGCCGTTGGGACGCGCCGGAGTGACTCGAACGAACGTCATCGCGTGCTTCGTGTAGGATTCCGTCCACTTCTGCTTGTCGCCGAGTGCCTTCCAGGCCGCGCGGACGCCGGAGTCCGCATCGATCTCGCCGAGGTACTCGTCGATCAGCTTCGGCACGAGAACAAGTGTCTTCGGCTTGAGCTCGATTCCGATCGTCGCCACGCCGGCCGCCCTCGGCGTCCATGCATACTGCAGCGAACGCGGAGTCGTCGCGGGCGCCGGAAGCGCTCGGATGACGCCGCGCTCCCGAACCACGGCGTGAAGCACGCGGCCTGGCTCGATCGCGAAGTCATCGATCGGAAAGGCTTCCCCGCTCGTGAGATCCAGCCGAAACGGCGTTCCCACGCGGCCGACGTTGGTCGCCGTCATGAGCCAGGTGTCGTGCGCCGCGGCCCGCGCCACGACGATGAGGGTGAGGGCGATGGCGCCCAGCACTGCGGCCGCGCGTCGCGAGATGGTCGCGGGTAGAAATTTTCGGAGTGTCATCCCCACCATTCTAACGCTTCCTCGCGCCCAACGCCTGTGTCGCGTAACTTCCGGCCGTTCTCATCTCGTCCGCGGTTCGCCGCATGAAATCGACCCAGGAGCACGTTCCGCTTTCAGAGAGGGTCCAGTGCAGGAAATGACGTCGCCATTTTCCGCGTGGGAAAACTTCTACGTGATCGTCGGCTCCGCAGGCGCGGCGCTGACGGGGCTGCAGTTTGTCGTGATCGCGCTGATGACGGAGCTGCGAAAGAGGCGAACGACCGATCAGATCGACGCGTTCGCAACTCCCTCGATCGTGCACTTCTGCGCGGTGCTGCTCCTCTCATCGATCCTGAGTGCGCCCTGGCATGCACTCTCCAGCGCAGCGATCGCCGTCGGCGTTACCGGCGGCGCCGGCATCGTGTACACGGCGCTCGTGGTGCATCGCGTGAGCCATCAGATCGGATACAAGTTGGTGTTCGAAGACTGGCTCTTCCATACCGGCTTGCCCTTCCTTGCCTACATCACGGTACTTGCTGCTTCGCTTACCCTCGTGAGTCAAACTGTCGACGCGGAGTTCGGTCTCGCCTCCGCGTCGCTGCTCCTGCTCTTCACCGGCATCCACAACGCGTGGGACGCGGTGACATTCCTCGCGACCGAGAAAGGCGACAGCGGCGTCGAGGAAACGGAGGCGGACACGGCGAATTGACGGCTGCCGGCGCGGCCATGTTGGTCACGACCACGAAACGACTTCACACGAGGCGGAGTTCACGGTCTCAGGAGGACATTAACGCCTTCAAATAAACATGAGTCCGCCTGTTGCTTTACGTATCCCACCATACATTGAGTTACTGCAGGTACCCCACCAGTGCAGGGTCGCGAGCTCCCCGCGGGCCTTCGGTCGAACGTACGGCGCTTCTGGTGGCGCCTCCCTCGAGGAGACCATGCGTCCCACATTTGACGACTCCTCGCGCGCCATCCCGCATCGCGATTCGCTGGCGTCGGAATATCGTCTGCATTCGAACGCCATCGGCGCCGATGACACGCGCAGTGCAAGTCTGCGCCTTCGTTCGCTCGCCGCGCTCAGTGGCTCGCTCACCGACGCGCTCTCCCCGGAAGATGCCGCGGCGCTGATCGAGCAGCAGGCGCTCTCCGCCCTCGGCGCAACGAGTGCCGTGGTCGTCACACTCGGAAACTTTCCGCCGATACAGGGACCTTCGGCGCCAACGCCGCACGCCGCGCCGCCGCTCACGCTCGTTCACGCGATCGGCGTGCCCGCCGAAATTCGGGCCGAGCTCGAACGGCTGCCTCTCGACGCCCCCGTGCCGCTCGCCGAGGTGGCGCGCAGCGGAGAGCCGGTGTTTCTGCACTCCGCGGAGGAGTTACGCCTCTACCCCGCATGGGGCGCCATGATGATTCGCGTTGGGACGCGGGCGGCCGCGATCGTTCCGGTGTGGGCGAACGGAGAGCTCCGAGGCGTGCTCGGACTCACGTGGAGAAGTTCGCGCACCTTCGACGAGGACGAGCGTGCCTTCGTCATCACGCTCGGCGTGATGTGCGCGCAGGCCATCATGCGCTCGCATTTGCGCGCGGCCGAGCAGCATGCGCGTGAGGAGGCGGAACACGCGAATCGCACCAAGGCGCACTTCCTCGCGACGATCAGCCACGAACTGCGCACGCCGATCAACGCGGTGATGGGGTACACGCAGCTGCTCGTCGAAGAGATCTACGGACCCGTCAGTCCGCTGCAGAAGGATCATCTCGAGCGCGTGCGCGCATCGGGATTGCATCTTCTCGAGCTCGTGGAGGAGCTGCTCGGCTACGCGCGCATCGAAGCGGGTGAGGAGGTCGTACGCCCGGAAGCGGTGCTCGTGGCGGATGTCGTGGAGCAGAGTTTCGTGCTCGTTCGCCCGCTCGCGGAGAAGAAGAAGCTGAAGCTCAGGATCGAAGGGCAGGATGAGCCGGTGCGGCTCCTCACTGACATTCGCAAGCTTCGCCAAATACTCGTGAATCTTCTGGCGAACGCGACCAAGTACACGGCCAGCGGCGACATCGTGCTCGGGGTGCGCGTGATGGGCGCGGGCGAGGGTGCGCGTATCAACTTCGATGTGACGGACACTGGTCGCGGCATACGCGCCGAGAACCACGAGCACGTGTTCGATGCGTTCTGGCGGGAAGATGTCACGACGACGCACAGCGATGGCAGCACCGGACTCGGGCTCTCCGTCGCGCGCGAGCTCGCGCGCCTGCTGGGTGGGGACGTCACGCTCGTGCGGAGCAGCGTGGCGTGCGGCAGCACCTTCGTGCTCTCGCTGCCAGTGCGTTATGAGGC
>DATCPC010000233.1:0-24827 GCA_036564355.1 Gemmatimonadaceae bacterium | reverse complement strand
TCGCAGACTCGATCGACGGCGCCACGTATTCGCCCGCCTGGTTCGCGATGGCCGCCGTCGCGAGATGATTCTGTTTCGCGTAGGCGAGCTCGGTGTAGCCGATGGCTCCCTCGGTCTGTTTCACCTGACCGGCGACGCCCTCGTTCCCTTTCGCACCGATCCCGACCGGCCACGAGAGCTCTTTCCCCTTGCCCGGCGCGGCCGCCCACGTGCCGCTCACGGCGCTCAGATAGTCGGAAAAGATGTACGTGGTGCCACTGCCGTCCGATCGGTGCACCACGAGAATGTCCTTCGCCGGAAGGGTCACGCCAGAGTTGAGCGACGCGATTCGCGAGTCGTTCCACTTCGTGATCTTGCCGCCGAAGATCCGCGCGACCACATCCCCGTTGAGCTTGAGCGGCTGCGTGAGCGCGGAAAGGTTGTACGTGATCACGACCGCGCCCAGCACCGTCGGGAAATGAAGGATCGGTCCCTTCGCCTTGGCGAGCTCGGCGTCCGTCATCGGGGCATCGGAGGCGCCGAAATCGACCGTTCCCTCGGTGAGCTGGCGGATGCCGCCGCCCGAGCCGATCGACTGGTAATTGATCTTCACCCCCGTCTTCGTCGCATAGTCGCCGAACCACTTGCTGTAGATCGGATACGGGAACGTCGCACCCGCGCCGGTGAGGTCGGCGCCGCTTTTCGTGGACGTGGCACCGGCGCCGGAATCGGCGCCTCCGGCCTTTTTTTCACCACCGCAGGCCAGCGCGGCAAGGAGCGGGATCGCGAGGACGAAACAACGGTTCACGTGTGTGCTCCGAGAGGGCGACGATCGTTACGAAGGGAAAGATGCGGCTCCGTGTTCACGGAAAGAGGCCGGGCCTGTAACAGCATCGTCACAGGCCCGGCCCGAGGTACGTCGCGTGCTCGAAATCGCCTAGAAGACGAGGTTCCAGTGCAGGAAGAATGACTCGGCCTTGTTGCCCGACAATCCGTTCTTAGGGGTCTGACCCTGGTAATCGAGCGCCAACGTGGCCTTGCGGGTCGGCTCCCAGAAGATACCGGCCACGAGGAACTGGGCGTATCCGTCGACATCCTTGTTCGGCTTCCAGTGATCATAGCGAACCAGCGCACCGAAGGACTGCCTGGCGTCGGGCTGTGAGAACTCGAGAGGACGCACGATCACGAACGCATCGTACAGCTGGCCGGTCGTATTCACGATGTTGTCGAGCGTCACATCCGCGGTGTTGCTATCGGAGCCATCCTTCCGCTCGGCGTATTCGCCGCCAAAGGTCAGCCGGCGATCCTTGTTGCCAACGAAAATTCCGTAGCGGTCCTTCGTGAGGCGATCGGTGATCGCATCGGTCGAGCTGTTCGCGAATACGCTCGCATTGCCGCCGTACGAGTACCACGGAGAGATCGTCAGCGTCTTGAGAATGGAGGCCGACTTGCCGAGTGGCGTGATCGAGACTCGCGCCTGGAAATCCTTGTATTTGTTGTTCTCCGGATTGTCGTAGCCGGTGCCGTTTACGACGTCGGCGTAGATTTCTCCCAGCTTGTTCGGCAGAGTGAACTGGGTGGCGACGCCGAGATCGGCGGAAGAGAAAAATCCATTCTTCTCCACGCCAGTCTGCGCCAGATAGCGCGGCCAGAAGTTTTCCTCATGGTCGACTACCACCGTGTGCAGCACGCCGAGGCGCGCGAAAGCGGACGCGCCGTCTGCGTTCGGCTTCATATAGTCATACTGCAGGTACGCGTACTTGAGGCGGACGAACCATCCCTTATACGAATCCGTGCCTGCGCCCTGCTTGATATCGGTCGTCACCCGATACGACACACGATCGCCGAGCGGTCCCCTGAACGTCAGGTACACGCGGCCAATGTCGAACTTGTTCGGCTTGGAGCCGCCGTTGGCAGCCTTCGTGGCCGAGTCGGTCTGCACCTGGAAGTCACCGAACACCCAGGCGGAGAAGTCGAGTCCCGGCGTCGCGGGCTTCACGGCCGGCGGGGCGGGAGCCGGCTTGGGAGCGTCCGGCGACTTCGCCGTGTCTGACTTAGTCGTGTCGGACTTTGCCGTGTCGGGCGTCGTGTACTGCGCACGTGCGGAGCACGGCACAGCGACGAGCGACACGACGAGGAGCGCGGACCAGAACGAAATGGCACGTGTCATTCGAGTATCTCTGGGGTGTGATGTGGGGGCGTGAGGAACGGTGAAGCGGCGTGGTGTCGCTCCACCGTTCGACACGATATTAGCGCGCTGCCATCTGGATTGTGCCCAGCCGCTTCTCGAGCTGCGCGACCATGCTCGCGGGCAGCGGAGCATAGTCGAGCGAGGCGGCGCTCTTCTCACCGTTGCGCAGGTACCAGCGGAGGAAGTCGACGAGCTTCTTCCCCTTTGCGGCGTCCGGCTGCGTCTGATAGACCAGCAGGAAAGTGAAGGAGGAGATCGGATACGCGCCCTTTCCGTTCGCGTTCACGATCGAAATGCGATAGTCCGTGTTTTCGGGGAGCTTCGCGGCCGCCGCCGCAGCGGCGGTCGTGACCGATTCGATCGTCGGCGTGATGAATTCGCCGTTCGAGTTCTGCAGATCGGCGAAGGGCAGAGAGTTCTGCTTCGCGTATGCCAGCTCGACGTAGCCGATCGCGCCGGGTGTCTGCTTCACCTGGCCGGCGACGCCCTCGTTGCCCTTGCCGCCAAGTCCGACGGGCCACGCGAGCTCCTTCCCCTTGCCGGGCGCCTGCGCCCATGAAGGGCTCACGCTCGACAGATAGTCGGAGAAGATGTACGTGGTCCCGCTACCGTCGGAGCGATGCACGACGAGAATGTCGCTCGCGGGCAGCTTGAGTCCCTTGTTGAGCGCCGCGATCTGGCCATCGTTCCACTTCGTGATCTTGCCAGCGAAAATGTCGGCGACGACCGGGCCCGTGAGGCGAATCGCCTTCGTGACCCCGGGAATGTTATACGTGATCACTACGGCGCCGAGCACGGTCGGGAAGTGCAGCACGGGCGACTTCAGCTTCGCCATTTCGGCGTCACTCATCGGCGCGTCGGACGCGCCGAAATCCACGGTGCCTTCGGTGAGCTGGCGGATGCCGCCGCCCGAACCGATCGACTGATAGTTGATCTTCACGCCGCTCGTCGCCGCGTAATCGGCAAACCACTTGCTATAGATCGGATATGGAAACGTGGCGCCGGCGCCGTTCAGGTCCTGCGCCATCAGGCTTCCGGCAAAGGTGCCGGCAAGAGCACTCGCCACAGCGAGCATGCGTACTCGAGAGTTCACAATATTCTCCGCGAAGGTTGTTCGTACGCGGGAAGTTGGAGCTTGCTCGTAACCGGCTCTTTGTTACTGAGTAACGCTCGTGTCACGACGGCAGCCGCCGTCGCGGAAGCGTGCGTCAGGGCCGCGCAAAGCGGGGCGAGCGTCAGCCGGCGTCGGGGAAGAAGGCCGAGACCGTCGTGCCTTCGCCCACCACGCTCTCCACCTTCACCCGTCCGCGGTGCGCCTCGACCAGGTGCCGCACGATCGCCAGGCCGAGCCCGGTGCCGCCGGCATCGCGCGCGCGCCCGGAGTCCGCGCGATAGAAGCGCTCGAAAATCCGCGAGAGATGCTCGGGCGCGATGCCGACGCCGCTATCACGCACACCGATGGTCGTCCCGCGCTCCGATCGTTCGCTGAACAGAACGATCGAGCCGCCCGCGTTCGTGTGGCGGATCGCATTGTCCGCGAGATTGGCGTACACCTGTCGGATCGCGGTGGGATCGGCGAAGGCGCTCTCCGCGCCGGCGCAAATCTCGACGGTCGGCCTGATGCCCTTCTCGAGCGCGGCCCGCAATCGTCCGGCAGCCACCTCGCTCGCGACCGCGCGCAAATCCACGGTGACGGGATTCGGCACCCAGCCGCCCGACTCGATCCGCGAGAGATCGAGCAGATCGTCGACGATCTGCTGCATGCGTTGCGCATTCGACTGGATCGCCTCCACGAATCGAATCCCTTGCTCCGGCGGTACGTCACCCGCGGCGAGCGTCTCCGCGAATCCCAGAATGACGGTGAGCGGCGTCTTGAGCTCGTGCGACACGTTCGCGACAAAATCCCTCCGCACGGCTTCCACCCGCCGCGACGCGGTGAGGTCGAACACCGCCAGCACCACACCGCCGTCGCCGAGCGCGCGGGCCGTAAGCATCATGCTCTGTCCGTCCACGATGATCTCGGTGGGCTCCGTGGACTCACCGGCCAGCGCAGCGACGAGCGCCTCGCGCAGCGTGCGGTCGCGCGGCAATTGGTCCGCGGAAAAGGGTACGGTGTCGGGTAGCCTGAGCATCCGTCGCCCGCTCTGATTCACCTGTACGATCTGTCGTCGCGCGTCGACCGCGATCACTCCTTCCTGGAGCGACTCGATCACCGCGTTCATGTGCATGTCATCGTCCTCCAAAGCCTTGAGACGGCTCGTGAGCTGCTCGGCCATGCGATGCACCGCTGCCGCCAGATCGCCGACCTCGCCCGGCGCCGAGAGCGCCGGCCGGCGCGAGAGGTCGCCCGCTGCGAGCGCCCGCGCGACATCGCGCAGCTCGACGACAGGATTCGACACCGCCCGCGAGAAGGCGGCGGCGAGAATCAGTGCCGCGAGGAGGGCGACGAAACCCGAGAGGAGCACGTCGCGCTGGCCGCGCGCGACGATGGCGTCGAGGCTGGCGGTGGAAATCGACACGCGCGTCACCCCGAACTGGGACTTGACCGCGACGTAGAGCTCGTTGTCGCCGGCCGAAGGACTCGTGCGGTCCGCGCTGCCAACGCTGTCGCGCAACGCGGCGATCACTTCGGGGCGGTTGCTGTGATTCTCGAGACGCGTGCGCGCCGCTCCGCGAAATTCCGAGTCCCCGATCACCCTGCCATCGTGATCGATGAGCGTCACGCGATGTCCGATCGCCTCGCCGGCGCTCGCCGCGAGCGCGTCGGGATCGACGGTCGCCGTCCACTCGCGCGCGATGAGCCGCGCCTCGCGCGTGAGCTGCGCGATCTCCAGCTCCTCGAGCTGGCGTCGCAGCCGCACGCCGCTCAACAGCACGAGCAGCACGATCAGGACGGTCACGACGAGCACGGCTCCGACGAGGAGCCGGTGCGCGAGCTTCACGACGCTCGCGCCGAGGGAGCGCGGAGACGGTAGCCGAAGCCGCGGACGGTCTCGATGAGATCGGACGCGACGCCGAGCTTCGTGCGAAGCCGCTGGATGTGCATGTCGACGGTGCGCGTTTGAATGTCGGGCGCGGCATCCCACACCGTTTCGAGCAGGTGCGCGCGTCCCTGCACGCGTCCGCGCCGCTCTGCCAGGGTGAGCAGAAGCTTGAATTCCGTGGCCGTCAGCTCGATCTCGAGTCCGTCGATCTTCACGCGATGCGCGGAGCGGTCAATCTCGATCGGCCCGATCGTGAGCGCGTCGCTGGCGGCGGTGCCGGCAGCGGCGAGGCGTCGCAGAATCGCGCCGACGCGCAGTACCAGTTCCGGCGGGCTGAACGGCTTGGAGAGATAGTCGTCGGCGCCGAGCGAAAGGCCGCGAATGCGGTCGGCTTCTTCTCTCCGGGCGGTGAGCATGAGGACGGCGACGTCCCGCGTGTTTTCCGCGGACCGCAGCTGCTCGAGCACGTCGAAGCCCGACATCCCCGGGAGCATGAGGTCGAGCACGACGAGTGCGGGGCGCTCCTCGCGCGCTGCCTGCAGCGCCTCCGCGCCCGTGGACGCGGTTGACACGCGATAGCCGCCCTTCGCGAGATGGTACGCGACGAGCGCGACGATGTCCTTCTCGTCGTCGACGACGAGTACGCGCTCCCCGCCGACGGGTGCACTCATGCGGTCACCGCGCGAAGGCGGTCCTGAATTCGCGCCGCGATCATTTCGATCGCGACTGCATTCTTGCCGCCGTGCGGAACTATGATGTCTGCGAACTGTTTCGTGGGCTCCACGAACTCCTCGTGCATGGGTCGGACGGTGCTCATGTACTGATCGAGAATGTCCCGCAGCTCTCGCCCGCGAACGCGCATGTCTCGCCCGATGCGGCGGATGAGTCGGATATCTGCCTCGACGTCGACGAAGATCTTCATGTCGAACAGCGCGCGCACGCGCGCATCCCAATACAGCAGAATGCCGTCGACGATCACGACGTCCGCCCCGGCCACCAGCTCCGTGCGCTCGGCGCGCAGATGCGTCACGAAGTCGTACACCGGCCTGTCGATCGCCGCGCCGCCCGCGAGCGCTTCGAGCTGATCACCCAACAGCTCCATGTCCACCACATCTGGATGGTCCCAATTGAGCTGCCTGCGCTCGTCGAACGTGAGGTGCGTCATGTTGCGATAGTACGCATCCATGCTCACCGACGCGACGGATATGTCCGTCAGCTGCTCCGCCACCTTGCGTGCGACGGTGGACTTTCCCGATCCGGAACCGCCGGCGACGCCGACGATCAACGGCGGCATCGCGTGCTCTCTGCCGCAAAATGTTCACAGCAACGCGCCGGAATTGGAAGCGCGGGGGCCGTCACGATCGTGTAACCCATGCCTCGAAGTTGCGTCGTCTTTACCTCGCGGTCAACGCCAGCAGTGCGCACTCGCACGCCCTGCGCGAGCCCGCTAACTTTTCGCGATGCACAGTCTGGCGCGCGCCGTTCTCGTTTTCCTCCCGCTAGGTGCGCTTGCGGCAACATCGACGAGGCCGGCGCGTGCACCCCGCGAGATGACGCTGCTGGTCGCCGCGACGACGGATGTGCACGGCCACTTGACGGGCTGGGATTACTACGCCAACAGGCCCGACACGGCGCGCGGGCTTACGCGAGCGGCGACCATCATCGACTCGATCCGCGCAACGGCACCCGGGCGCGTCGTGCTCGTCGACGCGGGCGACATGCTGCAGGGCACGCCGCTCACCTACGTTGCTGCGCGCAGGCAGAGCTTTGCCGTTCACCCGGTGTTCGCGGCGATGAACGCGATGCACTACGACGCGGCGGCCGTCGGAAATCACGAGTTCAACTACGGGCTCCCCTTTCTCTACTCGTCCGCCAGGGGAGCGCGCTTTCCGCTGCTCGCCGCCAATGCGTACGCCGCAAGCGGGCGCGCGCCATTCCAGGGCCGCACGCTCGTCGAGCGAGGCGGAGCGCGAATCGTGATCATCGGCGCCACGACCCCGGGCTCCAACGCGTGGGACAGGGACAACCTGTCGGGAAAGCTGGTGATCGGCTCGATAATTCCCGCCGTACGCGCGCAGGTGGACTCCGCCCGCCGCGAGCATGCCGATGTCATTGTGGTCGTCATGCACACCGGACTGGGCGAGCCCTCCAGCTACGACACCGTCGTTTCGCGGCTGCCCAGCGAGAACGTCGCGGCCGAGGTGGCGCGCGCGGTGACGGGAATCGATCTCATCGTCTACGGGCACTCGCACAAGCAGATGGCGGACACCGTCATCGCTGGCACGCTGCTGATGCAGCCGAAGAACTGGGCGACGAGCGTCGCGGTGGCCGCGTTGCGCCTCCAGCAGACCGGCGAGGGCTGGCGTGTGGCGGGCAAGAGCTCCTCGCTCATCGAGTCCGCCGGCCACGCCGAGAACGCGTCCGTCGCCAGCGCCGCCCGCGCGGCCCACGCGGCGGCGATGCAGTACGTCGCGATGGCGGCCGGCACCACCGATGTTCGCTGGAGCGCCGACTCCGGCCGCGTGACCGACACCCCGCTCGCCGACCTCATTCTCGAAGTGGAACGTCGCACCGCCCACAGCGATCTCGCGTCGACCGCGGTGTTCGACGTGGGCGCGAGGATCGATTCGGGGCCGGTGACGGTGGGCGAGATCGCGCGGCTCTACCCGTACGAGAACACCCTCTCCGCCGTGCGCATTACCGGCGCGCAGCTCAAGGCGTATCTCGAGTACAGCGCACGGTACTATGGTACGTTCGGGACGAGCGAGCCCGCCGTGCACGCCGACATTCCGGGGTACAACTTCGATATCGTTGCGGGTGCCGACTACACCATCGACCTGTCGCGCCCGGCTGGCAGGCGCATCACGTCGCTCACCGTGCGGGGCAAGCCGGTGTCCGACGCCGATTCGTTCACACTGGCGCTCAACAACTATCGCCGCTCCGGCGGCGGCGGATACGCGATGCTGCGCGACGCGCCCGAGGTCTACATCAGCACCACCGAGATTCGCGACTTGCTCATCGCCGAGGTCGAGCGCCGCAAGCGCATCTCCCCGGCAGATTACTTTCAGCGAAACTGGTCGATCGTGCCCGCGGCGGCGATTCCGCCCGCGTACGCGGCGACTCATCATTGGACGCCATGACCCGCATCGTTCCCGTATTCGTGAACTCCGCCAAGATCGAGCTCTCGAGCGATTCCACCGCACTCGATGCCGTCCGGATGTGGAACGAGGCCGCTGCGCGCGAGGTGAGCGAGGGCACCCGCATCGTGCTCGACGATCGCGGGCTTCCCATCGATGCCGGCACGACCATTCACGCCGGGTCGATCTTCAGGCTCGTTCCCGCGCGCGCGGCAGGCGAGACCCTGGATGAGACGGTGGACTAGCACGTGACGGAAATCTCGCGCGACCTCCTTCGTCTCCTCCCCAAGGCGGAGCTGCACTGTCACCTCGACGGCTCCGTGCGCCCGCAAACGCTTCTCGATCTCGCCGCCGAGCGCGACGTGGTGCTCCCGGGCCACTCCGCGGCGCAGCTCCACGACTACATGATCGTGCGCGACGCGGCCAACCTGGAGGACTACCTCGCGCGATTCTCCGTGACGCTCTCGGTGATGCAGGACGCCGAGGCGCTCGAGCGCATCGCACGCGAGCTCGTCGTTGATGCCGCGCATGAGGGCGTGCGCTACATCGAGATCCGCTATTCGCCGATACTCAACACGCAGGAAGGGCTCTCGCTCGATGAAGCGGTGGAGGCGACCCTGCGGGGGATCGCGACGGGGACGTTCGAGACGGGCACCGTCGGTCGGCTGATCATCTGCGCCCTGCGCCACCTCGATCCGAGCGTCTCCAGCGAGCTGGCGCGACTCGCGGTCGCCTACAAGCATCATGGCGTGGTCGGCTTCGATCTCGCGGGCGGCGAGCTCGGACATCCGGCGAGCCGGCACGTGGAGTCGTTCACGTACGCGCGCGCGCACGATCTCGCGGTGACCGTGCATGCGGGCGAGGGCGACGGAGCGGACTCCGTTCGCCAGGCGGTGCACGTCTGCGGCGCCAACCGCATCGGGCACGCGACGCGCCTCTTCGAAGATCAGTCGCTGTCCCAGTACGTGAACGATCGCCGGATCGCGCTGGAGATCTGCCTCACCAGCAACGTGCAGACGCGCGTGGTGCAATCGTACGAAACGCATCCGCTGCGCTCGTACTACCAGCACGGGCAGATCGTCGTCCTCAATACGGACAACCGCCTGATGAGTGGCGTGACGCTCACGGACGAGTACGCACACGCCGCGTCGTTGCTCGGATTCACCTTCCGCGAGCTCGCGCAGGTCGCACGCAACGGATTCGAGAGCGCCTTCGCATCGTGGCACGAGCGCCGCACGATGCTCGACACCTTCGACCGCGAGCTGCCGTCGCTCCTCGCGCAAACGTGAGCGCCGACTCGGAAATCGTGGCGCGCGCGGCCGACATGGTGCGAGGGAAGCTCGGTGGGGACATCGCCACCGCGCTCATCCTCGGTTCCGGACTCGGCGGCCTCGCCGAACGGATCGAGAGCGCCATCTCCATTCCGTATCGCGCCATTCCGGGCTTTCCGCCGTCGAGCGTCCCCGGCCACGCGGGCCGCCTCGTCGCCGGAACGCTCGGTGGTCGCCGCGTGATCGTCGCTGCGGGCCGCTACCATCTCTACGAGGGTCACCCCGCGAGCACCGTCGCGCTTCCCACGCGTGTGCTCCACGCGTGCGGTGTGCGCACGCTGATGGTGTCGAATGCGGCCGGCGGAATCAATCGCACGTTGCGCGCGGGCGATTTGATGATCATCGAGGATCACCTGAACCTCATGTCGCGCACGCCGCTTGCCGGGCCCCAGCGCGCGGGCGAAACGCGGTTCCCCGACATGTCGGCGCCGTATGACGCGGCGCTCAACCGCGCCCTCCGCGATGCTGCGCTCGACGCGGGCATCACGATCGCGAGCGGAGTGTACGCTGCTCTTCTGGGCCCCTCTTACGAGACCCCCGCGGAGATTCGCATGCTGGAGAGGCTCGGCGCGGATGCCGTCGGGATGTCGACGGTGCCCGAGGTGCTCACCGCGCGCGCGCTCGGGATGAAGGTCGCCGGCGTCAGCTGCATCACCAACCTCGCCGCAGGGTTGCGCAACACCCCGCTCAGCCACGCCGAAGTGCTCGAGACGACCGCACGCGTGGCGGCGAGCTTCGAGAAGCTCGTAACCGCCTTCGTGCAGCGAGTGGCGTAGCCAGACTAGTCCGCCCAGTGATTGAGCGGTCCGTGACCGCTGCCGAGAGCTGGTGCGCTGGCGATCGCGCGGTGCACCCAGTCGATCGCGAGCTCCACTGATGCATCGAGCTCGTGGCCCTTCGCAAGAAGCGCGGTGATTGCGGACGAAAGTGTACATCCGGTTCCGTGAGTGTGTCTGGTATCGAGGCGCGGATGCGAGAAGACGCGCACGCGGTCGCCATGCACGAGAACATCGATTGCGGCGTCCCCCACGAGATGCCCACCCTTGATGAGGGCGGCCGTCGCTCCGCGCGCGACGAGCACCCGCCCGGCGCGCTCCATCCTCTCGACATCGCGCACCGAGCCGCCCACGAGAACTTCCGCCTCGTCGAGATTCGGCGTTACCAGCGTCGCGAGCGGAATGAGCAGCTCTCGTATGGCCGACGAGCCATCCCCGGCGAGCAGCGCGTCGCCCGACGCCGAGACCATCACCGGGTCGACGACGAGCGGGGCGAGCGCGTGCCTGCGAATCGACGCCGCTACGGCCTCGACGATCGCCAAATCCGCGAGCATCCCGGTCTTCGACGCCGCGGGCCGCAGGTCGCCGGCGACGGCGTCGATCTGCGCCTCGATCATCGACACGGGAATCGGCACCCACGCCTGCACGCCGCGTGTGTTTTGCGCGGTGATGGCGGTGATCACCGACGTCCCGAACACGTGGAAGTGGTGAAATGTCTTCAGGTCGGCCTGGATGCCTGCGCCGCCCCCGGAATCGGATCCGGCAATGGTGAGGGCGATGGGCGGCGGGGCCATCGCCGAAGGATGCCCTCAACGCCGGATCGCGACAACGGCGCGTGACCCCCGCCCGGACGGCGCCGTCATTTCTAACCGGCACTCGTTCCGCACTCCCCGCACTGCTCGGTGAATCATGGATCTCCAGCCTATCTCAGCACTGTTGATCACCGGCGACTCACCCGCGTCGCGCCTCCTCAGTGCGTCGCTCGCGCCGTCCGTCCCGTCTCGTCTCGCGGCCTTCACACTGACGCCCGTTCGCATTGGCGAGGAAGCGCTCGCGCGGCTCGAGGATCAGCACGTCGACGTGGTTCTCCTCGACCTCACCGGGCCATTCGATACCGCGATGGACCTTCTGATTCGCGCGCGGGTGCAGGCGCCCGACGTTCCGATCGTCGTGCTCGTCGAGCCCGGCCACATGGGTATCTCGAGTGGCGCCGCGGCGATCGAGGCCGGTGCCTGCGACTCCGTCGTGAAGGAGGACCTCAGCACGGCACTTCTCGCGCGAGTGCTTCACTACGCCATCGAGCGCTACCGCCTTCACGCTACGCTCGACCAGCTCTCGCTCACCGATCCGCTCACGGGCCTGTACAACGCGCGCGGCTTTCGCACGCTTGCCGAGCACCACCTGAAACTCGCGCATCGCACCCGCGGGCTGGTCATTGCGGTGGCGGATGTGCGCGCGCTCGACAGCATCAATGACACCCATGGCCGCGAAGCAGGCGACCGCGCGCTCGTCGCCGCGTCGCAGGTGATTCGCGAGACCTTCCGCGCCTCGGATGTGATCGCGCGCATTGGCAACGACGACTTCGCGACGCTCATGCTCGATGCGACCGATGACACCACGGAGCTCGTCGCCCCGCGGCTCCGGCAGCGCCTCGAGCTCTATCGCGCAGCGCACCGCGACTCACCCTGGCTGCTCGGCATGACCGTGGGTCTCGCCCGCGTGGCGCCGGGGACGAATCCGGCAATCGATGCGCTCCTCGCCGAGGCGGGGGCCGCCGCCGCGGCGCAGCAGGTGAAGGTGGCGTAAGTTCCGGGTACGCCGCAGCAAGCTTTTCTTTCATCCTGCATCCATGTCCGCGAAGCTGCTGACCCTTGCCCGCGATCTGCAGCGTCGCAAGGCACGCGAGCGCCAACGGCTCTTCGTGTGCGAGGGCGTGCGCGCGACGGAGGAGTTGCTTCGGAGCCCGCTCGAGATTCGCGGTGTGCTTGCGGCTCCCGCGCTCGCGGGCGCCGCGCGCGGCCTGGCCGTCCGCGATGCGATAGACGCGCGCGGCATCAGCGTGCTCGAGGTGGACGAGGCAGAATTCGCGACCGCCGCCTCCACCGACGCCCCGCAGGGCATCCTCGCGATCGCCGCGATCCCGGACACCACGGCCGCGTCGCTCGCGCTCCCGCCGCGCGCCCGGCTGCTCGTTCTCGATGCCGTGCAGGATCCCGGAAACGCCGGGACCATGTTGCGCACCGGCGCTGCGCTCGGCGCATCCGCCACGCTCGCCGCCCCGGGCACCGTTGACCTCTGGAACGCCAAGGTCGTCCGTAGCGCAATGGGTGCTCTCTTTCACTATCCCGCGCTCGCCATCACCTGGGAAGCGCTCGACTCGCTCCTCGCCAGCAACGAGATCCCGCTGTGGGGTGCAGACGCGGCCGGCCAGCCGATCGAGACGATCGCGCCACCGACGTCGGTCGCGCTCGCCGTCGGCAACGAGGGCGCGGGATTGTCCGACGAGGCACGCTCGCGCTGCGCGCGGCTCGTCGGCATCACGCTCGCACCCGAGATCGAATCGCTCAACGTCGCCGTCGCCGCCGGCATTCTCCTCCATCACTTCCGCGAGTGACCGACGCCTCCTACCACGTGGGCTCCTGGTATTTTCCGGCCGTCGCGTTTCTCTTCGGCGCCTGCATCGGTTCCTTTCTGAACGTCTGTGTGAGCCGCTGGCCCCGCGATGAGTCGGTGGTGAAGCCGCGCTCGCGCTGCCCGTACTGCGGCCACGAGATCACGTGGTACGAGAACATTCCGCTCGTCAGCTGGTTCGTGCTGCGCGCGCGCTGCAGCGGCTGCAAGGCCTCCATCTCCGCCGTCTATCCGCTCCTCGAGCTGACGATCGCCCTCGCGTGGCTCGCCTGCGTGTTGCACTTCGGCCCAACGCTCACCGCGCTGCGCGTGGCAGTGTTCGTCACGATACTGCTTGGCATCGTGATCACCGACGCCACCGATTATGTCATCCCGGATGGCTTCACCGTCTTCGGATTTTTCTTTGCGCTGGTCGCTGCCGGTGCGGGAGCGCTGCTCGATGAAACTCTTCCGTTCGCGAACCTGTATGATTCATTCATGGGAGCGTGCGTTGGCGCCGGCGCCATCGCGATCATCGGGTGGCTGGGCGAGCTCGCTCTGAAGAAAGAGGCAATGGGTTTCGGCGACGTGACTTTGATGGCAATGATCGGCGCTTACCTCGGACCGGGGCGTACGCTCCTCACTATCTTCATTGGCGCGTTTCTCGGAGCGGTCGGCTTTCTCGCCGTCGTGTATCCGATCGCCTGGATCCGTGCCCGCCAGGCAGGAACTCCTTTTGCACCGCCGCTCGTGCCGTTTGGGGTCTTTCTCGCACCCGCCGCATTGATCGCCCTTCTCTGGGGGAGCCAGATGATGCACTGGTACGCTCACGACATGCTGGGCCTGTGAACTTCGGCGACATGCTGCGCTCGAGCGCTAATACGCTCGCCCGTTTCACGCGCGACCTCACGGCCGAGGCGCGCGCGGGACGGCTGGAGCCCGTTCGCTGCCGCGACAACGAAATCGCGCGCGTGATCGACATACTGCTGCGCCACGGCAAGAACAATCCGGCGCTCGTCGGGGCCGCCGGCACCGGCAAGACCGCGATCGCCGAGGGCTTCGCGCAGCGAATCGCGTCGGGCGCCGTGCCGTTCGCGCTCCGAGACTCGCGCGTGCTCGCGCTCGACCACGCAGGGCTGCTCGCGGGAACCATGTATCGCGGACAGTACGAGGAGCGCCTCACTGCAATCGTCAACGCGTGCTCGGAGGATCCACGGATCATCCTGTTCATCGATGAGCTCCACAACCTGATCGGGCAGGGAGCCGCCATGGGCGTCGCAATGGACGCGGCGAACATGCTCAAGCCCGCGCTCGTGCGGGGCGAGTTTCGCGTGATCGGCGCAACGACCAGCGATGAGTACGAGCGCTGGGTGCTCGGCGACCCCGCTCTCGAGCGCCGCTTCCAGAAGATCTCGGTCGCCGAGCTCTCGGCGGCGGACACGCTCGCGGTGCTCGAGGCGCGACGTGAGCGGCTCGAGCGGCACCACAACGTCGCGATCGCCGACGAGGCACTCACTGCGTCGGTGACGCTCACCGATCGCTACGTGAAGGACCGCGTGCGTCCGGACCGTGCGATCGATGCGCTCGACGAGGCGTGCGCGCACGCCCAGGCCACCGCCTCGTATTCGCAGCTCACCGAGTCGCTCATCCGCGAGCGACTCGCGCTGCTCCGCGACGTCGAGCGCGTCGGCGCACCGGAGCGAGAGCGCGCCGCGGACGAGGAGCTCACGCCCGACGAGTCGCTGGAGCGGATGGCGCGCACGGGGCTCGCGGCGCTCGAGCGCTTCGGGCTCGAGCTCGAGGCGGCGTTCACCGGCGCGCCCGCGCGCGCTCCCGCCGCCGCGGCTCCCGCGGGCGCGGCGCCACCCGCAACTCCGCCGCGCGCGCCCGCATCGCCCCCGAATGGCGCCCCGCGCAGCGCGCGGCTCGCCACCGTCGAGAGCGAGCTGCAGAGGCGTCTCGTGGAAGAGGGGCTGGTGGTGCGCGCGCCGGACATCGCGCGCGTCGTCGCGGTCGCCACCGGACACGCGGTGGAGTGGCCGTGATGCGCATGATCTCGCGCGGCGGCTCCGCCGCGCTCCTGGCATCGATCGTGATACTTGCGTCCGCCTGCCCCAGCCGCGAGAAGGTCACGGCACAGGGTCCGTACGCAAGAGAGGTCTCCGAGGCGATCCCCAAGATCGAGAAAGTGACCGGGCTCAAATTCAAGAAGCAGCCCGTGATCGAGCGGCGCACCAAGGAGCAGGTGAAGGCATTCCTCGTGAAGCAGTTCGAGGATGAGCGCTCGCAGTCGGATCTCGGCGCGCAGCAGACGCTCCTCCGCCGGCTCGGCCTCGTCCCCGAGGATTTCGATCTGCGCGCGCTCATGCTCGATCTCTACACGGAGCAGATCGCGGGCTTTTACGATCCGGCGACCAAGGTGCTCTATGTGGTGGATGGGGCGAAGCCCGAAGAGGTTGGCTTCCTCGTGGAGCACGAGCTCGTACACGCGCTGCAGGATCAGTACACGAATCTCGATTCGCTGCTGCACCTGAAGGGCGACGACGACCGCGTGCTCGCCTCGCAATCCGTGATGGAAGGGCAGGCGACGCTCGTCCCGATCCAATCGATGCTCGGTCCGGCCGCCGGACTTCCGGGCGGTTGGGAGAAGGTGCGCGAGCTCATTCGCGAGAATCAGGGATCGATGCCCAAGTTCGCTGCGGCGCCTCCAGTCCTGCAGGAGACGCTGCTCTTCCCGTATTTGAGCGGCGCGGAATTCATGCGCCGCTTCCAGGATCGGGAGCCAAGGAAGACGCCGTTCGGCGCGGCGATGCCCGTGTCATCGACGCAGATTCTGCACGAGTCCGCGTATTTCGGAGCGCATCCCGAACTCCCCGTGTCGATCACGCTCCCCGAGCTGCACGGCGCGACGAGCACCTTCCAGAACGACATGGGCGAGTTCGAAACCAGGCTCTTTCTCTTCCAGCATCTCAAGGATCAGAACGCGTCGATTCAGGCTGCGCAGGGATGGGCAGGCGATCGCTACATGATTCTGAAAACGCCGCACGGCGACGGTCTTGCCTGGGTCACCGTGTGGCGCTCGGCTGTCGACGCCGGCGAATTTCGGACGGCGATGCAGAAGGTCTTCACCGCGCGCTATCCCAACGTGCAGGCGACGGAAGGCCCGCAGGGTACGCACCTCATCGCGTCCGGGCGCTCGATGCTGCTCACGGGAGGCGATGTGCGCGGGCACGCCGTGATCGTGTACGTTGACGTTCCGCAGGGCGACAAGACGGACGTGCTGGATCTCTCGAAGATCGGGATCCACTAGACGAAGTCGTCAGCTGATGATCGTACCGAGAAAGATCCCGAGCACAGCGAACGCCGTCACGAGAGCGGCCACCGTCCCGATCGCAACCGCGAGCCACTGCATCGCCGCGATTGCCCGATCGTAGCGCGCGCTGCGGTTGGCACCGCGCTCCGAGATTCCTCGCTCCAGAATCCCCCACAGGCCAAAGGCGCCCGCCGCGACGGGGAGCAGCGCGTACATCCACCACCGCGGCCGCACTGCGATGAGCGCCACCACGGCGACGCCGCCAACCGCCGCGAATGCCGCGAGCGTCGCATCCGTCGCCTTGCGCGCGCGCACAGCGAGCAGTGCGTACAAGCTCGGCGGCTCTCCTGAGACGGAATTCTTGTCGAGCGAGGCGATCATAGGAGTCTCCTACTGGCCGATGAACCTCGCGAACACGTAGATCGCCAGCCCCGCCAGGCCGCCGACGATCGTGCCGTTGATCCGAATGAACTGCAGATCCTTGCCGATCGCAAGCTCCACGCGGTCGGAGGTCACCTCCGGATCCCACGACGTCACCGTCTGCGCGATGAGCTCCGCGACCTCGCCCTGATATCGATCCACGAGATGCCCCGCCACCTCCGCGATCAGCGCGTCGATGCGCGCCAGCAATGCCTCATCGCGCGACACGGCCTCCCCCAGCGACACGAGCCCACGCTCGATCGCCGACGGCGCGAAGGCGTTCGGCGCGTCCGCATACCGGAACAGCGCCGCCTTCGCATCCTCCCAGATGGATGACGAGAAGCGCCGCACAGCTGCCGCGTCGAGAATCTCGAGCTTGATCCGCTCCGCGCGCGCCCGCACCTCGGGGCTCTCGTTCAGCTTCCGCACGAAGTTGGCGAGTGCCACGTCGAAGCGGCGACGCAGCGGATGATCCGGATCATCGCGCACGTCGGCGAGCGTGTTGTCGAGCCCCGTCACGATCTTGCGATGGATCTGATCGTCGACCATTCCCGGCACCCACCACGGACTCTCCGCCTCGATCCGCTCGCGAATCAGCTCCTGGTTCTGATCCACCGTGCGCGCCAACAGCCCGATCGCCTCATCGAGCAGCTCCTGATGGCGATCGCCCGCCGTAAGCAGCGACAGCATCTGTCCGAGTATCGGCGCGACCTCGGTGCTCCGGATGCGCTCCACCAGCACGCGATCGATGAGCGCCTGCACATCCTCGTCGGCGAGCATCCGCGCCCCGCTCGCCAGCGCCGTCGCCGCGTGATGCGCGAGCGTGCGGCTGTTCTCGGGCTCCGCGAGCCACTTCGCCAGATGCTCCGCCACGCGCAGCGAGGAGAGCCTCGCCGCCATCACATCGCGACTCAGAAAATGCCGCGACACGAAGTTGCCGAGGCTGCGCCCGATCTGATCCTTTCGCGCGGCGACGATCGCGGTGTGCGGGATCGGAATTCCGAGCGGATGGCGGAAGAGCGCGGTCACCGCGAACCAGTCCGCGAGCCCGCCGATCATCGACGCCTCGGCCGTCGCACGCACGTACGCGAGCCACGGGTAGCGCGATACGAAGATCGAGGTTGCGATCCAGACCGCGGTCGCAACAAGGAGCAGCCCGCTCGCGCGTCGCTTCATCCGCGCGAGATTCCTTCGTTTCGTCTCCTCGTCCAGCGGCGGCAGCGGCGCGCTCACGGCGAGGGGAGGGCGTACCGCCAGGTCAGTCACCCGTCTCGATCGGCACCGAGCGCTCCGCATCCATGCCGCGGCGCTCCTGGTCGGGCTCCGGCGCCTTCACCGGTGGCCTGTCGGCCGGCGTCGGCACCACCACCGGAAGCATCGCGAGGCGAAGCACTTCGTCCATCGTCTGCACGAAGGTGAACACCATGTTCTTGCGCACCTCCGCCGGAATCTCGCGCAGATCCTTCTCGTTGTGCTTCGGCAGAATCACCTCACGCAGCCCAGCGCGGTAGGCGGCGAGCACCTTCTCCTTCACGCCGCCGATCTCCAGCACCTTCCCCCGCAGCGTGACCTCACCCGTCATCGCCACATCGCGCCGTACCGGCCGCTCGCTCAGCGCGCTCGCAATCGCGAGCGTCACCGTGATTCCCGCGCTCGGCCCATCCTTCGGAATCGCGCCCGCGGGCAGGTGGATGTGCAGGTCGTAGTCGCGGAACATCCGGTCGTCGATGCCGATCTGCGCCGCGCGCGAGCGCACGTACGAGTAGGCGGCGTCCACGGACTCGCGCATCACATCGCCGAGCTGCCCCGTGACGATCAGTCGCCCCGTGCCCGCCATCTTGAGCGCCTCGATCGTCATCAGCTCGCCGCCGGTCGACGTCCACGCGAGCCCCGTTGGCGCGCCGATCTCCGGCTCCTTCTCCGCCTCATCGCGTGAATAGTGCGCGACGCCGAGAATGTCCTCCACCATCTTCTGATCGACGATCCACGCTCCCTCCTCTCCTTCCGCCTTCCGAAGCGCGCGCCTGCGCATGATCGATTCGACGTTGCGCGAAAAGCCGCGCAGTCCCGCTTCGCGCGAGTAGCCGCTGGAGATGAGACTCAGCATCTCGTCGGTGAACTGGAGGTCGACGTCCGTGATCCCCGTTTCCTCGAAGAGCTTCGGAAGCAGATAGCGCCACGCGATCTCGACCTTTTCCTCGATCGTGTAGCCCGCGATCCGGATGATCTCCATTCGATCGCGCAGCGGAGCCGGGATGTCGAACAGATTGTTTGCCGTGCAGATGAACAGCGCGGACGAGAGGTCGAACGGAATGTTGAGGTAGTGGTCGACGAAAGTGTGATTCTGCGACGGGTCGAGCACTTCGAGCATCGCCGCCGTGGGATCACCGCTCATGCCGCCGTGCGTCATCTTGTCGATCTCGTCGATCATCAGCACCGCGTCCCTCACGCCGACGCGCTTGAGCGCCTGAATGACCCGTCCCGGCATCGAGCCCACGTACGTGCGCCGATGCCCGCGAATCTCCGCCTCGTCGCGCACGCCGCCAACCGAAATGCGATGAAATTCACGCCCGATCGAGATGGCGATCGCCTCGCCCAGCGATGTCTTTCCCGTTCCGGGCGGGCCAACGAAGCAGAGGATCGGACCGTGCGTCCCGCCGCCGCGCAGCTTGCGCACGGCGAGATACTCGAGGATGCGCTCCTTCGCTTCGCCAAGTCCGTAGTGACGAACATCGAGCGCCTCCTGCACTTTCTTCAGCTCGATCACTTCCGTGCCCGTACGAATGTTCCACGGCAGGGCGAGTATCCAATCGAGATACGTGCGGATGACCTGATACTCGCTCGATTGCTGCGACATCGTGCGCATCCGCTCCGTTTCGCGGCGCGCCTCCTGGTCGGCCTTCTCGGGAAGTCTCGCCTCGTCGATGCGTTTGATGAGATCGGTGGCCTCTCTGTCACCCGGATCGGTTTCGCCGAGCTCCGCCTGGATCGCGCGCAGCTGCTGGCGCAGATAGAACTCGCGCTGATGCTGCTCGATCTTCACCTCGGTCTGGCGCTTGATGTCCTCCATCACACGCGCGCGCTGCACCTCGCGCTCGAGGCGCGTGAGCACGAAGCGGATCCGCTCGCCGATGTCGAGGCGCTGGATGACCTCGTCCTTGTCCGCGATGCGGAAGTTCATGTTGGTGGCCGCGAGGTCCGCGAAGCGCCCCGGGTCCGACATGTTCATCTTCAGGATCGCCGGCACCTCGTCCGGGATGCGCTCCACCAGCTCCGCCAGCGTCTCGGCCGCGTTCACGAGCCGCGCCATGAGCTCTTCGCCGTGAACCGGATCGAGTGGCGTCTCGGGCGCCGGCCGGATGCGCGCGATCGGATACGGCTCGCGCTGCTCGACGCCTTCGATGATGATGCGCCGCAGCCCCTGCAGCGTGATCTGCACCGTATCGCCCGGAAGATTGATCCGCTCGTGCACCCGTGCCGCGACGCCCACTCTGCCAAGAAAGGCGCTCGGGTCGATCGCTTCATCGTGATCGCCGCTCGCGACGACGAGTCCAACGATGAGACCGGCTTCGTCGTGGGACCGTATGATCGAGAGATTCTCGGGAGCGCCCATCTGGACCGCGATGGTGCCGAGCGGGTAGACGATCGTCGAGCGCAGCGCCATGAGGGGCAACGTTGGCGGCAGCTCGGACTTGAGAATGTCTTCTTTGCGCTGGGCTCGGGCCATGGATGCCTGGTGGGGGGCACGGGGCAAAGCCGGGGGTACCCGGTTTGCCCTAAATACTAATCACGCATATGTTTAAAGGCTATGTTCGATGAACTGAGCGAAAAGCTCGACGCCGTATTTGCGCGCCTTCGCGGGCGCGGTGTGCTGACGGAAGCCGACATCAAGGAAGGGATGCGCGAGGTTCGCCGCGTCCTTCTCGAGGCTGATGTCAATTTTGCGCTCACGCGCGAATTTCTCGAGCGCGTCGAGCAGAAAGCAGCAGGTGTCGCGGCCCTCCGGAGCGTGTCCCCGGGGCAGCAGCTAGTCAAGATCGTACACGACGAGCTGGCCGCCATGCTGGGCGAACGTCGAGAGGGGCTTCGCATCGGCACCGTCCCACCCGGCATCGTGCTCATGGTGGGGCTCCAGGGCTCGGGAAAGACGACTACGGCCGCCAAGCTCGCGCGAAAGCTGAAGGCGGAGGGAAGGCCGCCGCGACTCGTTGCCGCAGACGTGTACAGGCCTGCCGCGATCGACCAGCTCGAGACGCTCGCGAAGCAGATCGACGTGCCGGTGTACCTCGACCGCGATAGCAAGGACGTCGTCAAGATTGCGAAGCGAGGCATCGAGGAGGGGCGTCGCGCGCGCGATCGCGTCGTGATCATCGATACGGCGGGCCGGTTGCAGATCGACGATGAGATGATGAACGAGCTGCGCCGCCTGAAGGATGCGGTGAAGCCCGATGAGATCCTCTTCGTCGCCGACGGCATGACCGGGCAGGACGCCGTCAAGATCGCGAAGGGCTTCGACGACGCGCTCGGCATCACCGGCGTCGTGCTCACGAAAATGGACGGCGACGCGCGCGGTGGTGCCGCGCTGTCGATCTACGGCGTCACGAAGAAGCCGATCAAGTATATCGGCGTCGGCGAGAAGATCGATGCGCTCGAGGAGTTCCACCCCGAGCGCATGGCGGGACGGATTCTCCAGATGGGAGACATCGTCTCGCTCGTCGAGAAGGCGCAGGAGTCGTTCGACGAAGAAGAGTCGAAGAGGCTGGAGAAAAAGGTCAAGAAGGAAGGGCTCGATCTCGAGGACTTCCTCACGAGTATGCGACAGATGCAGAAACTCGGCCCGTTGGAGGGGGTGCTCAAGATGCTCCCGGGCGTGAACGCGAAGATGCTCAAGCAGGCGAACATCGATCCGAAGCGCATGAAGCACATCGAGGCGATCGTGCTCTCGATGACGAAGGAGGAGCGGAAGAATCCGGGGATCCTCACGGGGTCGCGCAGGTCGCGGATCTCGAAGGGGTGCGGACGCCCGGTGAGCGAGGTGAATCGGCTGCTCGAACAGTTCCGCGAGATGCAGAAAATGATGAAAAAGATGGGGAAGGGCGGCGGCGGCCGAATGCAGTTTCCCGGAATGCCGCCGGGGATGATGCCTCCCCGCATGGGCGGCCGCTGAGTTAGCTTTGTCGCAACACCCCGGGTGCGCACCGGATCTGCCGGATTGCGCGATGAGCCCGCGTACCACAGCACACTCTGTTGGGAGAGACGAAATGGTCAAGATTCGCCTGCGCCGCGTTGGACGAAAGAAGCTCCCCGTCTATCGCATCGTGATCGCCGACGCGCAGAGCCCGCGCGACGGCCGCTTCATCGAGTTGATCGGCCAGTACAACCCGCGCATCACAGAGGGTGGCTTGAAAGTGGACGCGGACCGCGCCAACTACTGGCTCGATGTCGGCGCGCAGCCAACGGATACCGTGCGGTCGCTGCTCCGGAAGGCGGGTGTGCTCAAGGCGCGTCACGAGACGCGCGTAGCGGCCAAGCGCAGCGGAAGCGCGGTGGCCGTGAACGAGAACGCCGCGGAGTAGCATGCCCGCGCCCGAATGGGTTATCGTCGGGCGGTTGAGGAAATCGCACGGGCTTCGGGGTGAGATCATCGTGGAGCCAATTACTGACGCGCCGGCCGAAGTCTTTTCGGCCGGCCGTGTTCTTTTCGCCGGTGACGCATCCGGCGATCCGCTGCCGCATCCCCCAGAGCTCACCGTTCGCGAAACGCGCCCGCACGCCAACGGGTTGCTCGCCGTGCGCTTCGAGGAGATGAGCGATCGCGACGAGGCCTCGCGGTGGACCAACCGCTATCTCTTCGCGCCCGCCGCCGAGCTGGAGCCGCCGGCGGACGGCGAGGTGTACTTGCACGAGCTCGAGGGGATGCACGTGGTGCTCGAATCCGGAGAGCGCGTCGGGACGGTCACGAGCGTGTTCGAGCTCCCGCAGGGGCTCGCACTCGACGTGGCTCGCGAACAGGGATCGGTGCTAATTCCGTTCAACGATGTGTTCATACACGAGGTAAAGCGGGCGGATCGAACCATCGTGATCGCGCCGCCTCCCGGGCTGCTCGACTGATGCTGCGGGTTTCGATCGTCACGATCTTTCCCGAATTCTTCACCGCGCCGCTCGGCCTCAGCATCCCGGCTCGGGCGGCCGCTGCGGGAAGCGTGAGCTACCAGGTGATCGATCTGCGGGACTTCACGCACGACCGCCACCGCACCGTGGACGACTATCCGTTCGGTGGCGGCGCCGGGATGGTGATGAAGCCCGAGCCGTTCTTCGAGGCGGTGGAGTCGATCGGCGCCAGCGGGCCGATCGTGCTCGTGTCGGCGAGAGGGCGCCCGTTCAGCCAGGTGGACGCAGTGCGGTTCGCGAAGGAGGAGCACCTCACCATTCTGTGCGGCCACTATAAGGACGTCGACCAGCGCGTCGCGGACCATCTGGCCACCGAGGAGCTCTCCCTCGGAGAGTTCGTGCTGAGCGGTGGAGAGGCTGCGGCGCTGGCGATCGTCGACGCGACCGCTCGGCTCCTGCCGGGTGCCATGTCCGACCTCGAGAGCGCGCGCACGGATTCGTTCTGGGACGGTAGCGAGCTGAGCGCGCCGAGCTATACGCGTCCCGCGGAGTATCGGGGTCAGCGGGTGCCTGAGGTGCTGATGTCGGGCGATCACCGAAAGATCGCGGAGTGGCGTGCGGCGGAAGCCGAGCGACTTTCGAGGGCGAGAAAGCAGCGAATTCTGTAGTTCGTTGGCGCTCGCAAACAACAAAAATTAAGGGCGTAGAGCGGACTCTGCGGATGAGGTTTTACTCATGCATAGGGTCGTCCGTCTACCAGGTGAATACAGCAGGTGAGCTTGCTCGCGGTACTTGTCTGGCCGCTCAGTCAGTTGTGATTCTAAGCAAGCATCCTTGCTGGTTTTATTCTCAGGCAATGCTAATCTGGGGCCGGCTCTCCTGTGCCGGATGTCGAACACCCCCTACGCGTTGCCACGATCGCATGACTTGTCCATGCGAACGCGTTCGCTGTCTGCTGTGTCCACTGTGTACACGCACGGTTACTGAGCCAACGGTTTAGTGACGAGGGCAAAACCGTCTAAAGACGGTGACGCAAAGCTACGAGGCTACCGCATCCTCTGAGATGCCAAGCTAGTCGGGCTGTCGCGCGGACCCTTATTCCAAGGAGTCCCACGATGAAACGCCTCCTCGCCGGATGCTGTGGCATCCTCTCCATCGCTGCCTGCAACGACGCCACCGCTCCGAAGGCATCACAACCAGTCGCCTCCCGTGCTTCTGCCGCCGCCGTCCCCTCGGGCGACGTCTGGGCGGGCCATTACATCGTCGTTCTGAAATCCAGCGCGCCTTCCTCCGAGGCGCTCGTGCATCGCCATTCGCTGAGCAAGGCGCTCACGATGGACCAGCACTTCGGAACCGCCCTCCGCGGCTTCTCCGCTGCCGTCACCGATGAAGATGCCGACAGCCTGCGCAGCGATCCCGACGTCGAGAGCGTCGTCCAGGATCGCTTCGTACACCAGCTCGGGACGGAAACCGAAATGGGTTGGGCGCTCGATCGCCTCGATCAGCACCCATTGCCGCTCAGTGGTTCGTTCGCGTACGGATCGACCGGGGCCGGCGTCAACATCTACGTCGTCGATGGGGGCATTCGCTACACGCACGTCGAGTTCGGTGGCCGCGCACACTTCGCCTACGACGCGCTCGGCGGCAATGGATCGGATTGCAACGGGCACGGCACCGGCGTCGCCGGCGCGGCCGCCGGCAGCGTGCACGGAGTCGCGAAGGCGGCCACTCTCTGGTCGGTTCGTGTCTTCCCGTGCAGCGGCACGACGACTCTCTCCACCATTTTGGCTGGCATCGACTGGGTGACCGCGCACCACAGGTCCCCCGCAGTCGCGAATCTCAGCCTTGGTGCCGCCTCTGCCCCGATCCTGGATACGGCCGTCGCGCGGTCGATTCGTTCGGGCGTGACGTATGTGACTGCCGCGGGAAACAACGGCGGCGATGCCTGCCAGATGTCACCCGGCAAGCTGAGTAC
>DATCPC010000226.1:0-28540 GCA_036564355.1 Gemmatimonadaceae bacterium | reverse complement strand
TCCCCGATGTGAGCGGCGAGCTTCGCGACTCGTACGGTTACACTTGGACATTGCAAGGCACCTTCGCCACGCGCAGTGCCCTCAAGCGCCGCGCGGCGCAGGCGGAGCGCTCGCTGCTCCGCAACACGGAGCCGTGGGTCGCGCTCGCGGAGCGTGTGCGCCACACGAATCGCGGCGCGCTCATGCGCGCGGCGTGGAAGACGTTGCTGCAATGTCAGCCGCACGACACGTTGTGCGGTTGCTCCGTCGACGCGGTCGCGCGCGCGATGGCGGCCCGGCTGGAGGACGCCGAGGTGCAATCGGCGGGGTTGCGCGAGGATGCGCTGTTCGACCTGATCGGATACGACGCCGATGCCACGCGTTCGGCGCCCGACGCACGGACCTCTGCGGTGGTGATATGCAATCCCGCCGCGCGCGGGCGAGGAGGGGTCGCCGAGGTGGAGGTGCTGGCCGTGCGCGACCGCGTGCGCGTTGGGCCGGGATCCGGCGGGGCGGACACGATGCCGATCGGCGAGTCGCCGCCGGACTGGGTAATCGATAGGGGGAACGTTCCGGTGCAGCGGCTCATGACCGAGCGACGGCACGATCGGGTGGAATCGCCGCAGAGTTATCCGTTGGATGAATTCGTGGAGTCGACGCGCGCGCTCGTGTGGGTGCCACCGTTAGAAGGCTATGGCACGCGCGCCTTTCCGTTGAGCAGCAGCGACGCGGGCGCCGCGTCCATCGTACCGGAGCAGGTGCGCACCGCGGGACTCTCGATTTCGAACGGGGCGATGCGGATCGAGGCCGATGCGCGAGGCCGCATCCGTCTCGATACCACGGATGGGGCGAGAAGCATTGCGTCGGCCTTCTCGATCGAGAGCATCACCGACGCCGGTGACCTCTACACACCATCACCGCGTGGCGAACCACGCTATGCGGAATTCAGCAATCCGCGACTGGGTCTTCGCGGCCCGCTGCGCGCGACGCTCGTAGTTCAGTGGCGCGTCGAGTTCTACGATCAGCTCAGAATGCTGGCGCCGCGCGCCGCGTCCGGCACACTCACACTCACGCTCGATGCCGGGGCGAAATTCGTGCGCGCGGACATCGACGGCGACAACGGTTTGGTCGACCATCGACTTCGACTGCGAGTGTCGACGGATGCGTCCAACGCCGACGTGTTCGCGGACGCTGCCTTCGGGCCAGTGCGCCGTAAGACGATCGTCGCGCCGGAACACTCCACGGAAACGCCGCCCGCGACCTCGCCGCTCGCCCGCTACGTGACCTTGGCCGCTCGCGATCGTGGCGCGACCATCTATTCCGATGGACTCGGCGAGTACGAGGCATTCGCCGACGGCACCATTGCGCTCACGCTGCTGCGCGCCGTCGGCGAGCTGTCTCGCAACGATCTCCCCGAGCGCCCCGGTCACGCGGGATGGCCGGCGAGCACCCCGGAGGCGCAGCAGCCAGGGCATTTCAGCGGGCGATTCGCGCTCCTGTTGCACGGTGCGCGCGACGATGCCACCATCGCCGAGATCGAGCGCACTGCGGATGACGTGCTGCACCCGCTCGCCGGACGAACGGTCCGCTCCGCGACCGAGCTTCCGGAGTCGACCGCGGGCGTCTCGCTCGAGGGCGACGGGCTCGCGCTCTCGGCGGTCAAGACCAGCGAGGACGGCGAGTGGCTCGCGCTGCGCTGCGTCAATCTTCTCGAGCGCGACGTTGCCGGCGCATGGTTGCTCGGCACGCCTACCGGCGAAGCGCGCGCGTCGCGCCTGGACGAATCGCCCGGCGAATTGGTCGGAATTCAAGACAATCGCATTTCCTTCGTCGCCCCGCCGCGCGCTATCGTCACGATGCTCGTGCGCTAGGAGCGCGCCCGAATCGTCTCCAGCTCGTCGCCCGCGAGCCGGTCGCGCAACGCGTCGCCCAGCAGGGTGCACGACAACACCGTGAGGATGAGCGCGATCCCCGGCGCGAGGGCGATCCACGGCGCCAGCACGATGAGCTCGCGGCCATCCGCGATCATGTTCCCCCAGCTCGGCTGAGGTGGCTGGATCCCGAGGCCGAGGAACGAAAGCCCGCTCTCGAGCAGCACCGCGCTCCCAACGCCGAGCGCGATCGCGACGATCGCCGGCGCGAGCGCATTGGGGAGCACGTGCCGCCAGAGCACACGCACCGGCGTCGCGCCCATCGCGTGGGCGCCCTCGACGAAGGGCCGCGAGCGCAGCCCGCGCACCTCGCCGCGCACGAGCCGCGCGACGCCCATCCATCCCGTGAGCACGAGGATCGTGATCACCATCGTGGCGCCCGGCGTCCAGAGCGCGGCGCACACGAGCAGGATTACGAGCCGCGGTATGGCGAGCAGCACATCGCCCGCAGCCATCGCGACTCGATCGACGATGCCTCCCTCCCACCCACCGATCGCGCCGATCGCGATTCCAACTCCGCCCGCGAGCACCGAGCCCGCGAGCCCGACCGCGAGTGACAGGCGGCCAGCGAGCATCGCGCGCACGAACAGGTCGCGCCCGAACGAGTCCGTGCCGAGCAGGTGGAAGTGGTGCGTGACATCGAATGAAAGTGGCGGCAGCAGGCGCAGCGCGACCGCATCGCCGATCGCGAGCGGATCGGTATTGGCGAGCACCGGCACGAGCAGCGCACCCAGCGCGAGCGCGACGAGGGTGACCATCGCGATTCGTGCCTGCACGCTCGAGCTGCGCCAGAACGCGATCATGATCGCCGCCGTGGATCGACGAGCGGCAGTGCGAGGTCGGCGGCGAGATTGGCGAGGATCACCGTCGCCGCGTACACCACCGTCGCGCCGACCACCACGGGATAGTCGCGCGCGAAAATCGAGCTCACCATGAGCCGGCCGACACCGGGCCAGCCGAAGACCGTCTCCACGAACACGGATCCGGCGAGCACGCCGGGTAGGGCGAGGGCGAAAAGCACGAGCAGTGTCGGGAGCGCGTTCGCGAGTACGTGGCGCGCGTGCACGGCTCTCGTCGAGACTCCCTTCGCCACGGCCGTGCGCACCCATTGCAGCTGCAGCAGCTCGACCACCGCGCTGCGCGCATATCGCGCGATCCCGGCCGCGCCCACCAGCGTGAGCGTGAGCACCGGGAGCATCGCGTGGCGCACGAGATCGGCGAGCCCCGACGCGCCGGCGGGATCGTGCACGCCGAACGCCGGAAGTCGCAGCCAACCTGGAAGACCGAGCCGCGCGGCGCCGTAGGTGAAGAGCGCGATCAGCGAGAGCGCGAGCCAAAAGCTCGGTGCGGCGTAGATGGTCGTGGTCGCGAGCGTGAGCGCGCCGTCGAGTCGCTCCCCGCGGTGCGCGCCCTGCACGCTGCCAACGGCGATGCCGATAATGAAGGTGAGCAGCAGGGAGATCCCGCCGAGCGCGAGCGAAATCGGGATCGCGTCGCCAAGCACACTCGTGACGGCCCGATGCGCGACGAAGCTCGTGCCGAGGTCGCCCTTGAATACATCATGTGCCCAGCGACCATATTGGACGGCCAGAGGCGCATCGAGGTCGAGCGATGCGCGCAGCCGCGCGAGCTCCGATGCCGTCGCGGCCGGTGGCGCGAGAAAGGACACCGGGTCGCCGGGGGCGGCGCGAATGAGGACAAAGGTGAGACTGAGGACGACCCAGAAGAGCGCGAGGGCGACGCCGAGCTGGCGCAGAGCTGATCGCATTTGCGGATGATGATGCGAACGCGGCGTCCGTCAACCCGCGCGAGCGCGAGCGCCGTGCGCCCGCTCGCCATTCTGGCGTTCGCGGCTTCGTGCGCCGGGGCGCCGCGCGCCGCGGACACCGTGGTCATCGCTTCCGGCGCCGAGCTCGAAAGCGCGAACCCACTCGTCACGATCCATCCGCTCGCGAAACAGGTGCAGCGCTACGCCCTGTTCGTGACGCTCGCGCGCTACGACGCCCAACTGACGCCCGTACCGTACTACGCGCGCGCCTGGCGTTTTTCGCCGGATCGTCGCGCCCTCACTTTCGCGCTGGCGACCTCGCTGCGGTGGGACGACGGCGCGCCGACTACCGCCCGTGACGTCGCCTTCACACTCGATGCCGCGCGTGACCCCGCAACGGGATTCCCCCGCGCCTCCGATCTCGCCGGCGTCACCGCCGTCGCGGCCGAGAACGACTCGACCGTGACGGTTCGCTTCACGAATCCGCAGCCGCATTTTCCTTCGATCTTCTGCGAGCTCCCGATGGTCCCCGCCCACCGTCTCGCGCTCACGCCGCTCGGCGCCATGCGCGCGGACAGCTTCGCGGTGCATCCGGTGGGGAACGGGCCCTTCCGCTTCGTTCGCCGCGTCGCTGGGCAGCGATGGGAGCTCGAGCGACGCGACGGGTTCCCCGCCGAAATGGGCGGACCGCCCAGGCTCCGCCGGCTGGTCATCGCCGTGATCGATGAGTCCGCGACGAAGTTTGCTGGGTTGACGAGCGGCGAGCTGGATCTCGCCGGCATCTCGCCCGCCATGGCTCCGCTCGTGGCGCGCGACCCGCTGCTGCGCGTGATCGACTACCCGGTGCTCCAGTCGTACGGAATCGTGTTCAACGTCTCGCGCGCACCGTTCGACGACGTGCGCGTGCGCCGCGCAATCTCGCTCGCGATCGATCGCCGGCGCATCGTGTCCGTGGCTGTGCACGGATACGGCGAGCCATCGAGCGAGGCAATTCCCTCGACGCACCCCTTCGGCACCGCAAGTGAGGCGGCTCTCGACACTGCGCGCGCGGACTCGCTGCTCGACGCCGCCGGATGGCGCCCAGGCGCGGGCGGCCTGCGCCACCGCGGCAACCGCGCGCTCGCGCTCGAGCTCCTCACGGTCGGGAGCGCCGACAACTCGGCCGAGCAGCTCATCCAGTCCGATCTCGCGCGGATCGGCGTGCGCGTCACCATTCGCCAGCGCGAGCTCGCCTCCTTTCTCGCCGCGGCACGCGCTACACCGCGCACCTTCGACGCGCTCTACACCGGCATTCCCGGCGATCTCTCGCTGTCGTATCTCTCGGCCATGTTCGATTCCCGCTTTGCCGGTAGCGCGCTCGACTACGCGGGCTTTCACGAGCCGCGCCTCGACTCGTTCCTCGCGTCCGCGCGCGAGGCGCCCGACACGCTCGCACGCGCGCGATGGAATACCGTCGAGCGCGAGCTCGACGCGACAGTGCCCGTCGCGTGGGTCTATCACGCGCGCGGCGTGCAGGGCGCTTCGCGACGGCTGCAGGGGGTGACGATGGATCTTCGCGGCGAGCTCGCGACCCTCGCGTCGTGGTTCGTGCAATCGCTCCCGCCCGCGACGCAGGCGCCGTGACAATTCTCTTGAATTCAGACGATCTCCGCTCGCGGCGACGCATCGCCGCCGGCGCCCTCTCGCCCCTCGCACACTCGCTGCGCGCGGACATGGAACGCGTTCTGCGCGACGCGCCCGCCATCTCGGGGCAGAAGGCGATGCTCACGCGCGATGGCGGGCGCTGTCCCACCGATGGCGCGTCCCTGGAGTTCGACCCGTACTCGCCCCATGCGCACCGCTGCCCAATGTGCAACGAGGTGCAGACGGGCGAGCGCCATCATCGATGGTGGCTCATGTTCGCGCAGCTCTGGCGCGCCGAGCGCGCGGTTCACGCCGCGACGCTTCACGCGCTCGGCAACGAGCCCGCGCTCGCCGCGTTTGCGCGCGCGACGCTGGACGAATACGCCGATCGCTACGCTCGTTATCCGCTGGACGACAACGTGCTCGGTCCGTCGCGGCCGTTTTTCAGCACGTACCTCGAATCGATCTGGCTGCTGCAGCTGTGCGTCGCCGCCGACCTCCTCGATGCGGCCGGCGCCGGCCAGGACGCTACCGGTCGCTTTCGCGATCGCGTCGCCGCGCCGAGCGCCGCGCTCATCCGCTCGTACGATGAGGGGGAATCGAATCGCCAGCTCTGGAACAACGCGGCGCTCCTCGCCGCCGGTCGGACACTCGGCGATGACGCGCTCGTGGTCCACGCGATCCATTCGCCGTCGGGGCTGATCGCGCAGCTCGGCACGGGACTGCTCGCCGACGGGAGCTGGTACGAAGGGGAGAACTATCATCTCTTCTCGCACCGCGCACTCTGGTACGGCATCACGATGGCCGAGGCGGCGGGCCACGAGATCCCGAGTGAATTGCTCGCGCGCTTCCAGGCGGGCTTCTCGACGCCCTTTCTCACCGCCTTCCCCGATCTCGGCTTCCCGGCGCGTCGCGATTCGCAGTACGGCGCCTCGCTTCGGCAGTGGCGCACGGCGGAGTCGTGCGAGCTGGGCCTCGCTCGCGCCGATGACGCGCGCCTCACCGCGGCGCTTGCGGCCCTGTACGCAGCCGACATCCCGCACCGCGATACTGGACGGTGGAGGTCGGCCGCCGAGTCGGAGCGCAACGAGCCGGCGAGCGCGCTCGATCGCGCCGATCTCGGCTGGCGCTCGCTGCTCTTCGCGCGCGAGACGCGGCCGCCGCTCGACCATGCTCGCGTGCCGTCGGCGTTGCTCGAGGGGCAGGGGATCGCGGTCTTTCGTCGGCATGGCGGCGAAGCGTACGTCGCGCTCGACTACGGGCACCACGGCGGCGGCCACGGTCATCCGGATCGGCTCAATCTCCTTCTCGCGCGCGGCGCGCGTCGCATTCTCGATGACATGGGGACGGGGAGCTACGTCGATCGCTCGTTGCACTGGTATCGCAGCACGCTCGCCCACAACGCGCCGCTGGTGAACGGCCGCTCGCAGCCGCGCACCTCGGGAAGGCTCGTGGCGTACGACGAGCGCGGCGACCTCGGCTGGATCTGCGCGAGCGCGCGCGTGTCCGAGCTCCCCGAGGTCGACGTCGACCGCGCGCTCACGGTCACGGGGCACGCGTGCATCGACGAGCTGCGCTGGGCGGCGGGCGAATCGGTGCGCATCGAGCTCCCCGTGCATGCGGGCGTGCGCGTGGAGGGCCCGGCTGCGTGGAGCGATGCGCGGCTGGATGGTGGCGACGGGCTCGAGGATGGCTTCTCGTTCGTGCGAGATGCGCGGCGCGAGGCGGTGCAGGCGGGTGCGCTCGTTCGCCTCGCGGATGACGAGTCGGGCGCGACGCTCGCGTGGGCCAGTGCCGACGTAGATTCCGAGTGGTGGACCGCCGTCGCGACGGGTGCACCCGGCGCGGGCGATCGGCGATTCGTGCTCGTTCGCATGAACGGAGCGACAGGGCGCGTGCGCATGGTGTGGGACTGGTCGCACGCGCTCGGCGAGGTCACGATGGACGAGGAGCGAGTGCGCATCACCGAGGCCGGCGGCGCAGTGATCGAGTACGTGTGGCGAGACGATGGAGCGCATATCAGGCAAGGGCATGCCGCGGGCGACCGCGACACCGTGCTCTCCGGCTTTCGCGATTCGGAGCCGGACGCTGCGGCGGCGACTGCGCCCCATCTGGCATCGATCCCGCACTCGCTCCCATTCGCGCGCGACCTCGGCGAGCCCGACTATCGAATGTCGGAGCACTCGTGGTCCGCTGCCGGCGCGCCGCGCGCGCACGTCGCCATCGATGCGAATCAGCACGAGCTCGAGGTCCGCGTCGACGTTCGAAAGTCCCCGCTGTTTTTCAGGGACGCGGATGCGCTCGATCCGGCTCTCGACAACGAGTCTCCCGACATCAACAGCGACGGCGTGCAGCTCCATCTCTGGTGCGAAGGGTGGCGTGAGCCGGCGGCGTGGCTGGCCATTCCGGAGCGCGATTTTTCCCACACGCGCATGCGCCGAATCTCCGGTTCGAGCGACGCACCGACCCTCACGGCCGTCGCGCGCGAGACCACCGACGGCTACGAGATCCGTTTCACCGTGCCGCGAGCCGCGCTCTGTCCCACGGTGTCCATCGACGTCCTCGTGAACGACATGTCGCCCGACCGCCAACGGCGGCGCGGGCAGCTGGTGCTCAGCGGTGCGCGCGGCGACCGGGTGTATCTGCGGGGCGATCGGCAGCCGCTCGAGTGCTTTCTCCGCGTGCAGCTTCCGTCATGAGCGCGCTCGACAACGTCTGCGTCGTGCTGGTGGAGCCGCAGGATCCGGTGAACATCGCCGCGGTGGTGCGCGCGATGAAGAACATGGATGTGCGCCAGCTGCGACTCGTGAATCCGGCGGAGTACGACCCCTCGCGCGTCGAACGCGTCGCGCACGACACGCGCGACATCGTGTCGCAGATACAGCACTTTGACTCGCTCGACGCGGCGATTGCGGACTGCGTGTACACCGCCGGCTTCACCGCCCGCCGGCGCAAGGCGAAGTGGAAGCTCACGTCGCCGCGCGAGGTCGCCACGCCGATGCTCGCCGCCGCCGCGGAAGGCAGGGTCGCGATCTTCTTCGGACGCGAGGACCACGGCCTCTCCAACGAGGCGCTCGACCGTGCCCACGCCGTCGTCACGATCCCGACGAGCGACCACCCCTCGCTCAATCTCGCCCAGGCCGTACTGCTCGCGCTCTACGAGCTGCACATCGCCGCCGACGCATCGCGCACGCTCGCGCCGCCGCGCAAGGACGCGCCGCCGGCGAGCGCCGAGCAGCTGCAGCGATTCTTCACGGACGCCGGCAAGTCGCTTGCAACGATCGACTTCTTCCGTACGCGCAACGAGGAGCTTGTCCTCCGCTCGCTCCGGTCGCTCACCTACCGTGCCGCTCCGGACGCACGCGAGATCGACCTGATGCGCTCCATCGCAATCGAGGTCATGCGCACGATCGAACGTGCGCGCGAGCCGCGCACTTGACGCTGCCGCCGCGCTGCGGCTTCTTCCCCGCATGAGCGAAGACGAGCTGGCCCCGGAAGAGATGGTCGAGGAGGATTGGCGCGCGCGCGCCGAGAAAATCATCGTCGGCGGGGCGTCCACGGGGAGCAAGCGCTTCGCAACGCTCTACGGCGACGCACATGACGAGATGCCGATGCACTATCTGCGCGCGTCTGGCTGCCGCATCTGGACCGCCGACGGGCGTGAGCTGATCGACTGTATCATGGCGCTCGGCGCCGTCGCCCTCGGCTACGCCGAGGCCGCGGTGACACGCGCGGTCACGCAGGCGGCGGAGCGGGGGAATGTCGCGGGGCTTTCGCACGTGCTCGAGGTGGAGGTCGCCGAGCGGTTGTCGGATGTCATCCCCTGCGCGGAGCGCGTGCGTTTTCTGAAGAGCGGAGCGGAGGGCGTCGCCGCGGCGGTGCGCATCGCGCGTGCGCACACGGGGCGCGCGAAGGTGATCGGCAGCGGCTATTTCGGCTGGCTGGACTGGTACACCGATGGCCCCGGCACGGTGAGCGGCGCGCACGAGGACTACACCCCGGTGCCATTCGACGACATCACCGCGCTCGAGAGCGCGGCGGCCGAGGCGGGCGATGGGCTCGCGGCGATCGTGATCGAGCCGGTGATCGAGCGACTGCCGAGCACCGCGTGGATTGAATCCGCGCGCGGCATCGCGGACGAGCGCGGCGCGGTGTTGATCTTCGATGAGATGAAGACCGGCTTCCGCCTGCGCACGGGCGGATTTCAGGAGTACTCCGGCATCACCCCGGATCTCGCCGTGTTCGGGAAGGCGATGGCCAACGGATATCCGCTCAGCGCCATCGTGGGCCGAGAGGTCGTGATGCGCGCGGCGTCGGACTGCTGGATCTCGTCGACGCTCGCGGGGGAGACGATGGCGCTTGCCGCGGCCGCCGCGGTGCTCGACTGGCACGAGAAGGCGGAGGTGTGCGAGGGGCTGTGGGCGGCGGGCGAGGAGATGATGCAGGGCGTCCAGCGCGCGATTACCGCGTCCGGAGTTGGTGGTGTGACCGTGCGCGGCATCGCCCCGATGTGGCTACTCGACTTCGAGGATGAGGACCAGCGCACGCGCTTCGGCGAGCTCGCGCTGGAGGAGGGCGTGCTGTTCAAGCGCGGGGCGTACAACTACGCGTCGCTCGCGCACGATGAATCCGATGTCGGCGAGATCGAGAGCGCCGCGAGCGCCGCCTTCGTGGCGCTGCGCGAAGAGCTCGCCGATGGTTGAAGATTCGGGAGAGCCTCTCGCGGGACGCACGCCCCTCGTGGATGTGCACGCGCACTTCTACCATCCCGCCTCGGGCCGCGGCGACTGGAAGCGCGTGAACGCCGCCAGGCTGCGCGCCGGCGAGCGCATCGGCATCCGTGCGCACATCGCATCGATCCTTGGCAGCTGGGGCCACACGTCGCCGACGTACTTCCCGTCGCCGGATGACGTCACCGAGGGGAACGACGCGTTGCTCGCGCTGCAGGACGCGCATCCCGATCGCATTCGCTGTTATGTGTGCGTGAACCCGAACGACAGCGTGCATGCGCGCGAGGAGATCGAGCGGTGCGTCGGGCGCGGCGCGGTCGGGATCAAGCTCGCCGCGAGCCGTCGAGCCGACGACACGCTGCTCGATCCGATTGCGGACGAAGCGGCGCGACGAGGAGTGCCCGTACTTCATCACATCTGGCAGCATCGCACGCGTGAGTGGCCGGGGCAGGAAATCTCCGACGGCGTGGATCTCGGCCGTCTCGCGCTCAGGCACCCGCGCGCGTCGTTCATCCTCGCGCACATTGGCGGGGGAGGCGACTGGGCGCACAGCTGCGCCGCGGTGTCGGAAATCTCCAACATCTACGTCGACCTCTCGGGAAGCGGCGTCGACCGCGGCATGCTCGACCTCGCGTACGCCTCTGTGGGCGCCTCGCGGCTCCTCTGGGGGTGCGACATCACGATGGAGACCGGGCTCGCGAAGCTGCGCGCGCTCGAGGCCGTGGGGCTCGACAACGATGAGCTCGAGGACGTTCGCTGGCGCAACGCCGCGCGCATCTTCCCGCACAACGCACTCCCTGGAATTCCGACCAGCGGCGTCGCCGCGCGTCGCACCGACGCGCACGCGCGCGTGCAGCAATGATCGACGTCAACTGCTTCATCGGCGGCTATCCGTTCCGCGAGCTTCCCCACCCGAATCCGGATGTGCTGGTACGCGTGCTCGAGCGTGAAGGAATCGCGGGGGCGTGGGTCGGCCATCTCCCCACGGCCTTCCATCGCGATGTCACCGCGGGGAACGAGGCGCTGTTCGCCGCCCTCGAGCCGCACCGTGCGATCCTCGAGCCGGTGCCCGCCATTCGCCCCGACTGGCCGCGCTGGGAATCGGCACTCGCGGCCGCGCACGCGTCGGGCGCGCGCGCGATCCGCGCGTATCCGCCCCAGTGGGGCATGGGCGCGCACGACTCCAGCCTCGCGCATCTCGCGGGCGCGTGCGGAGAGCTCGGGCTGCCGCTCGTGCTCACGACGCGATTCGAAGACGTGCGTCAGCGAAGCCCACTCGACGTCGCGCCGGATTTGAGCGGCGCGCACATCCGCGCCATCGTGCGTGCGAGCCCGCGCGTCAACGTGGTCGTGACGGCGGCGGGTCGCGCGCTCATCGAGGAGACGCACTGGGGACTCACTCCGGATGAACGCGCGCGGGTGCGTTGGGACATCTCGTGGATCTGGGGACCGCCCGAGGACGACCTGGCGCATCTGCTGCTCACGATGGGCGCGGAGCACTTTCTGTTCGGGAGCGCGTGGCCGCTTCGGCTCGTGCAGGCGCCACTCGCGAACCTGGAGCTACTTCCGAGCGATGCGCGCCAGCTCACTCTCGCCGAGGCGCCGTGACTAGCGGGGCGCGCAGAGTGTGCGAATGGTCTAATCGCTTGCGTAGACTGCTACTTGCGCGTGGTGAGCCACATGTGCAAATTCCCGTGCACTTGCGCTCCTTGTGAACGATTTCACAAAGGCAGTGCCCTCTGATTGCACCGTTTCCGTGGCGCAATGACGATTCGGAAAAAGTGGGCGGTTCTGCCGGGTTTCGTGGTGTTGACGGTCATCGCAGCCATCGCATCCGCGTACACCGGCTCACGACAACAGCAGCAACCGACAACTCCTCCCGCCGCCGCGCCCACCGTCCGACCGTCCGCACGCGCCACCAACAAGGCCCCGGACACCCTCATCGTCAATCGTGGCGAGTGGGGCTACTGGGGCGGATCGACGCCGCAGGGTCGCGCGCCGGAGCAGCCGATCGCGTTCCCTCACCCGCGGCACGTGCAGACGCTGGGCATGAACTGTCTGTACTGCCACTTCTCCGCCAACAAAGCGATGGACCCGGGGCTCCCAGCAGTCGGCACGTGCATGGGCTGCCATACCGTCGTGACCGCGCAGCGTCCGGCGACCGACGGACTTCCCGCGCGCACGAGTGAGGGGATCCAGAAGCTCACCACGTACTGGCAGAACAAGCAGCCGATTCCGTGGGTGCGCGTGCACAAGGTACCCGACTACGTTCAGTTTCCGCACATGCGCCACGTGAATGCAGGCGTCACCTGCCAGACCTGCCACGGACAGGTCCAGCAGATGACGAGGGTCTATCAGTATGCGTCGCTCAACATGGGATGGTGCGTCAACTGTCACATCGGCAACGTGAATCCGGCGTGGAAAGCTCGCTACGATTGCAGCACGTGTCACTACTAGGAATCGCGCATGAGTGAGAGCTCGACGCCAGTGGAAGAGCAAAAGCAGGGAACGTCTCGCCGCACCTTCCTCAAGGTGCTCGGCGCGGCGGGAGCGACGACCGCGGCCATCGGATGCAGCTCGAACACCGGCGAGAAGCTCATTCCCTATCTGGTCCAACCCGACGAGACGGTGCCCGGCGTCTCGAACTACTACGCGTCGACGTGCCGCGAGTGCGCAGCTGGATGCGGCGTGCTCCTCGAGGTGCGCGATGGCCGGACGTTCAAGATCGAGGGAAATCCGGATCATCCGCTGAATCGCGGCGCGCTCTGCTCGCGCGGGCAGGCGTCGGTGCAGGGGTTGTACAACCCGGATCGCTATCGCCAGCCGATGCTCCGGAAGGACGGCAAGCTCTCGCCAATCTCGTGGACGCAGGCGATCCAGCTGCTGCAGCAGCAGCTCGCGACGGTGCAGAGCGCGGGGAAGGCAGGGGCTGCGCTCTTCATCAATCAGCACGAGAGCGGAAGCTTCCCAGGCTTCCTCGATGCGTGGCTCGCGGGCTACGGAATGCCGGCGCACCTCAGCTACGCGGCGCTCGCGGACGGCGGCGTGATCGCCGCGAACAAGCAGAGCTACGGCGTGGCGTGGCCATCGCTCGACTTCACGGCTGCCAAGCTCATCGTCTCCTTCGGCGCTGATTTTCTGGAAACGTGGGGCGCGAACGTGCCGCAGCAGCTCTCGTTCGCGGACGCGCGCGCGAAGGGCGCCGATGCGCCACGAGTCGTGTACGTCGGGCCCCGGCGCTCGCTCACCGGCATGAACGCCGATCAGTGGATCGCGTGCAAGCCTGGCTCCGAGCTCGCGATCGCGAACGCGCTCGCCGGTTCGGGCTCCATCGCGCAGGCCGCGCAGACCGCGCAGGCGAGCGATGTACCGGTGGCCACGCTGCAGGCGCTGGCATCCGAGCTCGCGAAGGGAGCACCGAGCCTCTTCCTGGCGGGCGGCTCGTTCGAAGTGGCGCTCGCGGTGAACGGGCTCAATCAGAAGTTCGGCAACGTCGGCCGCTCCGTGCTCACAGCTCGTCCGATCGAGAGCTTCGAAGGGATGTCGTCCGACGCCGAGCTCACGGATGCGATCGAGCGGATGCGTGCGGGGCAGGTGTCAATGCTTCTGGTGCGCGGCGCGAATCCCGTGTTCACGAGTCCGAAGAGCGCGAAGGTCGCCGACGCGATGGCCAAGGTCGCGTTCAAGGTTTCGTTCTCGAGCTACCCGGATGAGACCTCGGAGCTCTGCGATCTCGTGCTTCCCGACAACCACGCGATCGAGTCGTGGGGCGATGCGCAACCGCTCCCCGACGTGATCTCGCTGCAGCAGCCCGGAATGGATCCGGTGTACGAGACCCGGGCGACGGCTGACGTCCTGCTCGCGGTCGCGAAGGGCAATCCGAAGCTCGCGACCGCGCATCCGGCGGCGAACTATCGTGAGTATTTGATCGGACGCTATCCCGGTGGTACTACAGCGTTTACGACGGCCCTGATAAAGGGGATTAGCAACGGTACCCTGGCTGGTGAGCGCGCGAAAAAGGGCGCCGTCGCCACCACGCGCACCGCGGCGAACATCGAAGCCACGTCCGGCGAGATGTATCTCGTCGTCTATCCGTCGCCGCTGCTCGACGATGGCAGTGGCGCGAACAAGCCGTGGCTGCAGGAGATCCCGGATCCCGTCACGAAGGTGTGCTGGCAAACGGTGGTCGAGGTCGGCTCATCGGCGGCCGCGCGACTCGCCATCGATAGCGGCGATGTGCTTCGCGTCGAGACACCGGCCGGTGCGATCACCGCGCCCGCCTACGTGTGTCCCGGACTTCGCGGCGACACGATCGCGATCGCCTTCGGGCGCGGACACACCGCGTTCGGACGCTATGCGGCGAACGTCGGCATCAATCCTGGCGACCTGCTGCCCGTCGCATTCGACGCCAAGTCGGGCGCGCAGGCGTGGACGTCGACGAAGGTGAAGGTCACCAAGACCGGTGACTTCGTTCCGCTCGTGAGTACCGAAGGCTCGGCGCGCCAGCACGGCCGCGGGATCGCGCAGGCCATCGAGGCGCGCGACCTCGGCATCGTACCCACGCCGGCCGAGGCGGAGAAAGAGGGCACCGGCGAAGAGCACATGCTGGGCGACGCGTCGCACGAATTTCTCCCGGGGCTCCGTGCGCCGGTGGCGCAGGACGCGCAGGGCGACCTGCCGAGCGACGACAACAAGAAGGGGATGTACGATCCGAACCACTGGAGCGGGATGGCCAAGCGCCGATGGGCGATGACCGTCGACCTCGCGCGGTGCACCGGATGCTCGGCCTGCGTCACCGCGTGCTACGCCGAGAACAACATCGCGACGGTGGGCGCGATCCATCAGTCGTCGGCGACGGCGGGACTTCACGGGCAGCCCGGCGCGAACATCCTGCGCGGTCGCGAGATGGCGTGGATCCGGGTCGAGCGCTACTTCGAGGGCCGCGAGACGCTCGACGAAAGCTTCGAGACGCGCTTCGTTCCGATGATGTGCCAGCAGTGCGGCAACGCGCCGTGCGAGCCCGTGTGTCCGGTGTACGCGACCTATCACTCGCCGGACGGGCTGAACGTCCAGGTCTACAACCGCTGCGTGGGCACGCGCTATTGCTCGAACAACTGCCCGTACAAGGTTCGCTACTTCAACTGGTTTGGCTATGGCGAGCCGGCGCGTCCACAATACGCCTGGCCCGAGCGCATGAACTGGCAGCTCAATCCGGACGTCACTGTGCGCGGGAAGGGTGTGATGGAGAAGTGCACCTTCTGCGTGCAGCGCATTCGCGAGTCCGAGCATCGCGCGAAGCTCGAGGGGCGCGCCGTGCAGCCGGACGAGTTCACGACGTCGTGCGCACAGGCGTGCCCGTCGAACGCCATCACCTTCGGCGATGCGGCCGACCCCGCGTGGTCGGTGACGAAGATGATCGCGGACAAGCGCGCGTACCACGTGTTCGAGGAGCTCAACACGTTCACCGCGGTGGTGTATTTGAAGAAGGTCAATCACTCGGTCGCGACGGGGGCGTAACAGATGACTGCCGTCGCACCCGAAGCGCAGGAAGAGCGCCGCGACAACATCGCCACGGCGGAGGTGCAGCTCCCCGCGGTGAGGAGCTACACTCAGGTCACGGACGAGATCCTCGACACCCTCAGGATCACGAAGGCGTGGCTCGCGGGGCTGGCGATCTCCGTATCCTGCCTCGGTATCGGCGCCGCCGCCTGGATTTACCAGATCTACATGGGACTCGGCGTCGCGGGATACCACCCGCCGGTGATGTGGGGCGTCTACATCATCACCTTCGTATTCTGGGTTGGTATCGGACACGCGGGCACGCTGATCTCCGCGATTCTCTATCTGTTCCGCGCCGGCTTCCGCACCACGATCTATCGATGCGCGGAGGTGATGACCGTCTTCGCCGTCATGACGGCGGGGCTCTTCCCGATTCTGCACCTCGGGCGGCCGTGGAAGTTCTTCTGGCTGATTCCGTATCCGAACTGGCGCCTCATCTGGCCGCAGTTCAAGAGCCCGCTCGTGTGGGACGTGTTCGCGATCCTCACGTACCTCACGGTGTCGGCGACCTTTCTGTTCATCGGACTGATCCCGGATCTCGCCGTGCTGCGCGATCGCGAGACGAACCCCGTTCGCAAGCAGATCTACGGTGTGCTGTCGTTTGGTTGGCGCAACTCGGATCGCGAGTGGCGACACTTTGCGCGCGCGTACCTGTTTCTCGCGGCGTTCTCGACCCCACTGGTGCTCTCGGTACACTCGGTCGTTTCATTCGACTTCGCGATGGCCGACGTGCCGGGGTGGCACACGACGATCTTTCCGCCCTACTTCGTTGCGGGCGCGATCTTCTCGGGCATCGGGATGGTCTTTACGATCATCATCCCGATCCGCCGCTGGTTCAAGCTGAAGCACTACGTCACGCTCAACCATCTCGACGCGGCGGCCAAGCTCTGCTTGTTCACCTCGCTCGTTGTCGGCTGCGCGTACATGACCGAGTTCTTCATCGCGTGGTACGGCGGGAACAAAGTGGAGCAGGAATACTTCTTGACCCGCGTGTTTGGGCAATGGTGGTGGGCCGCCTGGATCATGCTCACGTGCAACATGATCCTGCCGATGCTGCTGTTCTCTCAGAAGTTGCGTCGGAACACGACCTTTCTCTTCACGCTCTCGATTTTCATCAATCTCGGGATGTGGTACGAACGCTTCGTGATCATTATCCCGTCGCAGTCGCACGAGTTCGAGCCATGGCAGTGGTCGGCGTACGCGCCGACGTACATCGATTGGGCGATCCTCCTCGGAAGCTTCGGCTGGTTCTCGATGTGGTTTCTACTTTTCGTGAAGCAGCTGCCGGTGATGGCGATCGCCGAGATCAAGGAGATCGTGCCGCCGCGGATGCGGCATCCCGCGTCTCGCCTGAGCCTGGATGGGCACGGCGAGACGCCAGGTACGGACGCCAGCAACGAGGTGCTCTGATGAGAGGCATCGTTGGCGTGTTCGCGGAGCTCGACTCCACGGTCGAAGCGGTGGAAGAGCTCAAGAAGCTTCGCGTCGGCGACGTGACGGTCTATTCGCCGGCGCCGAGGCACGAGCTCGAAGCTGTGCTCAAGGCGCCGCCGAGCGCGGTGCGCCGCTACACGCTCATCGGGGCGCTCCTTGGCGTCACGTTCGGCTACTGGATTCCGATCTGGATCTCCGACTATTGGCCGCTCGTGGTCGGCGGAAGGCCGATCGCGTCGTGGGTGCCATACACGATCATCGGATTCGAGGTGATGGTGCTCATCGGTTCGCTGTCGACGGTGGCCGGGCTGTTCATCCACGCGCGGATCCCGCGCATCACGCAGACCGTTGGCTACGACCCGCGATTCACCGACGGCAGCTTCGGAATCTGGGTGGAGTGCAGACCAGACGAGCAGGAGACTGTGCGGCGCGTGCTGCGCGAGAACGGGGCGGAGGAGGTGCGCGGTGATCGCTAGCTATTCTCGCCGCTGGGTCATGATGGTGCCTGCGCTGCTCGCGCTCGGTGGATGCTCGTGGTTCTCGGACTTTCGCGATCAGCCGCGCATCGAGCCGTGGGAAGCGGAGTACGCCGGCAACGACACGACGCCATTTCGTCCGGGCGGATCCGACAGCACCTTTGTCGCCTACTCTGTGCCGATCACCGGGAACACGGTGCCGGGCTACGTTGTGTCCTACAACGGGAGCATAACCTCGGGTCCCGGCGCGGCTCCGAATCCGGCGGTGATCGACTCGATGGCGAACGTGCCGAATCCGCACGCGGCGTCGCGCGCGTCGCTGGACAACGGACGCAAGTACTACCAGATCAACTGCGCGGTATGCCACGGCGTCGCGGGGAAGGGCGATGGTGCGGCGGTGCGCTTCGGCGTTCCCGCGCCCAACCTGCTGGGGCCCGCCACGAAGGGACGCACCGATGGCTACCTCTACGGAATGATCCGCAACGGCCGCGGCCTGATGCCGAACTACGCGCGCATCGAGGATGACGATCGCTGGGACGTGGTCAACTACGTGCGCGCGCTCCAGGGATCCATCGCGGGCGTCGTCGCCGACACGTCACCGGCGGGGTATCCCGGCGAGAACGGGCAGATGGTTCCGGGCTACACGCGCACGGCGCCGACGCGTCCGGCGCCGTATCGGCCGCGGGACATGGATGACCGCATGCACGATCCGGCGGCCTCCACCGCCACAGCGGCACCCGCGCCAGCGGCCGCGCCTCCCGCCGCACCTGCTGCGGCGCCCGCACCCGCACCAGCGCCCGCACCCGCACCTGCCAAACCGGAGACGCACGAGTGAGCGCGCACGAGCTGCACCTTCCCACGCGCGACGAAGTTCTCCGGGCGACCAACCGCCCGCTTCCGCGCACACTGTTCGTGGCGGCGTTCGCGCTCGCCGCGATCGGCGTGCTCGTGTTCCTCATCGGAGCGTTCAGCGAGTCGGGGCACGATCGCGTGTGGCAGGCGTTCCACGTCAACTGGATCTTCTTCACCACGATCTCGCAGGCCGCGATCGTCTTCGTCGCAGTGCAGCGCATCACGACGGCGCGCTGGTCGCGTCCGATCGTGCGCTTCCTCGAGGGCTACGTCGCATTCCTCCCGATCGCGTTCGTCCTCCTGGTCGTCGACTTCCTCGGCGCCAAACACATCTATCCGTGGGCAACCGGCGCGTTCGCGCAGCCGGAGAAGCGCCTCTACCTGCAGCCGTCCTTCGTCATCGGCCGCGACCTGGTGCTGTTCGGCCTCATGACGTGTCTGAGCGTCTGGTACGTGTACACGTCGCTTCGTCTCGATGTCGGCCTGATCCCCGAGGCCGGATCCGCGTGGGCGAAGGGGATTCGCGAGCGGATGCGCCGCAACTTCCGCGGCGAGCGCCGTGAGCTGCACTCGATCCACTCGCGGCAGGGTTATCTCGCGGTCTTCATGTGTCTCGGCTTCGGGTACTTCTTCTCGGTGCTGGCCTGGGATCTCTCGATGACGCTCGACATCCACTATACGAGCACGCTGTACTCGTGGTGGTGGTTCATGGGCGGGTGGCTGGGCGCGCTCATGAGCTGGTCGCTGCTCTGCATGTGGTGGCGACGCTATCTCAACGCGTACGATCTGATTCCTGAAGTGAAGTTTCACGATCTCGGGAAGCTCTGCTTCGCGTTCACGGCATTCTGGGGCTACCTCACCTTCGGCCAGTACCTCGTGAACTGGTACGGGAACATGGGCGAGGAGACGCACTGGCAGCGGCTCCATCTCGTGAAGCCGTGGCTTCCGTTCACGATGGCGGTGGTGTTCCTCGTGTTCGTGCTTCCGTTCTTCGGTCTCGTCTCGCGCGCGGCGAAGGTGTATCTCCCCACCTTCATTGCATTCGCCTTCGCGAGCCTGATCGGGCTCTGGACGCTGCGGTACATCGAGGTCTATCCGCCGATTCACGGCATCGCCGAGAGCGCACCGTTCGGAATCTGGGAGGTCGGCATCACGCTCGGCTTCCTCGGCATCTGGAGCGCGTGCTATGCAACGTTCATGAACGCGTTTCCGCGCATGCGGGTGACGCTCATGACGAGCGAGTTCCGCGACGAGGTGCAGGTGCCGGTGGATCCCGAGACGATGGAGCCGCTACCGGCGCACGAGTAGCTGGAGGGGGAGAGGCGCGGCCTGGCCGCGCTCTCCCTTCGCGCGACACTGCTGCGTATCTTTCGCTGCGCGGGGCGTTAGCTCAGTTGGGAGAGCATTCGGTTTGCAACCGAAAGGTCGCGAGTTCGAGCCTCGCACGCTCCATACTTTTCTCCACGGAACACCTCTGCTCCCTCCTTTCTGCGGGGCGGTTGCACTCGCCGACTCGGTGGCGAACGTCGCCCCGACATTCGACGTGGACTCGCCGGCCTACGTCGCGATTCGCGCGGTGATGTATCTCGCCGCGCTCACGATCATCGGATCGTGCGCGTTCATCCTCCTCATCGCGACGAGGGTCTCGCACCTGTCGGGGAGCCAGCTCGAGATCTCGGCGGTGCTTCCCGCAACGCGGCGACTCGCGCGGTGGGCAACGCTCGTTCTCGCGTGCGCGATGGTCGCGCGTCTCCTTGCGCAGGGCTTCATGCTCGGCGAGGGCGAGACGATGATCGTGATGCCCCTTCTCCAGAGCACGATATGGGGATGGGGGTGGCTCGTGGGCGCGGCGGCGACGGTCGCGATCGCGGGCGCGCTCGCCGTGAAAGAGGGCCGTCGTGCGACGTGGCGCATCGCCGCGGCGGGAACGATGGCGCTCGCGCTCTCCTTCTCGCTCACCGGTCACGCGACGTCGGTGAGCAGTCCCGCGGTGCACGTCCTCCTGGATGCCGTGCACGTGATGGCTGCGGGAGGATGGCTGGGCACGCTGTTCGTCGTCTCGACGATCGGGATTCGCACCGTGCTGTTGCTCCCCATCGAGGTGCGCGGCCATGCCGCCGCGGAGCTGATCAACGCCTTCTCGACGTTCGCGATCACGTGCGTGGCAACGCTCGCCTTCACGGGCGTGGTTGCCGCGTGGTCGCATCTTCCCACGCTCTCCGCGCTGTGGCAGACGCCGTACGGATCGGCGCTGTTCCGGAAGCTCGTCTTCATCGGCTTCACGGGGTTGGTCGGCATCTACAACTGGCGAGTCGTGAAGCCCCGTCTCACCAATCCGGACACGATACCAACGCTGCGAAAGAGCGCGCGAGTCGAGCTGACGATCGGGGTGGCGGTGGTGATCCTGACTGCAATTCTCGTCGGGACCTCGCCACCGGATGCCGACGATGCGCCACCGGCCACGACGCAACACGCGATCGCGCACGCGACTGCCGCCGCGCGACGTGCGTGATCATCGTGCGCCCCGCGCACATCCTTGCTCGCGTTCCGAGCCCTCTCTACCTTCCGGCACACCAATTCACAGGTCTCCTCGATGACATCTCCCGACGTCACCAAAGCGCCTGCCGCCGGCGATCGCGCGCCCGACTTCACGGCCGAATCCACCAGCGGACAACCGGTGACGCTTTCTTCCTTCCAGGGCAGGAAGCGAGTGCTCCTCGCGTTCTTCCCGCTTGCGTTCACGTCGACGTGCACCACCGAGCTGTGCGACTTTTCGGCGGACTTCGATCAGTTCGCGAGCCGTGACGTGGAGGTGTTGCCGATCAGCGTCGATTCGCTGCCGACGCTCAAGGAGTTCAAGGCGAAGCACCACATGCGCGTGGACCTCCTGAGCGATTTCAGGCGCGACATCTCGCGGGCGTACGGCGTGCTCATCGCAGACAAGTTCTTCTCGGCCCGCGCCTATTTCCTGATCGACGTGAACGGCACCATCTCGTGGGCGCACATCGAGGCGAACCCGGGGCTCAAGCGGTCGAACGCGGAAATTCTCGACCAGATCTCCGCCGTCACCGTTTGACGGCACGACGCGCGCGTCATGAGCAACCCACTCGCACTGCTCGCGCGCGCCGACAAGTGGTTTCTCTCGGCCACTGACGGGAGCGCGTACGCCCCTCCGTTCCCGCGGTGGGTCGATTCGCCCGGGTTCTGGGATGGGGCATCACTATACCACTACGCGTTCGCGCCGCTGTTCACGGTGAGCGCCCTCGGCGGCGACGGGCGCGAGATCGCGATGCGTCCTGTCGCGCGACGATGGACGCCGGCCGAGCTGACGGTGGACTACCGGCTCGCCAACGGGATGATGGCGAGCGAAGTGCGCACCGTGCAGCCGGGTGGCGTGTTCGCTTCGGAGTGGCTGGTGCAGGGGCTGCGTCACGCGCCACTGCATCTCGTCGCGTGGACCGCCCACGATGCGGCGAGCGTCGATCGGTGGACCGTCGGATACGATGGCGCGTTCGTGTTCCACGCGACGATGCACGATGAGCGCGGCGAGTCGTTGCCGGTGCGCGCCGAGCTGGCGTGCTACGGCGAGACGGCGAGTTGGGCGGCGTATCTGGCCGCACGCGTGCCGTCTGTGCCGCGATGGGACCTCACGCCATTCGTCGAGAAGTGGGCCGGCGACGGACTTCCGCGTGAGATTCGGCTCGAGGGCGGGAGGGGCGACGCGATGATGTTCGGCGCCGTGCATCGAACGCTCGCGGTCACTACAGAGGGCGCGTGGAGCACGTTCGCGATGCGCCTCAGCGCGCTGCAGCTGCCGCAGCGCGCGGGAGCGCTCGCCGAGGAGCCCGCCACCGCCATGGTCGCGCACGTCACCGAACAGCCGTCACATGCGGCGACGCTCGGCGGCGCGAGCCGCCGGCGCTGGTCGGAGCGCTTCGCGCGCGCGCCACAGTTCAGCTGCTCGGATCCGTATCTCGAGCATTACTACTGGTATCGCTGGTACGGGCTCTGGTCCAATGTGATCGAGCACGACGCCGGCGCGATCGGCGCTCCGGCGATGAGCGAGGGTGTGGGCGAGCTGCACACACCCTCGACGCTCGCGGCCGCCGCGCACGTGCGGGAGCTCCGGTGGCTCGACTCGCCGGAGCTCGCACGCGGCGTGCTGCGTGGGCTCTTCGCCCACCAGCGCGACGATGGGAGCATGCCCGCGCAGATCTTCGCCGATCATCGCTCCGAGACCGGCGTGGCGCAGGCGAATTGGGGCGATGCGATTCTGGCGCTCGATGCCGTGTGGCCGGACGATGCGTTCATGCGCGAGTTGTACGGTCCGCTCTCACGCTACGCGAATTGGCTGATGCGCGCGCGCGATGCGGAGTCGTCCGGGATGATCGACATTCTCGCGCCGCGCGAGATCGGCGAACGGCACTCCTCGCGCTTCGAGGGCGTGGACCCCGGAGGCGCGCGCGACGAGCTCACCGCGGGGATGCGCCTCAAGGGCGTCGACGTCACGACGTATGCGTACTCGCTGGCGCGCGCGCTCGAGAACATGGCGCTGCGCGCCGGCCATCCGCCGGACGCGCGACGGTGGCGCCTGCTCCGCGAGCGGATCGCTGCGGCGCTTCGCGAGCGGATGTGGGATGCGGGCGACGAGATGTTCTCCGATGTCGATCCCGCAAGCGGCGATCGTACGCGCGTCAAGACCGCGCACGCATTCTATCCGTATGCCACCGACCTTACGACCGCGAGCGATGTGGCAGGGCTCGAGCGACATCTGCTCGATCCGGGCGAGTTCTGGACGCCGTTCCCCGTTCCCGTCACATCCGTCGATGATCCCTTTTTCAGCGCGTACGGCGAGTGGAAGGGACAGCGTCAATTGCAGCCGTGGAATGGGCGTGTCTGGCCGTCGGTCAACAGCAACGTCATGGACGCGCTCGGCGCCGTGGCCGCATCCCACGCGCCCGAACTGCGCGCGCACGCCGCGTTGTTTCTGCGCCGGTTCGTACGCATGATGTTTCACGACGGCGATCTCGGACGGCCGAACGCATTCGAGCACTACAACCCGCTCACGGGTCACGCGTCCGTGTATCGCGGGCTCGACGACGTGCAGCAGTCGTGGGTGGCCGACCACATCGTGCGGTACGTGATGGGCATCCGTCCCCACGAGCACGGCATCATCGTCGATCCATTTCCGTTCGGCCTCGAGCGCGCGGAGATCACCGCCGTGCGAGCGCGCGGCCGGCTGGTCGACGTGCGCATCATCGGTCAACGTGTCGTTGCGACCATCGATGGCAGCGCACACGAGACCGTTGTCGGCGAGGCAGTGGAGATCCCGGACTAGCCGCACCGCGCGCCGCCATCGCTCGATGCGTGTTCGGCATTACCTATTCGGTCATCTTGTCCGATGGAGTACCGCCCTATATGTTGGGGTGTCCCACTACCGCGAGTGTCATTGTCGCCACGCGCCCGTCATCCAGCCGAACCAGTCGCCGGCCCCCCATCCGTCGCGGTCTCGGCCGTCGAACAGGCTACGCAGAACCACTTTACGCAGCAGATCCTCGATTCTCTGCCGCTCGGGCTGCACGTGATCGATCGCGAGTACAGGGTGTGTGCATGGAATCGCACGCGGGAATCCGGGCTTCAGGGTGTGCAGCGGGATGATGCGCTCGGGCGGAGCATCTTCGAGCTGCTGAACCGTCAGCCGGAGCAGGCGCTCCGCCGCGAGTTCGACTCGGTGTTTCGCACCGGTGAGATCCTGCGCTTCGACATCGAGTCCTCCGTCAGCGGCGACTCGCGCGTATACCGCGTTTCGAAGATCCCGATGCGAGACGGCGGAGAGGAGGTGACGCACGTGATCACGATCGGCGAGGACGTGACCGAAGCCGTGCGCGCGCAGGAGGAAGCCGCCCAGGCGCGAAAGCTCGCTGCGGTGGGAACGCTCGCCGCAGGCGCCATGCACGAGATCAACAATCCGCTCGCGACGATCGGTGCCTGCGCCGAAACGCTGGCGATGCAGCTTGTGGACCCTGCGTTGCCGGACCACCTGCGCGCGTCGTTCGCCGAGTTGTGCGACATCATCGATCACGAGGTGCATCGGTCGAAGCACATTCTGAACGGGCTTCTCGACTTCAGTCGGCCCACGGGGGCGACGCGCTCCCCCGCCGAGCTTCGCGACATCATCGAGCAAACGCTTCGCCTGCTCAAGTATCATCCGACCTTTCGCGCGATGCGGGTGGAGGTGGATGTCGCGGCCGATGCGTCGCTCGTCGTGCGCGCGGACAGGGATCAGCTCGTGCAGGTGCTCATGGCTCTCATGCTCAACGCAATGGACTCCATGGATCAGTCGGGTGTCATTCGTCTTCGTGCATTTCGATCACCGGTCAGGGGGGAGGAAGTCGTGATGGAGGTGGTTGATGCGGGGAAGGGAATTTCCGCCACGGTGCGTCAGCGTTTGTTCGAGCCGTTCTTCACGACAAAGGCACCGGGGCGCGGCACCGGACTCGGACTCTCGATCTGCTATGGCATCGTCGCCGACCACGGCGGCCGCATCGAGGTCGACAGCGTCGTCGCAATGGGGAGCACCTTTCGTGTGACACTTCCACTCGCGGAGCCCGCGTCATGAGGGATGACAACCGCATCAAGGTTCTGATCGCCGAAGACGAGGCGCACCTCGGCTCCATCCTGCAGAATTTTCTCGAGGGGCGCGGCTACCAGGTTTCCGTGCACACCGATGGCCGTTCGGCGCTCGATGCGCTGCGCGCCGAAGCGTTCGACGTGGCGCTGCTGGACATCGTGATGCCGGAGATGGACGGACTCGAGGTGCTGCGGCAGATCCGCGAGGAGCTGTCGCCTCCGGAGGTCATCATCATCACGGGCAACGGCACGATCGAGACGGCGATCAGCGCCATGAAGCTCGGCGCCTATGACTATCTCGCGAAGCCGTACCGGATGGCGGAGATCGATGTGATGGTGCGCCGTGCGTGGGAGAAGCGCGAGCTGACGCGCGAGAACACGCTGCTGCACAAGCGGCTCTCGGCGGCCGAGGCGCAATCGGAGATCGTCACACAGTTCGCGCCGATGCAGGCGGTGCTCGCGCTGGTGGAGCGTGTTGCGCGCAGCGATTCCGCCGTGCTGATCCTCGGGGAATCGGGGACGGGCAAGGAGCTCGTCGCGCGGATGCTGCACCGGCTGTCGCATCGCGTGACCGGCCCTCTCGTCGACATCAACTGTGCGGCGATTCCGGATGCGCTCGTCGAGAGCGAGCTGTTCGGTCACGAGCGCGGAGCGCACGCGGAGGCATCCACGCGCAAGCTCGGTCTGTTCGAGCTGGCGAATGGCGGCACGATCTTCATGGACGAAATCGGAGCGCTCGACCCGAAGGTGCAGGGCAAGCTGCTGCGAGCGCTCGAGCTGGGGACGTTCTACCGCGTGGGCGGAACGCAGAAAGTGCGCTCCGACATTCGCGTGGTGGCGGCGAGCAATCAGGATCTCGCGCAGCGCGTGGCGAACGGGACGTTTCGGAGTGACCTCTACTATCGCATCAACACGATCAGTATCACGCTGCCGCCGTTGCGCGAACGAAGCGTCGACATCCCGCTGCTGGCGCGCCACTTCCTGGAAAGCGCGCCGGACGGCGTTCCGCGGTCGCTCAGCCCGGACGCGATCGACGCGCTGCAGACCTATCCGTGGCCGGGCAACGTGCGCGAGCTCCGGAACGTCATCGAGCGCGCCGCCCTGGTCTCGACGGGGTCGACGATCCATGCGAGCGACATCCCGCTCGGCGGGCTTCCGCCATCGAACGGCGGCAGGCCGACCGATCCGATGGCGCCGCTCGAGCAGGTGGAGCGCCAGCACATCGAGACCGTGCTCCAACATGCACGCTGGCATCAGGGGCGAGCGGCGGAAATCCTCGGGATCTCGCCGAAGACGCTGTACCGAAAGATTCGCGAGTTCGGGCTGCGCCGCCCGAACGAGCGCTGAGCCGCAGCGGTCATGAAGATTCTGGTGATCGAGGATGATCCCACCGTCGGCCAATACGTGAAGCGGGGACTCGAGGAGCAGCGGTGGGGGGTCGACCTCGTCACCGACGGCGAGGAGGGCGAACGTCGCGCGGCCGCGGAGCAGTACGATCTCGTGGTGCTCGACATGCGTCTGCCGGGACGCTCGGGGATGGAGGTGCTGCGAAACATTCGCGGACGCGGTTTCGAGCGGCCGGTGCTCGTGCTCACGGCGCAGGACGCCGTCGATGCAAAGGTCGAAGCCTTCCACGCGGGCGCCGACGACTACGTCACCAAGCCGTTCGCGTTCGAGGAGCTGCTCGCGCGCGTCGAGGCGTTGAGCCGGCGCACGCCGACGATGGCGGCGGCGGTGCTCAAGGTGTCGGACCTGTCGCTCGACAAGAACACCCGTACTGTCACGCGCGCCGGCGATGCGATCGAGCTGACGCCCAAGGAGTACACGGTGCTCGAGTATCTGATGCGGCACGCGGGGCGCGTGATGAGCCGCACGCTGATCACCGAATACGCGTGGGGCTATCACTTCGATCCCGGCACCAACATCGTGGACGTCGTGATCAATCACCTGCGCAAGAAGATCGACAGTGCGCAGGCCGTGAAGCTCATCCACACCGTGCGCGGGGTCGGCTACGTCGTGCGCACGTAGTCGCGCATGAGCACCATCCGCGCGCAGCTCACGACGGCGTACGCGGCGGCGCTCATCGGCACCGTCGGCCTGTTTGCGGCCGTCATCTGGACCACGCGGCGCGAAGGCGCGGTGGACGAGTTGCGCCGCCACGCGCTCACCGAGGCCACCCTCGCGCTCCGGCTCATCCGCCAGTCGGAGTTAGCGGGCGAGCCTGTAACAGCGAATCGCGATTCGCTCGTCGGTGCGCAGCTCGACGGGCCGCTGCGCACGATGCTCGATGGAATGCCGGACTATCTGCTTGTGCTCGATGCCAGCGGGCGGATTCTGTACGTCTCCGCTCCCATTCGCGATCTCAACGAGGATCCCGATCAGCTCGCGGCGCTGATGGCCGCAGCGGTCAGCGCGCCCACCAACGGCGACGCGAAGACGGTCTCCCTGAATAATCGTAAGCTCCTCATGGTGGCGCAGTCGCCGGCGGATCGCGGCTCGGCCGTGTCGCGCGTAGTGGTCGCGACCGCGGCGGACGTTCCCGATCCCGCGATCCGCGATCTCGTCGAGACCATGGCCGCGGTCGCACCGATCCTGCTCATCGCGTCGATCGCGCTCGCCTACGCGATCGCCGGACGCGCGTTCCAACCCGTCGACCGCCTCGTGAACGAGGTGCAGGCGATCACCGACGGACGAAGCCTCCATCGGCGCCTGCCGGTCACCGCGGGCGAGGAGATCGCGAGGCTCGCGGTGACGCTGAACGAGATGCTCGAGCGACTCGAGAGCTCCTTTGCGGCACTGCGCCGCTTCACTGCCGATGCGAGCCACGAGCTCAAGACGCCGCTCGCCGTCATGCGCGCGGACGTCGAGCGCGCGATGAGCGACCGCGCGCCGGGGCCCGAGAAGCTGGTCGCGCTCGAGGAGGCGTTGCACGAGACCACGCGCATGGCGGATCTCGTGGACAGTCTGCTCACGCTCGCCCGCGCGGACGAGGGACGATTCGACCTCCACCGCGAGCGCGTACCGCTCGCGCCGCTCGCGCTCGAGGTCTTCGAGACGGCGACGATCCTCGGCGAGGCCGCCGGGCTCACCGTCACGATGCCGAAGGTAGCGGACGTCGTGGTGCTCGCGGACCGCACGAGGCTTCGGCAGTTGTTCCTGAACATCGTCACCAACGCACTCAAGTACACGACCACCGGAAGCGTCGAGCTGAGTCTCGTCTCGCACGACCGATCCGTCGCGTTCTCGGTGCGCGACACGGGTATGGGGATATCCGCGGCCGACCTCCCGCACATCTTCGAGCGCTTCTATCGCGCCGACCGCGCGCGCTCGCGCTCGGCGGAGCGCGGCGGCTTCGGACTCGGGCTCGCGATCAGCCAATGGATCGCCGAGGCGCACGGTGGCACGATCTCCGTGCGCTCGCGGCTGGGTCGCGGCACGACTTTCACTGTGACGCTGCCGGTGGCTGAGGATGCGGCCGTAATCGCGCCGACAGAGCTCGCGTCGGCGGAGTAGGCGTCTCTCAATCAGCTGGCGCTCGAGCCGTCCGCAGCGCGGAAG
>DATCPC010000058.1:0-2220 GCA_036564355.1 Gemmatimonadaceae bacterium | reverse complement strand
GCCGTAAATTGCGCGCATGGCATGGTTTCGGAAGGAAAAGAAGCCCCGGCTTCCGAGGCACGAGAAGCACGAAATTCCGCCCGACGCATGGGAGAAGTGTGACAGTTGCGGTCACACCGACCTGCGCGAGAAGTTCGTGCGCAATCTCAACGTGTGCCCGAGCTGCGGCTTCCACCGACGCATTCGCGCCAGCGAGTACGCGGCGATTCTCCTCGATGAAGGAACCATCGAGGAGACCGAGCTCGACATCCGCTCGACCGATCCGCTCGGATTTCCGGACTATCCAGCGCGACTCCAGAAGGCGACCGGTGCCGCGGGCGAGGGCGATGCGATTCTCACCTTCACTGGACAGCTGGGCGGCATGCCGGTTTGTCTGGCCGTCATGGACTTCGCGTTCATGGGCGGATCCATGGGATCCGTCGTCGGCGAAAAAATCGCCCGGCTCGGACAGCGCGCCATCGAGCGGAAATACCCGCTGATCATCATCTCCGCTTCGGGCGGAGCACGCATGCAGGAGGGAGTGCTCTCGCTCATGCAGATGGCGAAAGCGGCCGCAATCCTGTCTCAGCTCTCGGAGCGCCGCATCCCTTACGTGTCGATACTCACCAACCCGACCACCGGCGGCGTCAGCGCCAGCTTCGCGATGCTCGGCGATGCGATCCTCGCCGAGCCGGGCGCGGTGATCGGGTTCGCGGGGCCGCGAGTGATCAAGCAGACAATCGGCCAGGAGCTGCCCGAGGGATTTCAGACGGCGGAATTTCTCCTCGAGCACGGAATCGTCGACTCTGTCGTCCCCCGCGGCGAGCTCAAGCAAACGGTGGGACAGCTGCTCCGTCACATGAGCGGCAAGCCGGCATCGGCAGGGTGGACAACCTCCTGACGACGTACAGCGAGGCGATCGACGCGCTTTTCGCCCGCACCACGAGCGGCACAAAATTCGGTCTAGAGCGCACAGCGGCGATTCTCGCGAAGCTCGGCTCACCGCACGAGAAGCTGTTCGCCATTCACGTCGCGGGGACGAACGGGAAGGGGAGCGTGGTCGCGACAGCGGAAGCGCTCCTGGGCGCGACCGGGCTCAAGGTCGGCAGATACACGTCGCCCCATCTGATCGACTTCCGCGAGCGCATCACCGTGAACTCGGTGCCAATCCCAGAACAAGCGGTGCTGGAGTTTCTCGAGAAGTGGATTCCCGCCGCGGAAGAAATGGGCGCGACTTTCTTCGAGCTGACGACGGCTCTCGCCTTCGACTGGTTCGTCGGGCAGGAAGTGGACGTAGCGGTGATCGAGACCGGCCTCGGCGGACGGCTCGATTCGACCAACGTGCTCAAGCCGCGCGTCGCCACAGTTACCTCGATCGGGCTCGATCACACCGACCTGCTCGGCGATACTCTGGAAGCAATCGCCCGGGAGAAGGCTGGGATCTTCAAGCGAGATGTGGCCGCAGTAATCGGTGAAGGTGCGCCCGCGATTCGAGCGCTGCTCACGAGTTGCGCAAAGGAGGCTGGGGCGGATCCAGTCGTCGTCATAGACGACGAGTACCGCATATCGGACATCCAGCTCTCCGGCCGCGGCACCTCCTTCGAGCTCGAGAGAGGATCACGACGCCAGCGCCTGACAACCCCGCTCATCGGAGCGTTTCAGGCGAGAAACACCGCCATCGCCGTAGCAACGGTTGGCGCGCTCGGAGAGAAATATCATCCACCTCGTGGGAAGATCTCGGAGGCGCTATCCAAGGTTTTTCTGCCTGGCCGATTTCAGCGTTATGGGAAGTTCATCTTCGACGTCGCGCACAATCCCGACGGAGCTCGCACCGTCGCTGAATCGATCCGTGCCTTGAATCCGCCCACGCCCCGCACCGCGCTGGTCGCAGTGCTCGCCGAAAAGGATTGGAAGGGAATCATTCATGCGCTTGCGCCCGCGGTCGATCGCTTCGTATTCACGAATGCTCCCTCTGCTCCGCTGGAGCGTCGATGGGATCCCGCACAGGCGCAAGCTTTTGCCAAGTCGCAGGGCCTCGAGTCTCAGCTCGCGCCGGAAATCGACGTCGCTCTAACCAGCGCGGTGAAGAGCAGCGAAACTGTGCTGGTAACCGGCTCGTTTCACACCGTCGGCGATGTGATGTCACGCTTGCAGGTGTCTCCATTCGCCGCGTAGCTTTCCTGAATGTCACAGGGAGCTTTACCAGGATTTCGCGACTTTTACCCCGAGCAGCTCGCCACC
>DATCPC010000193.1:0-2071 GCA_036564355.1 Gemmatimonadaceae bacterium | reverse complement strand
CGCTCGCGATGCGCCGCGCGCTCGCGCGGCTGAAGGTCTCTCCCGACCACGTGCTCATCGACGGCCGACCGATCCGCGCGCTGGGCGTAGAACACCACGGCATCGTGGATGGCGATGACAAGTGCTTCAGCATCGCCTGCGCCTCCATCGTCGCCAAGGTGACGAGAGACCGGCTCATGGCGAGTCTCGCGCGCAGGCATCCCCAGTATGCCTGGGATCGCAACTGCGGATACGCCACACGTCGTCACATCGACGCCCTGTTCGCGCACGGCAGCTGCGCCCATCACCGCCGGTCATTCGTCGTGAAGGCGCTTGTGCCCGGTGAGTTCGTGCTGGAGATCATCGAAAGTTCGGACGCAGATCACGATGCGGCCGACGGTTCCAACGATGAAGCTTTCGTGTGACCGTCACACTGCGACGTGAGTGAGGTGAGTCACAGCGTGCGAACTGGGCACGCTTTTAGCTTGCATGTAACGCAAGGTAGAGACGGCACCGGTCACAGCGTCCACATGGAGAAATAAGATGAAAGGTCACTATAAGATGTTTGCGGCAGTCGCTCTCGTGGCACCGGTGATGGCCGGATGCGCCACGAAGGGTTTCGTTCGCGAGCACGTCGCGGCGGAGCAGGTTCGCGCTGACGCTCGCACAGATTCCGCCGTGGGTGGCGAGCGCTCCGCGCGGATGTCCGCCGACAGCGCGCTGACGATCGATGTCGCGTCGCTCCGCAAGGATCTCGACAGCCTCCGCACCGAGTACGGCGCAAAGATCACGGCGCTCGAGAACGGCATGCAGTTCGCCCTTCCCGTGCACTTCGCGTACAACGACGCGACGATTCGCGATGAGGACAAGGCGGCGCTCGATCGCTTCGCCAAGGTCGCGACGAAGTACTATCCTGGCTCGGTCATCACGGTAGAAGGATTCGCCGATCCGAAGGGCGGCGTGAAGTACAATCTCGATCTGTCCAAGCGTCGCGCCACGTCCGTGCAGTACTACCTGTCCTCGAACGCTGGCGTCACCGACCAGATCAACGCGGTCGGCTATGGCAAGACGCGCCTCGTAGTTCCGAAGGCCTATGGCGATCAGCCGGGCGCGGACCAGAACCGTCGCGTGGTGTTCGTGATCGAGAGCGCCCAGGCGAAGGCGTCTGGCGTTGCGATGACGTCGGAGCAGTAAGACTTCTCGCGGCACAGCGGTAAGCACGCGGCGCGCCTTCGGGCGCGCCGCGTTGCTTTTGTGCCCCATCGATTACCAGGCTGCGCTGTCCGAGGCTCTCCGATTCTGCGTTCCATCCGGTGCCGCAGTGCCCCGCTTGTCCCGCCAGTGCAGCAGCAGGTCGGGCGCGATCGCGATCGCGAGCAGCGTCACCGGCAGATTCTGAATGAGCTGGAGCAGCAGCGCGACCGCCACCGCCGACGCCTTGTCGAGGCCGAGCGCCTCGGCCGTGACGCCGTAGACGACCTGAAAGACACCGACGTTCCCCGGCGTCGCGCGCACGAGGAAGCCGACGTTCGCCGTGATCAGCGTCGTCACGCTGCCAACGATGCTGATCGGGAAATGCGCGGCGACGGCGACGAGATGGTAGGTCGCGATTTGGGCCGCCCAGTTCACGAGCGAGAGGAGCATTGCGAGACAGATGCGCTGGAGCGTGAGGATGCTTCGCACGCTGACCATGAACCGGTCGAGATAGGTGCGCACGCGGCCAACGAGCGTCGACGGATACACCGTCGCCGCGACGATGCCCGGTGAGCGGCGCAGCAACACCCCGAAGAGCGCGATCATCCCGAGCAGCACGCCGACGGCGGCGAAGCGCCAGCGCGCGACCTCGTGGGGCATCGGCAGAAAGTAGGCGGCGCTCGCCATCAGCACGATGTAGCCGATGAGATCGAACAGGCGCTCGAGCGCCAGCGCCGCGAGCACCGCCGCACTCGGCGCGCCCGACGCGCGCGTGACGAACACGACCCGCGCCGCTTCCCCGCTGTTCGCGACGAGGATGTTGTTGAGCCCCGCTCCCGCAACCGTGGCCTTCACGGCCAGCGAGAGTGACGGCACACCCACCGCGCGCAGGAAGATC
>DATCPC010000185.1:0-10378 GCA_036564355.1 Gemmatimonadaceae bacterium | reverse complement strand
GCAGCGGCGGCAGCATCGTGGTCGCGCCGTTGTTCTCGGGGGCGGCGCCGGACGATGGAACCTGCAGCGGCTGATTGCGTTGGCTGCGCGAGTTCGGCTTTGTGGCTTCGGGCGAGCTGCTCGTGCCCGTGTAGTGTCGGTTGGGCGAACGGAACACGGCGTCGACTACGACGTCGTGATCGAGAATCACGAGATCCTGCATCCCGCACGTCTTGCCGCAGTTGTTCGAGTACAACAGATAGGTGGAACCCTGATACGTGCGCACGGTGGCCGGCTTGCCGAGGCGCTCGATCACCTGTGCGCGCGTCATGCCGGGGTCGATCGTGCCAGTGCCGGTCTGGGCCTGGGCCGCCACCGTCACGAAAGAAAGCGCGAGAAGCCAGCGATTCATGAATACCTCGAGATTAAGCCGAAACTCTTGCCAACAGCGACTCGAAAATGCGGCGCCCATCCGCCGATCCCACGAGATCCTCCATCGCGCGCTCCGGATGGGGCATGAGCCCGAGCACGTTTCCCTCGGCGCTGATGATGCCGGCGATGTCGCGCATCGAGCCGTTCGGATTCGAGCCCGAGTCGGGAACGCCGTCGGCGTTCACGTACCGAAAGATCACGCGCCCTTCACCTTCGAGCCGGTCGAGAGTCTCGTCGTCCGCGGTAAAGCGGCCGTCGCCGTGCGCCACTGGAATGCGCAGCACGTCGCCGGCTTCGCAGCGCGACGTGAACATCGTGTCGGCGTTCTCGACCCGAATGCGCACCGTGTCGGACACGAACTGCAGCTTCTCGTTTCGCAGCAGCGCGCCCGGCAATAGCCCCGCCTCGCAGGCGATCTGAAACCCGTTGCAGATGCCGAGCACCGGGCCGCCAGCGCGCGCGTGCGCCGCCACCTCCTGCATGATTGGGCTGAAGCGCGCGATCGCGCCCGCGCGAAGATAATCGCCGTAGCTGAATCCACCCGGCAGCACGACGACGTCAACACCCTCGAGATCCGTCGACTTGTGCCACAGATAGACCGCTTGAAGCCCGAGTATGTCTGCAACCGCGTGATAGCTGTCGTAGTCGCAGTTGGAGCCGGGGAAGGTGACGATGCCGAATTTCATGCGCTCTCCACCGCCGCGATCTCGAAGTCTTCCGTCACCGGATTCGCGAGGAGCTTGCCGCACATTTCACGAACCTGCGCGTCGGCCGCCTTCGCATCCGGCGCGGCGATGTGCAGCACGATGTGCCGCCCGATACGAGTATCCGTCACTCCGTCGAACCCGAGCGAATGGAGCGCATCCGAAACCGCCTTCCCCTGCGGATCGAGAATGCCCTTGCGCGGGACGATGTGGACGGCGACGCGAAACCGGCTCATTCGGGCTCCTCTTTCGAACGGGGTATGGACTTCGGAAAGCTCGGCCCACGCCGGCGTCCGCGCCGCTCGCCCACGGGCGTGTCGACGACCTCGATCTCGCGGCGAATCGAATAGTCGTCGGGCTCATCGTCATCTTCATCGTCCATCAACGGGTCGCCCGTGGGCAGACGCTCCATGAGCCCGTAGAAAATGGTACGCAGCAATCCGAACGCCACGTAGCTGAGGAGAATGGGAAAGGCGAATCGAAGCGGATCGTAGAGCACCGCTGCGATCGCCGCGACAAGAAGCACGGAGCCGATGATGCCCCGCACGTTTCGCATGCTCACGCGCGGCATGGCGGGATAGAGCACGTGGCTGATCATCAGGAAGCTCAGCGTCAGCATCACGCCCGGCAGCACGGTGTGCCACGGCCACCCATCGACGAAGCGGTACCACGTGGTCTGCGTGAACCAGTAGTATGTCGCCAGCGTCATCCCCGCGGCGGGGCTTGGCAGGCCGTGGAAGTGCGTCTTGGCGCGGCCGCCCTGTTCCACGTTGAAGCGCGCCAGCCGCATCACGGCGCACGCGATGTACGCGAAGCACACGAGCCACGCCCACGAGTCGCGATTGAGCACGGAGAAGTACATGATGAACGCGGGCGCCACGCCGAAGCTGACCGCGTCGACGAGCGAGTCGAGCTCGACGCCGAACTGGCTTCCCGTGCGCGTCGCGCGAGCGACGCGGCCGTCGAGCGCGTCCATGACGCCGCCGAGTATCACGCACCATCCCGCGGAGATGTATTCCCCGCGCGCGGAGTTTACGATCGCGTAGATCCCGAAGAACAGATTCGCGAGCGTGAATCCGTTCGGGAGCAGCACGACGGCGCGGCGCATCGCTGGACGCGGCAGGGGCCTCACGACGCGAGCTCCGCGAGCACGGTGGTGCCGGCGATCGTACGCTCCCCAACCTGCACTCGCACGCGGCTTCCCGGCGGGATGAACACGTCCACCCGCGATCCGAAGCGAATGAGCCCCATCCGAACGCCCTGCGCCGCCGAGTCACCCGTTCTTGCGTAGTTCACGATTCGCCGCGCGATGAGCCCCGCGATCTGGCGCACGAGAATCCTTCTGGAGCCCGCTTCGATGCCTACCGACATCTGCTCGTTATCGAGACTCGCCTTGTCGTGCGCCGCGTTCATGAACTTCCCCTTGTTGTACTTGAGGAAGCGCACGGTGCCGTTCACCGGGTACCGATTGACGTGCACGTCGAAGACGTTCATGAAAATCGAGATCCGCGTCGCATCGCCGGCGATGAACGATGGCTCCTCGACGTCGGTGATCATGACGACCAGTCCATCGGCCGGCGCGACGACCAGCCCGTCTCCGCGCTCGCCGGTGCGCTCGGGATCGCGGAAGAAGTAGACGACCCAGAGCGCGACGATCAGCAGTGGCACTGCGGCCAGGTACCAGCCGAGCGAGTGTCGCGTCGCGCCGAGCGCGATGGCCCCGAGGGCGAGCAGCCAGGCGATGAGAATGAACGAGACTCCTTCACGCGCGACCTTCATGAGAGCTCCGAGAGATCGAGCGGAGAGCCGGTGATGCGAGCGAACGCATCGAGGTATCGCGCGCTCGTCTCGCGCACGACATCGTTCGGCAGCGGCGGCGGGGGCGCGTCACCGTTCCAGCGGCCGGCCTTGCGCTCGCTCTCGAGATAGTCGCGCAGCGGCTGTTTGTCGAAGCTCGGCTGCGTGCCTCCCGGACGATATCCGCTTGCGAGCCAGAAGCGCGAGCTGTCCGGCGTCAGCACCTCGTCGATCAGCAGCACCTGCCCGTCTTTGGTTCGCCCAAACTCGAACTTGGTGTCGGCGATGATGATCCCCCGCTCCTTGGCGATGTCGCGCCCCCGTTCGTATATCATCCTCGATCGCCGCTCCAGCTCCGTTGCCGCGTCGCCGATCAACGCGCGCATGCGGGCGATCGTGATGTTCTCGTCGTGGCCCGTCTCCGCCTTCGTGGCAGGGCTGAACAGCACCTCCGCCAGCTGGTCGCTCTCCCGCAGCCCCCCTGGAAGCGGCTCGCCGGCCAGAGTCCCCGTCCGCGAATACTCCTTCCAGGCGGACCCCGAAATATAACCCCGAACGACGCACTCCACAGGGAAGACTTCGGTTCGGCGGCACAGCATCGCGCGCCCCGCAATCGAGCTTCGGTGCCCAGCGAGGGCAGGAACCATCTGCTCGATCTCGCGCGCATCCGCCGAGATGAGATGGTGGGGCACCAGTCCGTCCAGCCGCCCGAACCAATACGCGCTCATCTGCGTGAGCACCGCACCCTTGTACGGAATCGCCTCGCGCATCACCACGTCGAACGCGCTCACCCGGTCCGTCGCGACCAGCAGCAGCCGGTCCGAGTCCACCTCGTAAATGTCTCGAACCTTGCCGCGCCCCAACTGACGGAGGGGCAGGGCGCTCGACGTCATCACCGTCATACGCGCAGCTCCTCCGCGGCATCGGGAAGCGGCGCCGATGCCAAAATGGGATCCACGACCTCGCGCAGAAAGTCGTCCACCTGCTCCGGCGCGCGCCCCGTGAAACGCTCGGCCGACACGAGGTCCTGCATCTCCGACGGGGACAGCGTGAACTCCGGATCCGCCTGAAGCCGCTCAATCAGGTCGTTGCGCAGCGCACCGTCCTTGAGCGCGCGGCCGGCCTCGAGACTGTGGCGCCGGATGATGGCGTGCGCATTCTGCCGGTCGCCTCCCGCTGCCACCATGCGGACGATGAGCTTTTCGGTGGCCATGAAAGGCAGCTCCGCCGCGAGGCGTTGCCTGATGCGCGCCGGATGCACCTCCAGTCCCGCGCTGATGTTTCCCACGAGCAGGAGCACCGCATCCGTGGCGAGGAACATCTCGGGGATCACCAGCCGCCTGTTCGCGCTGTCATCCAGCGTGCGCTCGAAGAACTGCACGCCGTGCGTGAGATTCGCGTTTTCCTCGAGCGTCATCACGAAACGGGCGAGTGAGTTGATGCGCTCGGATCGCATCGGATTTCGCTTGTACGCCATCGCCGATGAGCCAATCTGCTCGTCCTCGAACGGCTCCTCGATCTCGCCGAACGATTGCAGGAGCCGAATGTCCGACGCGAACTTCGCGGCCGACGCGGCGATGCCGGCAACGACGCCGAGCACGTGCGCATCGAGCTTGCGCGTGTACGTCTGTCCGGTGACCGGTAGGACGTGCGTGAAGCCCATGCGCGCGACGACGTTTCGCTCGAGCGCGCGCACCGCTTCGTGGTCCCCGCGAAGGAGCTCGAGAAAGCTCGCCTGTGTCCCCGTCGTTCCCTTCACCCCGCGCAGCGGCAGCGTCGCGACGCGATGATCGAGATCGGCGAGATCGAGCACGAGATCCTGCATCCAAAGCGTCGCTCTCTTGCCAACGGTGGTGAGCTGCGCCGGCTGGAGATGCGTGTACGCGAGCGTCGGCTCCCGAGCCCACCGGCGCGCGAACGCCGCCAGCGCCTGAAGGGCTGCAACCACCTTCGCGCGCAGCAACGTGAGCCCCTCCCGCATGAGCACGAGGTCCGCGTTGTCGGTGACGAACGCGCTCGTCGCACCGAGATGGATGAATGGACGCGCCGCGGGTGCCGCCGCCGCGAACGTCTCGACGTGCGCCATCACGTCGTGCCGGAACCGTCGCTCGAACTCGCCGGCCGCCGCGAAGTCGATGTCGTCGAGATGGGCTCGCATCTGCGATATCCCCTCGTCCGTGATCACCGGCTGCCCGCGCTCGTCGAGCACGCCAAGCTCGCGCTCTGCTTCTGCCAGCGCGAGCCAGAGTCTCCGCCACGTGCTGTGCCGTCGTTGCGGCGACCAGAGCTCGAGCATCGCCCTCGATGCGTACCGTTCGCTCAGCGGCGAGGTGTATCGTGTATGGCTGCTCATCGAATCATGAAATCGGTGGAGTAGATACGGCCCCCTCGTTCGAAAAACATGTGGATGGTCGCGGGGCCTGCGGCCGCGTCGAGCGCGCGCGCGGCCGCATTCGCGGTCTCCACCGGAATGCGGTTGATCTGTACGATGACGTCGCCCTTCTCGAGCCCGAGCTCGTCGGACACGCGCTCGCTCAGGTTGTAGATGAGCGCGCCGCGCGGACTGCGAATCCCGCGGTCCACGCGAATTGCCGGAGTGAGCGTCACGAGCTCGAGCTCCTTGAGCACCGCGACCTTCGCCGCGCTCACCTCAGGCAGATCGGCGATCGTGACGGAAACCGGCACGTCGCGCGCGCCGCGTTTCAGCACGAGAGGCACCTGATCACCCACGCGAAGATCGAGCAACTCCGCTTCCCAGTCGAACGCGTTGTGGATCACGCGGCTGCGCGAGCGAACCAGCATGTCGCCCCGGCGGATACCCGCGCGATCGGCGGGCGAACCGGGCACCACCGCGCCCACGATCACGCCCGCGCGCAACGATTCGCGCTGGCTCTGCCCCTGCGGAATTTCCGGCTTCAGACCGATCCAAGGCCGGCGCACCGTGCCGTGGGCGAGCAAATCCTCGGTGACGTGCTTCACCCGATTCACCGGAATCGCGAACCCCAACCCAATCGATCCGCCGCTCGGCGAAAAGATCGAGCTGTTCATCCCGACAATGTTTCCGAGCGCATTCACGAGCGGGCCGCCGCTGTTCCCGGGGTTGATCGACGCGTCGGTCTGGATCATGTCGACGTACATCGCAGAACCCTGCGAGCGGGCAACGAGGTTGCGCCCGGTGCCGCTGATCACGCCCACCGTGACGCTCGGCTCCGAGTTGCCCAGCAGGAAGCCGTAAGGGTTGCCGATGGCGATGACCCATTCGCCGATGATGAGGTCGTCCGACTGCCCGAGCGGCGCGACCGGCAGCCCTTTCGCGTCGATCTTGAGCACGGCGATATCGTTCGTCTCATCCTTGCCGAGCAGTCGCGCGGGATACGTCGTGCCGTCGCGCAGGGCGACGGAAATCGACTTCGCGTCGGCCACCACGTGCGCGTTCGTCGCGATCACGCCGTCGGCCCGCACGATGAAGCCCGAGCCGAGTCCGGGCAGCACGCGCTCGCTCGTGCCGTTGAAGGCATCGAACGGATCCGTCGATCGATCGACGACCTCGGTCTGCACCGTCACGACCGTCGGCGCGACGCGGGCGACCGCCTCGGTGATCGCTGTGCGACGCTGCGTGGACAGCGCGCTCTCGGCAGCGGCAGCCGCACTCGCGGTGGCTGCGCTCGCCGTCGACACCGCCAGCGCCGGCGAATCGTGCGAGCTCCCCCCACATGCGGCGCACAGCGCCAGAAGGGAGAGGCCGGCCGTTCGCATGATCACAGGCTCGTGCGGCTCCGCGAGATGTGCTTGCTCCAGTCGTTGAGGAACTGGTCGAGTCCGAGATCGGTGAGCGGGTGCACCAAGAGCAACCGCAGCACCGATGGAGGCACCGCCGCCGCGTCGGCGCCGACGGCCGCGGCCTCCGCGAAATGTCGCGGCGTTCGAATCGATGCCGCATTGAGCTCGCACTCGACGTGGTGCCGGTCGAAGAGCTGCCGAATGTCGCGCAGGAGCGAGACGCCGTCTCCGCCGATGTCATCCAGGCGTCCCATGAACGCGCTCACGGAATACGCACCGGCCTTCGCGGCAAAGAGCGCCTGTGCGACGCTGAACACGAGCGTCGCCGTTACGCGAATGCCGTCGGCCGCAAGCCGCGCCGTCGCCCGAAGACCATCCTCGATCACCGGCACCTCGACCACGATGTTGTCGGCGATCCTCGCAAGCTCCTTTCCGTCGCGGTAGATGTCATCGGCGGTGATCGCAAGCACCGGTGCCAGCACGGGTCCGCGCGTTTGCCGGCAGAGCTCAGCGAGCAGCTCGCGATATTCCTCGACCGAGTTTTCCTCGGAGATCAGCGTCGGGTCCGTCGAGATCCCGTCGACGATTCCGACGTCGGTTGCCCACCGAACTTCCTCGAGGCTCGCCGTATCGAGCAGAATCTTCATGTATCGCCCAGGTAGAGGTCGCGCGGATATCGAACGACGTCGAGAAACAGCGCGTGCGCGGGCGCGGGCGCCGACGTTCGCCGGTTGTCTTCGGCCTCGAGAAGCATCGCGAAATCAGCCGGCGGACGCCGTCCGCGCGCGATCTCGATCATGGTGCCAACCAGAAAGCGTACCATGTGATGCAGAAAGCGATTGGCCTCGATCTCAAAGAGAAGTCCGTGCGGACGCTCACGCCATGCCGCCTCCGCGATCGTGCAGCAATGGTCATCATTGGCGGGAGCGGTTCCCTGAATGGCGAAGGCGAGAAAGCGGTGCGTGCCGAGGAGCGCGTTCGCGCAATCTGCCAGCGCGTCGCGCGCCAGCGGTTCCTCGAGCGCCCATTCCCAGCGGCGTCGGAATGGCGAATTCGCCTCCCGATCGGTGCCGACATGGTAGCTGTACCTCCGTCCGGTGGCGCTGTACCGTGCGTGAAAGGCATCGCTCATCTCGACTGCGCTGGCGACCCACACATCCGCCGGCAGTACCGCGTTCAATGCCCGCCGCAACTCGGCCGCTTCCCATCGGAGGGGAACCCGAACTCCCACCGCCTGCCCGCGCGCATGCACGCCAGCATCGGTACGTCCGGCCCCCAGCGCGCCCACGGGTGCGTTGCACAACCGCTCCAGCGCGCTCTCCAGCACTCCCTGAACCGTGCGCGTTGCCGGTTGGCGCTGCCACCCAGAAAACCCCGCGCCATCGTAATGCAGCACCAGCTGCACCATGCGCTCCGGCATGCGTGGAAGTTACCGGAACGACCTGCGCTGTCAAGCGATGTGAAGCGCGGAAACGATTGACAGTTCGGCACCTACGCCTCAACATTCACGCTCCGCGGACCCCTCTTCCCGACGGCTCGGCTCCCTCAATGCCACCTCGTACTCTCGCGTCGCTCGCTCATGCGCTCGCGGCAGCGTCGGACCTCGACGCGGCCATTGTCGCGCTTGGTGAGGCGCTCGCGGAGGTGGATCGCAGCGCCGAGCTCTCACTGTTCGGCTACGACGCGCGGCATCAGATGCTCCGCGAGCGCGTCAGCCCGAGCGGCTCCCAGGTGATTCGCGCGCGCGCGGACACCACCGTCGACCACCTGCCGGCGCGCATCCGCACGCAAATCCTCGCCGGCGGCCAGTTCGTCGATCTGGGCGATCAGTCCGACGAGTACGCGCGATTGCTCGGCCTCGACACCACGCTCGAGGAGGAGGGGCTGCTCGCGCTGCGCGGTCTGCGCGTCGACGGGCAGCTGTCCGCCGTCGTCGCCCTCTACGAGCCGCGTCGCTTCTTCGGTACGCGCGTGATGGAGCGCTTCGCGCCCTACGTCGCGCTCTTCGCCCTCGCGTACGCGCGCTACGCCGAGCGCGAGGCGCGGAACGAGGCGGTGCGCACACTCGAGGATGTCACGCAGCGGGTGCACGGCGAGTACGTCAAGCATCTCGCATCACTCGAACAGGCGCTCGCCGTCGCGCGGAATACGCCGAGTGGCGGCGGAGGGTTCACGCCGGAGCGAATGCTGGTGTTGGAGACGGAGAACGCACAGGCGAAGGAGGATGCCCGCCGCGCGAATCGCCGCGCGGAAGCGGTCGAGCATCAGGTGAGCGCGGCGGTGGGACAGCTCGAGTCGGCGCACGTGGAGCTGCATCGTCGGAGCGAGACGCTGCGCCAGAAGACTCGAACGCTGTACCTGATCGAGCGCGTGCTCGCGCTCGATGCGGCGACCAACGCACCGCGCAAGCTCACGGACGGACTGCTCTCGCTCTGTGGCGATGACATGCAGGCGCAGCGATGCTCGCTCATGCTGCGTGCACCCGGAACGAACGAGCTCTACATCGCGGCGGCGAAGGGGTTGTCGCCGGACATCGCGGACGGCCTGCGAATCCACATCGGGCAGGGAGTGGCAGGAAAAGTGGCCCTCAGCCGCGAGCCGCTCCTCGTCACCGATGTCGCCCAGGCGGCGAACCATCCGCTGCTCGGCGACGAGTACTTCACCACTGGATCCTTCATCAGCTTTCCCATCGTGTACCACGACGATCTGGTAGGCGTCCTCAATCTCACCAATCGGGTGCAGCGCGGCGTGTTCGTCGAGGAGGACGTCGAGCGCGTGCGACTGTTGGCGCTCGTGATCTCGCTGGTGGCGTCGCAGGCGCAGCTCGCGAGCAAGCTTTGCGTGCAGCCAATTGAGCGGTAGCGCCGGAAGCACCGCCGCAGGCGATGCGCGGCCCAACGCACTGGTCGCCGCGATACGGCTCGTCGTGGGTGGCGCCTCGCTCTCGGCGCACGAGACGAGCGATGCGTTCGACGTCATCATGCAGGGCGCCGCCACGCCGGCGCAGATTGGCGCGTTGCTCGTGGCGCTGGCGCTCAAGGGCGAGACCGCATCGGAGGTAGCGGGCGGCGCACGAGCGCTGCGCAAGGCGATGCTCCCCATCCAGGTCGCCGACGCTGCCACGCTCGTCGACACCTGCGGCACCGGCGGCGGCGCGTTCTCGACGTTCAACATCTCGACTGCGGCGGCCCTCGTGGCCGCCGGCGCGGGCGTGCGCATTGCGAAGCACGGGAATCGCTCGCACAGCTCCCGGTGCGGCAGCGCAGACGTGCTCGAGGCGCTCGGCGTCGACATCCAGCCTTCGGCCACCGTGATGCAGCGCATGCTCGATCACGCGGGCATCGTGTTCATGTTTGCGCCGGCGATGCATCCGGCGATGCGCCACGTCGCGGCGGTGCGGCGCGAGATCGGAGTCCCTACGATCATGAACCTGCTCGGTCCCCTCGCAAATCCTGCGAGCGCGGGACGCCAGGTGGTGGGCGTCGCGAATCCCGCGCGCATGGACCTCATGGCTGGCGCGCTCGCGGAGCTTGGCGCCGTGCACGCGCTTGTGGTGCACGGCGAGCCTGGGATGGACGAGATCTCACCGCTCGGATGCACGCGCGTGCTCGAAGTGCGGAACGGCGTCGTGAGCGAGTGGTCGATCGAGCCGGCGCACTACGGCCTCGGCTCGATCGCCGAAGATC
>DATCPC010000187.1:0-11588 GCA_036564355.1 Gemmatimonadaceae bacterium | reverse complement strand
GCTTTCAGGGTGATGCGCGTACGTACCGGTGTGCAGCTCGATCGCGTTCGCGCCCAGAGCGTGCGATTGCCGGACCGCACGGGCATCCGGATCGATGAATAGACTCGTACGCACCCCCGCGCGTTTCAACCGCGCGAGTCCGTCGCGGAGCTTCTCCGGTTCGCGCGAAACATCGAGCCCGCCTTCGGTCGTCACCTCTTCGCGTCGCTCGGGTACGAGTGTGACCTGATACGGGCGCAGGCGCTCGGCGATGGCGAGCATCTCCTCGGTGAGCGCCATTTCGAGATTGAACACCGTGCGGACCGTGCTTGCGAGCTTGATGATGTCGTCGTCCTGCATGTGCCGGCGGTCTTCGCGCAGATGGGCCGTGATCCCTTCGGCACCCGCATCCTCGCAGAGCGCGGCCGCGGCGACGGGATCCGGTTCGTCGGTGCGGCGCGCCTGGCGAAGCGTCGCGACATGGTCGACGTTTATATATAGACGCTGGTGAGTTGCTGGCATGGCCACGCGTTGTTAGGTTCGCCCACGACGACAGCGGAGAATTCGGTGAATCGCTTAAAGGTGAGCACGATCGCGGCCGGCGTGATGATCGCCCTTGCCGCGTGCAGCAGCGGCGGCGGAGGCGGGGGCTCGCGCTCGCAGATGACCGGAGCGGCGGCGCCGCGGCTCGCCGTGGAACAGTTCCTCGCCGCCGCGCGTGCGCAGGACCTTCAGGCTTTTTCGTCGGTCTGGGGCAGCGAGCGCGGGGCCGCCCGCGACATTGTCGACCGCTCGCAGCTCGAGAAGCGCGAGCTCACGATGATGTGTTACCTCACGCACGACAGGTTCGAGATCGGTGCGGACGTGACGCCGAAGCCCGGCGAGCACGACTACGCCGTGCAGCTTTCGCGCGAGTCGCAGACGCGCGAAACGAAGATCACGGTAGTCCAGGGACCGTCGGAACGGTGGTACGTGCTGGACGTCCAGTTGGCCCCGCTCCAGGACCTCTGCTCGCGGCAGCAAAAGCGCTGAAACACGGGAACGCGCGAGCGAACGCACGCGTTAGTCTTCCGTGAGCTCGATGAGCACACCGCCGGTGGAAGCGGGGTGGAGAAAGGCGATTCGCTTTCCGTCCGCTCCCATGCGCGGAGTCTCATCGATCAGGCGCACCCCCTTGTCCCGGCAACGGGCGAGGGTGTCGTCCAGATCTTCAACGGCAAAGCAAATGTGATGAATGCCCGGGCCGCGTCGCGCGAGAAATTTCGCGATCGGCGATTCGGGAGAGTGCGGCTCGAGCAGCTCGACGAGCTGCGGTCCGGCGGCAAGGCCTGCGATGCGAGCACCATCGGAATTCTCGAGCGGATGCTCGTCGAGGCCGATCAGATCACGATAGAACGGAAGCATCTCGTCAATCGCGCGCACGGCGATTCCAATGTGCGCGATGCGCGCTCCACGACGAGCGGTGGGTGGCATGAGAATCGCGCTCCCTATATGGTGTGAGCGCATTAATTTAACGTGGGGCAGCGCTGTCGCGAGGCCCGCTGTGGAGGATGGAGCATGTCGAATGCGCTGGCGGTGACGGATGCCACGTTCGAGAAGGAAGTGGAGAAGAGCGACGGCCTCGTGGTCGTCGATTTCTGGGCGGCGTGGTGCGGCCCCTGCCGCATGATCGGTCCCGTGCTCGACGAGCTGGCGGTCGAGTATGCGGGCAAGATCAAGGTGGCGAAGGTGGATGTCGATTCGAATCAGAAGTCGGCGATCCGATTCAACGTCCGGTCCATCCCACTCGTGCTGTTCTTCAAGAACGGCAAGGTGGTGGAGACGATCCTCGGCGCGCACCCGAAGCGCGACTATGAGGCCAAGTTGAAGCAGCACCTCGCGGCACCCACGGCGGCTCCGAGCAAGACCACCGCCTGATCGTCGCCGCCGCTTCCACGCGGCGGCTCGAGGCTGCACTTTGCGGGTCCGGCGCATCACTGCGCGCGGACCCGTTTTTTTTGGAGCATGAGTGTAGATGAGCGACGCGCCGGGCACGCTGTACATCGTCTCGACCCCGATCGGTAATCTCGGCGACCTGTCCGCGCGCGCGATCGAGACGTTGCGCAGCGTCGCCGTGGTGCTGGCGGAAGACACGCGGCATTCGCGCCCGCTGCTGCAGCGATTCGAGATCGATACGCCTCTGCTCTCGTATCATGAGCACAACGAGGCGCGCACGGCCGATGCGCTCGTCGCGCGGATGATCGCGGGGGAGTCGATGGCGCTCATTTCCGACGCGGGCACGCCGCTCCTCTCCGACCCGGGCGCTCGGCTGGTTGCCGCGGCGATCGCGGCCTCGGTACGCGTGGTACCCATACCGGGCGCATCGGCTTTGCTCTCGGCGCTGGTGGCGAGCGGGATCTCGGCGGATCGGTTCACGTTCTTCGGATTTCTCGAGCGGAAGGGAGCGGAGCGCACGAGCGCGCTCGCGGAGATTGCGTCGCTTTCACATACGGCGGTGTTGTACGAGGCGGCGCCGAGGGTGGCGGCGACGCTGCGCGATCTCTCGGCGCTCGGATGCGGGGCGCGCCTGGGCGCGGTGGCGCGGGAGCTGACGAAGCAGTTCGAGGAGGTGCGGCGGGGAACGCTCGACGCGCTCGCGCAGTACTACGAGGAATCGCCCCCCAGGGGCGAGGTCGCGCTCGTGATTGCCGGGGCACCCCCGGTGATTGCGGACGAGAGCGCGGCGCGGGAGAAGGCGCGGGCGCTGCGCGCGGGCGGGCTGAGCGCGCGGGATGTGGCACGCACGCTCGTGGCGGAGCAGGGGATCACGCGCAATGCCGCCTACAAGCTCGCACAGGAAGAGGACTGATCGACGCGTCTCGTACCGCTACCTTGAGGTCCATGTCCCGCATGTCTACGCGTCGTTCGCTCGCGACATCTTCCGTCGCCCTGTTGCTCGTGGCGCTCACGGCGGCGACGCCGGCAGAGCCATCGGAGCGCACGCCGCGCTTGACGATCGCGCGGCTGCAGTACGACGGCGGTGGCGACTGGTACGCGAACCCGTCGAGCATTCCGAATCTTCTCGCTGCGATCGGCGCGCGCACGACGCTCCCGGTGGGGCGAACGGAAGCGCGGGTGACGCTGATGGATGACCGGCTCTGGGACTATCCGTTCATTCACATGACGGGACACGGTAACGTCCACTTCAGCGATGAAGAGGTCGTGCGGTTGCGCGCGTACCTCCAACACGGCGGCTTTCTCCACGCGGACGACAACTACGGGCTCGACCCGAGCTTTCGCCGCGAGATCGCGCGTGTGTTTCCGGATCGCCCGCTCGTCGAGGTGCCGCTCGCGCATCCGATCTATCACATCGTGTACGACTTTCCGAAGGGAATCCCCAAGATCCACGTGCACGACGGCAAGCCGGCGCAGGGATTCGGCATCTTCATCGGCGATCGGCTGGTCGTGTACTACAGCTATTCGAGCGATCTCGGCAACGGATGGGAAGACACCGAGGTCTATCACGATCCGCCCGCGCTGCACGAGGCGGCGCTGCGGATGGGCGTGAATCTGTTCGTCTACGCGGTGACGAGCCGCCCGCTCTCGTGACGCTGCGCGAGCTCGTGGCGCGCGAGCGCTTTCGGCTCGTCGCGACGATGGGCGCGCGCGGCGCGGCGTTCTCGCTCGCGGCCGCGGCGGTGCTCGCGGCGCTCGCCGCCTTCTGGCTCGGCGACGCGCGCTGGATCACCGAGCCGGCGGCGCCGGCGATCGCGTGGATCATCGTCGCCGCTGCGATCGGGGTACCGCTCGTCTGGACGATGGCGAGGGTGCGGCGAGCCGCGTCGCCGGCGAGGGTCGCGCACGCGATCGAGCGGGAGCGTGCGCTGCGCGACGGCTCGCTTCGCGGCGCGCTCGAGGTCGAGCATCAGGGCGCGTTCGGCAAACGCGCGGCGGGCGCGCTCGGCGCATCGCTCGCATCGCACCGAGGCGCGCTTGCGCCGGCCATGCTTCGCGGTGCGGTCATCACCGGCGCGGGCGCGGTCGTTTCGGCGATGCTCGCGCTCGTGCTCCTCGGCGGGGCGCGGCGCAACGCGCCCGATGGGTGGCGTGCGATGCGGCATCCGGTGGGTGCGTGGACGGGCGCGCTCATCCCGCCGCTCCGCATCGTGGATCCGCCGCGCGAGGTGATGCGCGGCGACTCGCTGCGGTTGCGCATCCTCGCGCCTTCGCGTCGCGCGATTGCCTTTCACACGCGCGCGACTGGTGCGCCGTGGAGCGAGCGCACGCTCGATGTGAGCGATGGGGCGACATCCGTCACCCTCGGGCCGCTCGATGCCGACATCGCGCTCGTCGCCTCCGACGGCCGCACGCAGACGGACACGGTGATCGTGCGCGTAACGGACAGGCCGTTCGTCGGCGACGTTGCGATTCGCGCGATTTACCCGGCGTATCTGGGGCGTACCGCCGAGCCGGTTCCGGCGGGGGAGACGGTGCGCGTGCCGCGAGGGACGACGCTCGTCATCCGCGGTCGCGCGTCCGCCGTGCTCGATGCCGTGGCGCTCGTGAGCGCGCGGGATACGATTCGCCTCGAGCCCGACGGTCACAACTTCGCGGGACGGTTGAACGCCTCGAGCGGAGGCCGGTGGATGTGGATCGCGCGCGGCCAGCACGGTCCCGTCACGGACGTCCCGGCACCGCTCGATGTCGACGTGATTCCGGATTCGGCGCCGCACGTGGAGATCGTCGACCCCGCGCACGACACGATGATGCTCGCGGGGAACGAGCTTCCGCTGCGCGCCTCCGCGAGCGATGACCACGGCCTCGCGAGCGTGACGATGCGTAGCTGGCGCGAGCTGGCCAGCGGAACCGCGATGCCCGGCGTCGAACAGCCACTCGCCGCGCCGAGTGCTCCGGAGTGGTCGGGTGGCGCAACGATCGATGCCGCCGTGCGCGGATTGCAGCCCGGCGACGCGCTGCACGTTACGATCGCTGCCACCGACAATTCGCCGTGGCGGCAAACCGCGGTGAGCCGCGAGCTCGTGGTGCGCGTACCGTCGCTCACCGAGCAGCGCGAGCTCGCGCGCTCGATGGGCGACAGCCTCGCGGCGCGCGCCACGCGCGCGGCGGCGGAGCAGAAGCAGCTCGCGCAGCGCACCGACGAGGCGGCGCGCAGCCGCGATCGCACGTCGACGAGCGGCGGCAAGTCATCGGAGAGCAGCAGCGGCGAGAAGGCGGCGATGTCCTACCGCGCGGCCGAGCAGTCGAAAGCGCTGGCGTCGCAGCAGCAGAAGCTTCAGGAGCAGGTGAAGTCGCTGCAGAAGGATGCGCAGGCACTCGGCAAGCAGCTGCAGGCTGCGGGCGCACTCGACAGCTCGCTGTCGCGCCAGCTCGCGGAGGCGCAGCAGATGCTCGCGCAGGCACTGACGCCGGAGCTGCAGAAGCAGCTCGAGGATGTGCAGCAGAGCACGCGGCAGCAGTCGCCGGAGGACGCGCGCCAGTCGATGGAAAATCTCGCGAGGGCGCAGCAGGCGCTGCGCCAGCAGCTCGAGCGGAGCGCGGAGATGCTCAAGCGCGCGGCGCTGGAGGGCTCGATGCAGACGCTGCGCGACGAGGCGAAGGACCTCGCGAAGCAGGAGCGGACGACGGCGGACAAGATGGCGCGCGCAGAAAGCGGCGCGGGGAAGGATGCGGCGCCGTTGAGCGACCGGTCGCGCCAGCTCGCGAACGATGTACAACAGCTCGCGCAGCGGCTGCAGCAGGAGAAAGCGGAGAGCGGGCCGAAGGCGCTCAAGCAGGGCGCGCAGCACGCACAGCAATCCTCGGAGTCGATGAAGCAGGCGGCGTCGAAGGCGGGAGCGCAGGACGCGCAGGGAGCGCAGAAACAGCAGGGCGCGAGCGGTGAGAAGGACCCTGGCGCGCAGCAGGAACAACAGGAACAGCGTGGCTCGCAGCGTTCGCAGTCCGCGAACGGGCAGCCATCTTCCGAGCAGGCCGCCGCCGCCGAACAGGGCGCGCAGCAGATGGAACAGGCCGCGCAACAATTGTCCGACGCACGGCAGCAGCAGATTCAGGAGTGGAAGAACGGACTTACCAAGGATCTCGACAAGTCGATTCAGGAGACGATGCAGCTTGCTCGGCAGCAGCAGGCGCTCGCGGACCAGGCGCGCGCGGGCGGATCGCCGTCGCTCAAGGGGGATCAGAGCGCGGTACAGCAGGGTATCGAGAAGGTGAGCGAGGGAGTGCAGCGCGCCGCACGCCAGTCGTCGCATGTCTCGCAACAGTCGCAGCGCGCGCTCGGCGACGCGCAGCAGCGTGTACAGGAAGCGACGAGGCAGACGGCGGACGCGTCGCCCAACGGGCAGCAGGAAACCGCCGGTGCGATGGAGGAGGCCGCGAAGTCGCTGAACGACGCGGCCACGAAGCTCATGGCCGACAGGCAGCGCGCGGCGAATGGATCGTCCGCGTCCGGTTTCGCGGAGATGATCGAGAAGATGCGCCAGCTCGCGAAGGAGCAGGGATCGCTGAACGGACAGTCGGCATCGCTGATGCCCGGCACGGGCGGGCAGCCAAGCGGTCAGGGGAGCGAACAGGGGCGCGCGCTCGCGCGCTCGCAGCGCGGCCTCGCGCAGCGCATGGATGAGGCGGGCGCGGGCGAGGCGCGCGCGGCGCAGATGGCGAAGGAGATGCGCGAGATCGCGTCGCAGCTCGAGACGGGTCGCGTCAACGCGTCGCTGCTCGACCGGCAGCAGCGGCTCTTCCACCGCCTGCTCGATGCGGGGCTGACGCTGCAGAAGGACGAGCGCGAGGACACGGGGAAGCGCGAAGCCGAGTCGGCCACGAATCCCCAGATTGCGGAACCGTCGAATACGAATGCCACCGGGCGCGCCGCGCTCAAGTATCCGGAGCCGACGTGGAGCGAGCTGCGCGGGCTATCGGCCGAGGAGCGGCAGTCGGTGATGGAGTATTTCAAGCGCATCAATGCGGAGCCGTAGGGTGATGCGTCGCGCCGCACGACGGATCGCATTTCGCGGATACGCGCTGCGTGTCGCGCTGCTGATCGCGTTCGCGACCGCGCTCGCACCCGGCGCGCACGCGCAGAGCGGCGACGCGTACGCGCGCGGCGAGGCGCTCGAGCAGAAATCGCAGTTCGCGGAGGCGGCTGCGGCATACACCGAAGCGCTCGCGCGCGATCCCGCGGCGCTGCCGGCGCTGCTCGGGCTCGAGCGCATGGACGCGCAGCTCGGCCGGCTCGAGCAGTTTCTGCCTGTGGTCGAGCGCGCGATCGCCGCCAAGCCGCAGCTCGCACCGCTACGTGAGGCCCAGCTCCGCACGCTCAGATCGCTCGGCCAGCGCGCGCAGCTGCGCGATGCGTTCGAGCGCTGGCGTCACGATTCGCCGGGCGACGCGACGCCCGCGCGCGAGTTTTCGCGAATGCTCATCGCCGACGGGGACACGCGAGCGGCGGACAGCGTGCTGCGGCAGGCACAGAAGGACGTCGGCACGGGGCGCGGATTCGAGTACGAGCTCGCGCAGCTGCGCGCGGCGATGGGGATGTGGGATCTCGCAGCGCAGTCGTGGCGCGAGGCGGTCGAGACGAACGCGTATCTCGACCAGGCCGCGACCTTCTCTCTCGTGTCGGCGCCGGTGTCAGCGCGTGCGGGAATAGTAAAGGCGCTCGAGGCGTCGCCGGTGACGGTGTCCGCGCGGCGCGTGCTCGCCTCGCTGCAGCTGATGTGGGGAACGCCGCGCGACGGATGGGAATCGCTGCGCGTACTTTCGCCGGACAGCGCCGCGGTGGTCGCGTGGGGCGAATTCGCGACGAAGGCGGAGGAGGTCGAGGCGTGGCTCGTCGCGCGCGACGCGCTCGCGGCCGCGCAGCGCGCTAGTCCCGAGCCGCGCGCGCTCGCGCGTGCGGCGTACGACGCGCTGCGCGGCGGCGATGCCACCGGCTCGCTGTTCCTCGCGTCGCTGGGCGAGCGCACGCTGGATTCGGCCACCGCGGCGTCGACGATCGTCCCGGTGCACCTGCGCGCGCTGAGCCAGACGGGGCGCGTGGCCGAGGCGTCGAAAGTGATGAACGCGTATGCGCGCTTCCTTCGGCCTGCGGACCGCACGCCGCTGGATCGCGTGCTCGCATGGGGATGGATTCGCGCCGGTGATGTGACGAAAGCGCGCGAGCTGCTCGCTCACTCGGACTCCGGCGACGCGGATGCGCTCGGATGGCTCGCGCTCTACGACGGGAATCTCGCCGCCGCACGAAAGTCGCTGCGCCCCGAGGTCGAGTCATCGCCCGAGGCACTCTCGGCACTCGCGGTGCTCGCCCGCACGCGCGCGGACAGCGCGCCCGTGACCGGGCGTGCCTTCCTCTCCCTCGCGCGCGGCGACACGGCCGCCGCGGCGGCCGGCTTCGAGAAAGCCGCCACCGAGCTCGGCGATGCGGCGCCACTTCTTCTCGCGACGGCAGCGCGGCTCTACGAATCCCACCACAGTGAGTCGCAGGCAATCGCGCTCTGGAGCGCGATCGTCGAGACGGCGAGCGATGCGCCCGAAGCGCCCGAGGCCGAGCTCGATTGGGCGCGTGCGCTGCGGCGTGGCGGGCAGAATCAGGCCGCGATCACTCACCTCGAGCACCTCATCCTCACCTATCCGCAGAGCGCGCTGCTGCCGCAGGCGCGACGTGAGCTGGAGCTGTCGCGAAACGGGATCGCGCCGCAGAGCTGAGCAGTGCCGGGATGCTAAGTTTCCGCATGCGGTCATGGATCGCTGCCACCGCGGCATTGCTCTGCATATCGGGCTCCGCGCGAGCGCAGCACGTGCTCATCCCGATGGATGATGAACAAGGCAATCATCTGAAGGCGTACGGACTTACGTACGCCGCGCTCTCCGCGGGCGGGCGCGCCGAATGGCTGCTCAACTATCGCGGGGGCGCCTTTCTGCTCCCCGACACACCGGAGATTCGCCGTCGCGCCGGCCTCGACGGCGTCACCTTCGAGCCGCTCGATGATGGCGCGGTCGCGCAGATTCGCAGCACGATGGCGAACGGCAACATGGACGCCGTGCCGCTCGAGAAGGCGCCCAAGATCGCGATCTATACCGCGCCCTACTCGCCGCCGTGGGACGATGCCGTGACGCTCGCGCTCAAGTACGCGGGAATTCCCTACACGCCGATCTGGGATGACCAGGTCGAGCACGGTGAGCTCGCGAAGTACGACTGGATCCATCTCTTCCACGAAGACTTCACCGGGCAGCTCAACAAGTTCTACATCTCCTATCGCGGAGCGCCCTGGTTCGCGGAACAGCAGGAGCGCCAGCTCTCGACCGCGCGCGCTCTCGGCTTTCCCAACATTCCGGCGCTCAAGAAGGACGTGGCCGAACATCTGCGGTTGTACGTGCAGAACGGCGGCTTTCTCTTCGCGATGTGCGGCGCCACCGAGACACTCGAGCTCGCGATCGCCGGCGAGCACGTCGACATCGCGAGCGTCTTCGCCGATGGCACGCCAATGGACGACCACGCCGATGAAAAGCTCGACTGGGCGCGCACGTTCGCCTTCCGCGATGCGCACGTGGAGCCGTCGCCGTACGTGAGCTCGATGAGCGACATCGATGGGCATCAGGCGAACGTGCCCGGCCGACGCCAGCCGCTCGGCACCTTCACGCTGTTCGGCTTCAGCGCGAAGTTCGATCCCGTCGCATCGATGCTGGTGCAGGATCATCGGAGTGTCATTCCCGATTTCTACGGAGTGACGACCAGCTTCATGCGGCGTACGCTGAAGCCGGGCGTGACGATCCTCGCCGAAGAGCCCGGCGCGCCGTGGGTGAAGTACATCCACGGCGATTACGGAAAGGGGAGCTGGACCTTTCTCGGCGGACACGACCCCGAGGATCCTCAGCACGCGATCGGGAATCCGCCCACCGATCTCTCGTTGCACGCGAGCTCGCCGGGGTATCGCCTGATCCTGAATAACGTCCTCTTCCCGGCGGCGAAGAAGAAGCCGCTCAAGACGTGAGCCCGCCGCTCGCCGCTCGCGAGCCGTCGTCGGCGTACGGCGGTGGGAACGGCGGCGATGAGTCACGCCTCGCGCCGTCCGCCGCGAAGGGGATGCGTGCGGCGATCAGGCTCGCGGGCGGTCGCGAGGTGTGCTTCGTCGCGACCGTCGACGAGAGCGGCATCGTGCGCACGGCGCGTGTCGTCGCGCGTGGCGATGTGGAGAGCGTGCTCGCTCTGCCCGCGGTGGCCGAGCGCGGCGAGATGCTGCTGCACAACCATCCGTCGGGGCTGCTCGAGCCGTCCGATGCGGATCTCGCAGTCGCCGCGCGGCTGCACGACGGCGGCGTCGGATTCGGGATCATCGACAACGAGGCGACGGATCTCTACGTCGTGGTCGAGGTTCCGAAGGCGCGCGTCACCGTGCCGATCGTCGCAAGCGTCGTCGCCGATGCGCTCGGACCCGACGGACTCATCGCCGCGCGGCTCGCGCGCTACGAGGATCGTCCCGCGCAGCGCGAGATGGCGAGCGCGATCGCGACGCTCTACAACGAGGGCGGGATCGCGCTGCTCGAAGCCGGCACCGGCGTCGGGAAGTCGCTCGGCTACCTTTTGCCCGCGCTGCGTTGGGCCGCCGCAAACGGGGAACGCACGGTCGTGTCGACGAACACGATCAACCTGCAGGAGCAGCTCGTCGGCAAGGATCTTCCCTTTCTCCGCGACGCGCTCACGGACCAGCCGGTGCGCTTCGCGCTGCTCAAGGGATGGCGCAACTATCTCTGCCTCTATCGCCTCGAGCAGGCGTCCAGCTCGGCGTCCGGACTCTTTGCCGACGGCGCGGCCGATGGGCTCGAGGAGATGCGCGCGTGGTCCGAGCGCACGGAGGACGGCTCGCTCGCGGATCTCGCGACGCCGCCGAAGGCGGAGCTGTGGGACGAGGTCGCGGCGGAATCCGATCTGTGTCTGCGTCTCAAGTGCGCGTTCTTCGACAAGTGCTTTCTTTTCGCCGCTCGCCGCGTCGCAGCGCAGGCGGATGTGATCGTCGTCAACCATCATCTGCTGCTCAGCGATCTCGCGGTGCGGCGCGCGCAGCAGAACTGGGCGGATGCCGCGGTGCTCCCGGCGTACCAGCGACTGATCGTCGACGAGGGACATCATCTCGAGGATGCCGCCTCGTCGCATCTCGGGACCACCGTCACGAACCGCGGACTGCAGCGGCTGTTCGCCCGGCTCGAGCGGCGCGGCAAGGGATTGCTCTCGGCGCTCGCGCACAGGCTCGAGTCGCAGAAGGATCTGATGAGCACCGCGAGTCTCGACCTGCTGCAGGCGAATCTCGCCCCCGCCGTCCATGCCGCGCGCGATCGTGCGACGCTCGTGTTCGACTACCTCGATCAGTATCTGCAGGCATCGAACGAGCCGGTGGTGCGGCTCACGGCGAATTTCGCGTCGCACCCGGTGTGGCAGAATGGACTCGCCGAGTCGCTGGGTGCGCTGCTGCGCGAGCTCGCGCTGCTGCAGGATGGGCTGCGGCTCGTGCGCGAGCGCATGGAGGCGAACGGCCCGCCGCGCGAGGGCGTCGCGTCGCTCCTGTCGGAGATCCGCGGCGTCGCGCGGCGACTCGAGAGCGCGGGCGACGCGCTGCAGC
>DATCPC010000095.1:0-12850 GCA_036564355.1 Gemmatimonadaceae bacterium | reverse complement strand
CCGCAGGCTCGGCGCGCGCGAGCTCATCGCGCCGGAGCGCGGCCACGAGATCCCGCAGCGTCTCCGGCGCCGCCAGCGCCGTCGCCCGCACCAGCGCCGCCTCGGCCACGTTCGGCCGCGGGAGCACGAGCGTGCGCGGCGTATCGCCCGCGCCGATGCGCTGGGCGACGCGGCGCGAGATCGGCAGCGCGCCGCGCATCGCGCGCAACGTTCCGTCGAGACCGAGCTCGCCCACCGCGACGATCCTCGCGACGGTCTCCGCGCGGAGCTGCCCCGTCGCCACGAGGATACCGAGCGCGATCGGGAGATCGAACGCCGTGCCATCCTTCCGTCGGTCCGCCGGCGCAAGGTTGATCGTGAATCGCTTCGGCGGCACCACGAAGCCCGAATTCACCAGCGCCGCGCCCACGCGCTCGCGGCTCTCCTTCACGGCACCCGCGGGGAGTCCGACGATGGTCCACTGCGGCAACCCCTGCGCCGCGTCGACCTCGACGGTCACGTCGTAGGCCTCGATCCCGAGAACGGCGGCGGAGTGGATGGCGGCAAGCATCGGAAGAGCATGCGCACGCAGGGTGCTCTCTACGTCATCGCGCCCTTTCGTGCGGGCGCGCGACGCGGCGCCCGCTATTTCTTCTTGGAACCGCTGCCCGCCGCGGAGACTCGCCTGGGCCGCCGGACGGCTCTCACCTTCCCGCTCTTTCCTCCACCGCAGAAGAACCGATCGCCGCCATCGGACTCGAGCCCCGACACTCCCACGCCGGGCGGCATCTCGAGTCTCTCCAGAACCTCTCCGGTTCGAGGATCGATTCGCCTCAGATCGCTCTCGTCACCCTCCCAGGTACCGTGCCAGAGCTCGCCGTCGACCCAGGTAACTCCGGTGACGAAGCGGTTGGACTCGATGGTGCGAAGAATCGCTCCTGTCTCGGGATCGATTTGATGGATCTTCCGGTCCCGATGCTGCCCCACCCAAAGCGACCCTTCGGCCCACGCGAGCCCCGAGTCACCACCGCCGCCGGGCGCCGGGATCGTGGCGAGCACACGGCCGGTCTTTGGATCGATCTTCTGGATGCGATCCTCGGCGATCTGAAACAGGTGCTCGCCGTCGAAGGCCGTTCCTGCATGCGCGGCGACATCGATCGAGCGCACGGTCTTCCCGGTCGCGGGATCGAGGGCGTTCATCTTGCCTCCGGACGCAAACCAGACGTGCTCTCCGTCAAACGTCACTCCATGCACGTGGTCAACACCCGGAAAGGGTCCGTACTCACGGAGAATTTCGGCGGCCGCCAGTCGAGTCATGCTTCTATCCTAGTCATTCGGCAGTGGTGCGGGGAGTAACAAAGTCGTCGTGAATCCCGGCACGGGCGGGGTCACCCATCGACGCGCTCGCCCGCGACCAAACGACTGCACCTTCCCGGCTGCCGCAAGCGAGTCGAGTGCACGCTGCACGGTGCGCTGGCTGGCGCCCAGCGCAAGCGCGAGGGCCGAGCTCGACCACGACTCACTGTCGGCAAGGAAGGCGAGCACCGCCCCATGCCGCTCTTCGACGGGACGCGCCAGCACGACGACCTCGCGCTCGCCGCGCGGCGCCAGCGCAAACCCTCGCCTCGTCGCGCTCACGCCCGCCACCGTCCGCAGCATCGCGCGAAGCCGTCCGATCTCGACCCGCAAGCGTGCGCGATGTGATTCATCGACGTGCTTCGCTCCGAACGCCCGCGCAAGGAGCACGTCCCTCGGCACGTCTCCGGGCCACGCCTCGCCCAGCGCGTGTGCGAGCGCGAACAAAACCGGACGCCTTGCGAGCGAGACCACCGTGCGCGAGTCGCGCACGACATTGCGGCACGCGTCCACGACGAGCGCTTTCGATGATTGCAACGCCTCGACCTCATCGAGAAGGAGGAGGCGCTCCTCGCCACTCGCAATCAGGCGCGCCGCGGGCGTGTTCAGCAGGAGAGATGCGCTATCGACCTCCGCCGTCAGCGCAGGGATACCTGCGTCGCGCGCGGCGCGCTCGGCCCGAGCGAGTGCAGCGCGCGCCGCCTTCGTCCGGAGGCGTCGTATCGCGATCCCCGCGACGGTCAGCTCGTACACCGCCCTCGACGCCGGCGGGAAAGGCGCGGGGTCGAGCTCTGAGAGCGTACGCTCCGCCTCGTCGAGGCGCCCGATCAGGAGGAGGCGCCGGGCCTCGAGATAGCGCGCATACGCAGCATTCACCAAATCGCCGTGCTCTTCGAGCGTCGCCCGCGCTGCGTCGAGCGCCTTAGCGGGCCAGCCCAGGTCGCGCGAGGCGAGCGCGATCTCCGCCTCGGCGACGACACACCTCGCGCGAGCCACGGCCTCTCTCGGTCCGAAGGCGCGCGCAGCACGTCGCACGAGAGCCTTCGCTCGAACGAGATCGCCGAGCTGCGCCATCGCGATGCCTCGAAGCGCGAGCGCAGGCGCGTCGTCGCGCAAGGCGACACGGTTCAGTGCGCCGAGGGGATCACCCGCCGCGAGCGCACGCGCCGCGGCCGTGATTATCGAGTCCAACTAATTCGCGCCACGATTGTCACTCACACCTGTTCGATGGCCGGTCCTAATCTATCTCACGACCAACAAGCAGCACGTCGTATCGAGAACGGTACGAACGGCAAACGACACTCAACGGAGAGAAGAACGATGACGAGTCACATGACTGGAACACGTGAGGAGTGGCTGAAGGCGCGGCTCGAGCTGCTCGAAGAGGAGAAGCAGCTGACGCGGCGCAGCGACGACGTTGCACGGCGACGGCAGGAGCTGCCGTGGGTCCGTGTCGACGAGGAGTACCGATTCGAGACCGACGAAGGAAGCGCCTCGCTGGCAGATCTCTTCGGAGGGCGCTCGCAGCTCCTCGTCTACCACTTCATGTTCGGGCCCGACTACAAGGCGGGGTGTCCGTCCTGCTCATCGATCGCGGACGGGTTCAACGGCATCGTCGTCCACCTGCAGAATCACGACGTCGCCTTTTCGGCGGTGTCGCTGGCGCCGCTCGCGAAGCTGCAGGCGTTCAAGGAGCGGATGGGGTGGACGTTTCCGTGGGCGTCCTCGACCGACAGCGACTTCAACTTCGACTTCAACGTCTCGTTCACAAAGGAGCAACAGCGCGAGGGCGTCATCGAATACAACTATCGGCGTGGCGGCCACGCGATGGACGAGACGCAGATACCGGAGCCAGTCGCCCAGTTCGCGGCGATGTCAGGAACCGACGCGAACGCGTACACGCGCCAGAGACCGGGCGTGAGCGCGTTCGTGCTCGAGGACGGCGTCGTCTACCACACCTATTCCTCCTATGCGCGCGGAGTCGACGGCATTTGGGGCATGTACCAGTGGCTCGACCGCGCACCCAAAGGGCGCAACGAGAACGGCGTCTGGTGGCGCCGCCACGACGAGTACGACAAGCGCTGAGCGACGTCGTGCTTGTCTTGGCGCAACAGCGGAGACGGGAGATCTCGCCACGCATGGCCTCCGAGCGAGCGTCCGAGCGCGCCTTCATCGGCGTCTCGGCGCTGCTCTTCGCCGCCAGCGCGGTTGTGACGATCCTCTGGTGCGCGTCCATGCAGGCGATGGGCGAGATGCCGATGCCCGGCGGCTGGACGATGTCGATGGTGTGGATGCGGATGCCCGGGCAGACATGGCCCGGCGCCGCCGCGTCGTTCCTCGGCATGTGGGTCGTGATGATGGTAGTGATGATGCTACCATCCCTGGTGCCAATGCTGTGGCGCTACCGCCAGTCCGTCGGCACGACGGGCGAGACACGGCTCGGTCGACTGACCGCTCTGGTGGGCGCGGGGTATTTCTTCGTGTGGATCTTGTTCGGAGTTGCTGCCTTTTCGATTGGCGTGGTGCTGGCGGCGGTCGAGATGCAGAGGCCGGCGCTGGCGCGCGCCGTTCCGATCGCGATCGGTGTGGTCGTGCTGATCGCCGGCGCGCTCCAGTGCACCGCGTGGAAGGCACATCACCTTGTCTGCTGCCGAGAGGCACCGGGGCGAGACCGCACGTTGCCGGTGGAGGCCGGCACGGCCTGGCGACATGGCCTGCGCCTCGGCCTCCACTGCAGTTACTGCTCTTCCGGCCTTACGGCGATTCTCCTCGTCATCGGGTTCATGAATCTGCGCGCGATGGCTGTCGTGACGGCAGCCATCACGGTCGAACGTCTCGCGCCGGCCGGTGAGCGCGTCGCGCGGGCCATCGGAGCCGTCGTCGTCGGAGCAGGGTTGTTTCTGATCGCGGGAGCAGCAGCGCTCGGATGACCCGGCAGTCGCGCGCCCACGCCTCTCAATCCGTTCGCATCGTGAGCGCGGGGTCGACGTTCGCCGCGCGCAGCGCCGGCACCGACGACGCGACGAGCGCCACGATCGCGAGCACGAGCGTCACGAGAATGTATGTCGCCGGATCGGTGGCTTTCGTGTCGAACAGCAGCGCCCGCATCAGTTGCGTGAGCGCGATCGCGCCGACGACTCCCACACCAATCCCCACCGCGACCATCGCCGCACCCTCGCGCACGACCAGGTTCACGACGCGGGACGGTGACGCGCCGAGCGCGATCCGGATGCCGATCTCCCTCGCGCGCTGCCCGACGAGATACGCGATCACTCCGTAGATCCCGATGGCCGCGAGGAGAATGGCCACAACCGCGAACGCCGTCAGCAGCATCATGTAGAATCGTGGCTGCGCCACCGAATCGGTGACGACGTTCTCGAGCGTCGTGACGTGGGCGACGGCGAGATCGGGGTCGAGCTCGGCGATCGCTCGGCGCGCGTCGGCTGCGACGGACTCCATGGCGCGTGCGGTGTGAAGCACGACCGTCACATCCGAGATCGGCCATTGATCGAACACCACCCAGAATTGCGGCAGCGTCGCGGTGGCGAGCGAGGATTGCTTCACGTCCGCGACGACTCCGACGATATCGCCCTCGAGACGCACCGAGTCCCGGCTCCATCCGAACTTGATGTGCTTGCCCAGCGGATCTTCGTTCGGGAAGAATTTCTTCGCGGCGGCTTCCGTGATCAGCAGGACGCGCGCGGCTCCGGCGTCGTCCTGCGCTGTGAAGCCGCGTCCCCGAACGATTCGAATCCCCATCGTCGGGAAATAGTCGGGCGTCGCGATGCGCAATTCCGCGTCGGGCTCATCCGACGGCTTGACCGGCGCGCGTCCCGCAACCGTAAAGCTCGAGCTTCTACCGTAGTTCGAGAGCGGCATGCCAAGTCCCGCACCCGCGGATTGCACGCCAGGCAGTGCGCGCATCCGGTCCATCACGTTGCGCATGAATGCCGCCTGCTTCTCGGGCGACTGATACTTCACTTCTGGAAGGCTGAGCGTGAACGAGATCGAGTGATCGGTGCGGAAGCCCGGGTCTACGTTCATCAAACGCGAGAAGCTCCGAATGAGAAGCCCCGCGCCCGTCAGGAGCACGACCGACAGCGCCACCTCGGCGACCACCAGCGCGCGACGCGCTCGTTGATTGCCGGCACGCTGCCCGCCGCCGCGCCCGCCCTCGCGCAGCGTTCTCGAAATGTCCGGACGCAGCATCTGGCGCGCGGGCATGAGGCCGAAGATCGCGCCGGTGATCGCGGCGATCGCCAACGTGAAGGCGAGAATGCCGCCATCGACGCGAATGGAATCGAGTCGAGGAATGCTCGTCGGCGCGGCGGCCACGAGGAGCCGCGTGCCCACGATCGCGAACAGAAATCCGACCGTGCCACCGACGAGCGAGAGTACCATGCTCTCCGTCACCAGCTGCCGCACGAGCCTGCCGCGGCCGGCGCCGAGTGCGGTGCGGACGGCGAGCTCGCCTTCGCGCGCGACGCCGCGCACGAGGAGCAGATTCGCGACGTTCGCGCACGCGATTAGCAGCACGAACGCGACGCCGCCGAGCAGCACCAGGAGCGGAAGCCGAAGTTTGCCGGTGATCCACTCGTGCATCGGCACTACCTCTGAGCCGAGATACGCGTCGTCATTCGGATAATGCTGCGCAAGACGCGAGGAGATCGCCTGCACGTCGGCCGTTGCGCTCGCGACGGTCACGCCCGGTTTCAATCGCGCGACGGTGTTGAGCCAGACCGCGCCGCGACTGCTCTGGAGCTCCGCGGGATCGTAGGTGAACGGAAACCAGAGCATGGCCTTGGTCGGCCACGCGGAGCGCGCGGGGATGATGCCGACGACGCGATACCGCTCGTTGTCGAAGGTGAGCATCGAGCCGACGAGCTTGGGGTCGCTGCCGAAGCGCGAGCGCCAGAGCGACTCGTTCACGAGCACGGACTTCGTTCCCTTCCACGCGGTGTCCTCCTGCGAGAACACGGCGCGCCCCTGCAGGGCGGTGACGCCCAGGATCGAGAAGAAATCGCCGCTAACGTCGAATCCGCGAAGCTGCTCGGGATCTCCCGAGCCCGTGAGCACGGCCGAGTGGCCGGTGAGCACAACCATCGACGTGAAGGAATGGTTCTGCGCACGCCAGTCGTAAACGTTGGCGGGCGACGACGTCGTGCGATCGCCGTGGTACGTCGACGCGACCATGACGAGCCTCGACGGATCGGCGAACGGCAGTGGGCGCAGGAGAATGCCGCGGACGACGCTGAAGATCGCGGTGTTCGCGCCGATGCCGATCGCGAGGGTCAACGCGGCGACCAACGTGAATCCCGGCGCCCGCCGCAGCGTGCGCACGGCGAAGGTGACGTCCTGCGTGAGCTCGCTCAGTAACTCGCTTCGCATCGTCTGCCTCTCCCGTTGCTCGTCCTGCCGCTTGCAGTAGCGGCGTGCGTCATCGAGGTCGCCGAACTGGCGTCGCGCCTCCGCGCGCGCCGCCTCGGGCTCCATGCCGGCGGAAATGAGCTCGTTGGCGCGCATGTCGAGGTGGAACGCGAACTCCTCTTCCACTGCCGCCGCGGAGCGACGAAAGAGCGCCAGTCGAAAGACGCGCGGTCTGCTCGGGCGCGGCGGCATCGCTCAGGCCGTGCGCAGCACGCGGGTCACCGCGACGGCGAATTCCATCCACGCGGTGCGCTCATCGCGCAGCTGGCGGCGGCCGAGGGCGGTGAGGCGGTAGAACTTCGCGCGGCGATTGTTCTCGGAGACGCCCCACTCGCTGTCGATGGCGCCCTGCGCTTCCAGCCGGTGCAGCGACTTGTAGAGCGCGGCGTCATCGACCTGGAGCGTGCCGCCGGAGCGCTCGCGGAGCCAGTTGGAGATGGCGTAGCCGTGCATCGGCTCCCAGGTGAGCGTCTTGAGGACGAGGACGTTGAGGGTGCCGTAGATGAGATCGGATCCCGATTTGTTCATGGTGGTTGGACACCCTGAGTCGCTGGAGGGTTTGCGCCGAGGCCATACCTGTTCCACTGAACAGGTAAGTGGAGCGAAGATATGAAGCGGCGATGCGCATCGCAAGCTATTTTCCGCCAGCCGCGCCCCGCATCCCTGCCGTCCGCGCTTGCCGCCCGTACTCGCCGTCCGTACTCGCCTCGCGACCACCATGGATCCATGCTGATCATACGAAGCGCCATGCCGGATGACGCCCTCACCGTCGCCACCGTGCACGTGCGCGCCTGGCAGGAAGGCTATCGCGGCTTGATCGCCGACGACTATCTCGACGCGCTGCGCCCGGAGGACCGCGCCGCGCGCTATGACCTCGGCGCCTCGGACCCCATCCTTCCCTCGACCATCGTTGCCGTGCGCGATGGGGTGGTGTGCGGATTCGCCACCGTCGGGCCGTGCCGCGAGGCCAACCCACAGACGGGCCAGCTTCTCGCGCTGCACGTCGATCCAGCCGCGTGGGGCCTCGGCATCGGACGCCGATTAATCGCGGAGGCCCGCGCGCGGCTACACTCGCTCGGCTTCACCGAAGCCGTACTCTGGGTGCTCGTCGGCAACGATCGCGCGCAGCGCTTCTATCGCATCGACGGCTGGCGTCCCGACGGCGTCGACCAAACGATCGAGATCTGGGGAGTGGAGATCTTCGATACTCGCTTTCGCCGGCGGCTGCCGTAAACAGCGGATCTACCGACGCGTTGCAAGCGGATCGTCCGAAACACGTGTGGTAGGCAGAGCAGATCCTACCACACGTAGGAGAAAGTTCAGACGAAACGCTTTACGAAGCCGAGGGCCTTGTCGGCGACCTCACGCCAGCCGCTGTCGACGACGAGCGCATGTCCCCGATTGGGAATCTCCACGATCTCGGTGATTCCCTTGTTGCGCTCCTGACGCTTGAACGACGCGTGCGCGATCGCCCACGGCACCGTGTTGTCCTTTTCGCCATTGATGATCAGCACCGGCCCTCGCTCCGGATTCTCCGTGTCGACCTTCGCCTCTGTCCACGGATTGAGGTTGGCGGTCGCCGCCTGAAACAACGGAGCTCCCGAGGCGGGAACGGCGAAGGTCTCGTAAAGCTCCTTCGCCTCCGTTTCGCTCACCGCATTCGCGAAGCCGAATCGAAACTGCTCGTACGTGAGTGGGACGGCGCGATTGCGATTCGCCGGATTCCCAAGCACAGGCCACGCGGACTTCAAGGCGGAGATCGGAAGCGGGAGCACTCCCTGAAACGGCGCCGGATCGATCGCGACCGTTGCCGCGGCAAGTCCACGACCGGCGAGAATCTGCGCGAGGAGACCGCCGAACGAGTGACCGATGACACCCGGTTTCCTGCGCAGCTTGCGAATGATGGTGTCGAAGTGGTCGGCGATCTGGCCGATGGTCTTGTGCGCGAACACCTCCGGCTTCGCGTTGGCTTCCTCCACGGTATCCGGATCATCCGGCCATCCGGGAGTCAGCGCGACGTAGCCAGCGTCTTCGAACAGCTTCGCCCAACGATCCCAGCTGCTCGGTAGCAGCCAGAGTCCGTGCACGAAGACGATGGGCTGAAGGCCTGTCGCATTCGCGCGGTCGACCTCGGCCAGCTCGTGCTCGGTGATCGTCGCGGGATTGACCGCCATCGATGTGGCGGGTGTGGGGGTTGCGGTCGTTGTCATGGGGCATGCTCCGTGCGGCACCTGAGGCCGCTCTGAATGTGACTCAGCGGCGCGTCTGCAGCAGTTGATCGAGGGGTCGATCAGCGGATCGGCGTTCGTCGCATGGGTGCACCCAAAATGTACGCGTTAATACAAATCGCCAGTGCGGGCCTGTCACGATCGCGTCAGAGCGAGGCCGCGGAGCTTCTACTGATACATGATGAACAGCGGCACCGGGTCCATCTCCATCACCTGAGCCGGCGTCAGTATCGGCTTGTCGTTCTTGTAGAACAGCTTGAATCCCGCGTACTGCACCGGCCGGTCGTGCACGTACGCCTTGTACGAACCGTACTTCAGCCTGGGCGGCCCGAAGCCATCCATGTCGATCACGATCTGCACGCGCGGATCGAGCTTGATCTTCTGATGGTTCGACAGCATCGGTGATGTGAAGCGGTGCACGATCAGTATCTTCGGCGGCAGCTTGAGCGAGTCCACGAGCGCCGCGAGCATCGATGACGCGACGTTGACGTCCGCGGCGTCCATTCGGCCGATGACCTTTCCGGGAATCTTCGTGGCGCCGATCGAGAACTCGGGATCGAGCGCGAGATGCACGTACGGCCGCGCGAGATACTTCATGAGCGGTACCATCTCCGACGCGACGGTGCTGCGCCCGGTCTGGATGTCGAGGATCACGAGATAGTGGTTCGCCTCGGCCCACCCCATCACGCGCGCGATCAGCGTGTCGGGCATCCGCGCGCGATACTGCCCGCTCTTGCCCGGGCCGGCCTGGGCGACGGTCGCGATCAGCTCGAGCGCCGGCAGCGCGGGTCGCGCGCTGTCCACCGCCGCGTACGCCGCGGCCTGCTTCGCGAGCCGCGCGAGCATCGAGTCGGGCTTGATCTCGCCGAGGATGCCCATCCGCTTCGACATCGGATTTCCATAGTAGGCGACGATGCGGCACCCGGGGAGTAGCGAGCCGGCGAGGCGACGTGTCGCGGCCGAGTCGGTTTGCTGCGCGATCGCCGCGAGCGAGTCGGCGCGCAGCTTGGCCCTCGCGCGCGCGATCGAGTCCGCACGCAGCGCGCGCGGAGATTTCGGTGCGGGCGACGGCGCCGCGCTATCGGCGCGCGCCAGAGTCGTGTCAGCGCGGGCGGTGTCCGCGCGCGTCGCCGCCGACTCTACGTGCGCGCCGCCCGCGCCGCCCGCCGAGTCCCGCCATCCCGCGACGATGTGCACCGTATCCGCGCCCGCGCCGGCAATCCGCAGCGAGTCGGTCCGGGCGCGCTTCGCAACGACCGCGCCAGCCGGCTTCCGCGGCACGGGCAACGACCCCCTCGCGCACTGCGCCGGAACGGTGAAGCCCGGCACCGAATCCCTCGCCGCTGCCGCCACGCGAAGCTCCGTGGCTCTCGCCTTCATCGCAGCCGAGTCGGTGGTCCTCGACGCGCGCGCATCCCTCGCATCCTGGCACGCGACGATCAGCGCGCCACCCACCACCAGCGCCCGCACCCCGAGCCGCATCACGCCGCGCTCGGCTCCTCGTCCGCATCGGCGCGCATCGTGGCCGGATCGACTCCGAGCGACCGCAGCCACGCAACATATGCACTCGGCGCGATCTCCGACGGCTTGATCTCGCTCCGCCCGCCCCAGAACACGTTCGTATAGCTCACCGGTATCCCCGCTTCGGCCAGGTGCGCATCGATCGCCGCCTTGTGATCGAGCACGAGCTGCTTGTCGGTGCCGTGCGCGACGGCCATGATATTCACGTTCGCGAACTCGCTGCCGCCTTCGCGCCAATACGCGTGCGTCAGAATGTGATGGCGTCCGACTTCCTTACCCGCCTCGATCTCGCGCCCCACCGGCACGCGCCAGTGAAAGAGGGCGTTGTAGCGCGTCACGCGCACGCCATCGGCGCCGGGCTTGACGTGCTCGAGAAAGGTCGAGAACCGGCCGATCACACCGCGCTCGGCGAGCCCCCGCGCCACGTGTAGGAATTCTACATATGACACGCCCGCCTCGTCCGCGCGCGCGCGCCACGGCCTGGCGCCAATCTCGTCGACGGTCAGCTCGCGCTTCAGCGTCTCCAGCACGCGCCACTCGAGCTCTGACAGCTCGACGATGTTCGTGTCCATCACGCGCCCGGGTTCGTCGGACCGCGACCCGGGCGTCATGCCGCGACGCCGCACGTGGCCGACGCCGAGCGCGAACAGCCGCCTCGCCGGCATCACCCGAAAGGCTTCGGCGCCGACGCGCTCGCCCACCAGCGCACAGTGCTTCGCGCGCGAGTAACCCTGCGGAACCTTGAGCGTGGTCCAGAGCCGATAGCTCGACCCCGGCGTCGCGCCGTCCGTCGATCGGATCACCACGTGCCCCGAAAACGGATCGTCGCGCACGAAATACTCGAACGCCGCTTCGAGCTTCTGTTCGGGCACGCGCCACGCGACGAGCGCGCCGGGTGCGAGGTTTGTCGCCATCAGCGTCTGCCGCACGCGCCTGATCGTGCCCGCGCGCAGCATCGCGCGAATGCGCGCGTGCACCACCTCTTCCTCGACTCCCGACAGCCGCGCGATCTCAGCGAACGGATCCTCGAGAAAGCCCGCGATGCGATCCTCCGAGATCGCGAGGATGCGCGCGTTGGTCTCGTCGCCGATGTCCGCGGGAAGTAGCGTCGCCGTCATGGTATTGAACATAACCGGGCGCGATTGCGCGAGGGCGCGCTATGCACCGCTCCCTCGCAGCACGATGCGCACGGTAGTGCCTTCGCCTTCGACGCTGGCAATCGCGATCTCGCCGCCCCAGCTCTCCACCAGCCGCCGGCTGATCGCCAGCCCCAACCCACTGCCCCGCGTGCGCGTCGAGAAATGCGGCTCGAACAGCCGCAGCTGCACGCTCGCGGGAATGCCGCCGCCATTGTCGCGCACGGCGATTGCGACTCGATCCCCGCTGCCATCCACGCGCACCTCTACTCGCGACGCGCCGGCGAAGCGCGCGTTCTCCAGCAGATTGAGCATCACCTCGTGCAACTCGTCCTCGCGCGCGTACGCCATCACGACCGTCGCGATGCCGGCCGTCTGCCAGTCGACTCCCCCCTCTCCGAGCTTCTCGAGCTCCACCACATCGCGCACGACCGCGCTCACATCGAGCGGCTCCGCCAGCTCCAGCTCCGACGGCCCCATTCCGTAGCGGCTGAAGCCGCGCGCGATCTCGTCGAGCCGGTCGATCTCCGCCAGAATGCGCTCGGCATTCGTCTCGAGGATCGTGTCGAAGTCCGCGCGCTTGTCGGCGTGCGCGCGCTTCAGGTGCTGCACGCCAAGCCGGATCGGGGTGAGCGGATTCTTGATCTCGTGCGCCACCTGCCGCGCCATCTCGCCCCACGCGAGCACGCGCTGCGCGCGCGCGAGCTCGGTGATGTCGTCGAGCGTGAGCACGGATCCGCCGCGCCCGGCGAAGAGCCGCGTCAGCCGCGCCTGCAGCTGGCGTCCGTGTATCGTGAGCTCGAACTCCTCCTCCTCCTGCGCGCTCTCGGCGAACGCGCGCAGCCGTCTCGCCGTCTCCTCGCCCAACCGATCCGCCTTCGATCCGGGCGGAAGGGCGCGGTCGAGCATCGACTCGGCGCGCGGATTGGCGAGCGTGATGACGTCGTCGGCATCGAGCGCGACGACGCCGCTGGCGACGTTGCGCAGGATGGCGTCGGTGCGGCGCTGCGCGGATTCGAGCGCCGCGCGACTCTCGCCGAGATCGGCGGCCATTCGCCGGAAGGCGGAGAACACCGGCTGGAATTCGTCGGGCGCGCGCGCGGCGAGCGGAGGCTCGCGATCGCCGCGCGCGATTGCGAGCGCCGCCACGCGCAGCGCGCCGATCGGCTCGGCCAGCGAGCGCGAGGCGATGCGGCTCAGGCC